>CAZWSO010000215.1:0-4153 GCA_964636485.1 uncultured Gemmatimonadaceae bacterium
GCCCCTCGATCCGGCCAACCGGATCGGCGAGGTCAAACGCATGTACGTGGAGCCGCAGGCGCGTGGACGCTCTGTTGGTGGCGCACTGCTCGCCGGACTGGAGGAGCTCGCTGGGCAGCTCGGCTACCGCGTTCTGCGCCTGGAGACCGGTATACTTCAGCCGGAAGCGATGCGCGTCTACGAGCGCGCCGGATACGTCCAGATCCCCTGCTACGGCTACCACGCCGACGATCCACGCAGCCGTTGTTTCGAGAAGTGCCTGGGCTCGGAGGGCGGCCCACCGGACTCGGGTGGATTCCCGCTTTCGGGGAGTAACCAAAGACAGTGAGGCAGTAAGCGTAAAGCGCGGCAGCGACTATATATAAGGATCATGGCCTGGCGACAGCAGGACTACATCCTCCGGCTCATTGAGCAGGTTGGTGCCGCGATACAGCGGGCCTTCGGGCTGCGTGACACCGGGGCCCCAGAAATTGCACTGTACGAGCTTCGCGCGGCCGTAAACGAGCTGCTCGGTCCGGCAGCGCCGCTCGTCTCCCAGGTTGACGTCGAGACGGCCATCAACATTGTAGGCGACCCGCAGCGGCTCGCCCTTCTCGCGCGTCTCCTTGCCGCCGAAGCGGATATCCAGCGCACAATGGAGGACGATGACGCCGCCGGCCGGCTTCGTCACCGAGCCATCTACATGGCCCGCGCCGCCGCCGCGCGCGATGAGGGGATGCAGGAACAGATATCCGATCTTTTGCGCGAGCTGGAGGACTAGAACAGCCGCTGCGCGCAGCCAGGCATCAGTGCGGAGTGATTCGTGCTCGCGCCGCCGGTCCGCTCGTCGCGGCCAGCTCGCGCCACTCCAGCTCCCATTCACAGAAAGCGTCCCCCTCGAGCGCACAGCGGACGTGGCGCACCACAGCCTCCTCGCCGCCGGCGAGCTCCAGAGCACGGCGCAGCCCACCCGTCTGGCGCCGGCAGAAGAGACGGTCACCCTCCTCGAATCCTACCAGCCGCAGCACCGCACGGCCGGGCTCGTGCTCCACCACGTCCATCTCACCGGAATGGTAAAAGAGACGGAAGAGCGAGATGCGCTGAGTGAGGAAATCGAGTGGCGTCGGCTTCCGCACGATGCCACCGTAAAGCTGTACACCCAACGACTCGATGGAATGCGCGCCGGCACGCTCCACCCAGCTGGCGTCACTGTCGCCGAGCACCTCGTTCACCGCGTGCCACAGCTGGTAAACAAGCGCCAGCGGCACCTCGTCCGTTGCGGCGGCGGCACACACCGCGCTGCGCTTCTCCGGCGGCAGGATGTTCAGCACGGCGCCGAGCGTGCCCGCGCCCGCCTCGCGGTCCACGAAGTCGAGCGTGGCGCGCAGAACCGATCCTTTGGCGTAGTTCATCGTGACAGCGTCTCCATGGATGCTTTATCATCGTTCATTACACGAGCGAGGGCGCGGCGATCCGGCTTGCCGGAACCGAGCTTCGGCATATCGTCCAGAACCACAAATGACTTCGGCAGCTTGTAGCCGGCCAGCCGCGAGCGAGCGAATGCGGTGAGCTCCTCGGCAGTTGGCGTCTGGCCGCCGCGCGCGACTATGTAGGCCCGCCCCACCTCACCCCAACGGTCGTCGGGGACGCCGACCACCACGACTTCCGTTATCCCCGGATGCTCGAGCAGCGCCGCTTCTACCTCGCCCGGAAACACGTTCTCCCCGCCCGAGATGTACATCTCCTTCCGCCGGCCACAAATCCTGTACGCGCCATCGGCGTCGCGCACTGCCAGGTCGCCAGTGCGCAACCAGTCGCCGGGCGCCATGGCTTCGCTGGTACGATCAGGGTCATCGAGATAGCCAGCGAACATCTGCGGCCCCCGCAGCAGAAGCTCACCGGGCTCTCCTGCGACAGTGCCATCGCCGCCTTCGTCCACCAGTCGCACCTCGAGAAATGGTACCGGCCAGCCGACGCTACCCGGGCGCCGCGCGGACTCCTCGGTACCGATAGCAAAGCAGTTTGGTCCGCACTCGGTGAGGCCGTAACCTTCGCGGAAACCGTAGCCGGCCTGCCGCACGCGAGTCGACAGTGTCAACGGACAGGGTGCGCCGCCGGAGATCAGCCATCGCAGAGATGGAAGCTCGCGCCCCCAATCCTTGTGCTCGGCGAGCATCACGAGTTGCGTGGGAACCGTCATCGCGACCGTGCACCGCTCCTCGGCAAGGGCGTCCAGAAACGTCGCCGGATCGAACTGGTCGAACATGATGACGCGGCCGCCACGTTCCCAGAGTGGCGCGGCGAACACGTTCCAGCCACCGGTGTGGAACTGGGGCGTCGAGATCGGCGCGATGTCCGAGGACCCGAGCTCCCATGCCGTGCACGTGGCGACGGCGTTGTAGAGCACCTGGCGGTGCGTGATCATGGCCCCCTTGGGCGCACCCGTACTTCCCGATGTGTACAGTACCAGCCACGGCGCCAGCGGGTAATGTTTTGCGTGATGCGCCTGCGGCTCGGCACGTGCGAGCAGCGCCGGCGCGTCGTGATCCAGATCGAACCACCGCGGGACGTTCGAAGATGACGACGAAGCCAGTCGCAGAGCCTCCTCTCCCGCAGCGCGGAACCGCTCCTCGCCGATGAGAACATCGGGACGCGCGTTCGTCAGGATCGCGGCCAGCTCTGCAGGCGCAAGCCGCCAGTTCAGCGGCACGAGCGCGGCGCCGATACGCGAGCACGCATAGAACAGCTCCACCAGCTCGACGCGATTCGCGGCCAGCGCGGCGACGCGAGAGCCGCTCCCCCCATTTTCCATCGCCGTCAGCGCTCCCGTCCATCGCGCCGCGCGCTCGTCCAGTTCGCCGTAGGTGATGCGGCGCGCGCGCGACCGATCCACGAGCGCCACGCGATCGCGATCGAGCCTCGCCCACCAGGCGATGGGATCGTGTCGGCGCGGCAGGAGCGGAGCGACGCTCATGGCCGCCGGTGCTCCAGCAGAAAGCGCATTATAACCCGCGAGGCTTCGGGACCCTGGGGGTCGGAGTAGCTCCCCTCCGGCGATCCACCCGACCACGCGTGCCCAAGACCAGCGATCATCCACCGCTCGATGACTACCTCGCCCGCTGCGCTGCCGGTGCCGGCGCGATATCGCACGCGTCTTACCTGCCGGCCGTTCTCCTCCAGGCTATCCTCCTCTGCGGTGAGCGGCCTGCCGTTGCGCGTCGCGAGCGCTCTCCACTGCGCCAACAGATCATCGGCGTTGCGGGGCTGCACGACCGCGTCTGCTTCTCCGTGAAGCACGATCAGCGGCAGCAACCGCGCGTGCTCTCCCATGGAGCGCCACGCGTCGTCCGCCGCGGCGACCGCTCCTGGCGCACCGTTACGCATCAGCGCCAGCGCCCCTCCAACGTCGCTCGCCACACCGTATGCACCCCCTGAATGCACGCCGACGGCGGCATACAGATCGGGGTAGGCGAGCGCCGCCGACAGTGCCATCAGCGCGCCCGCCGAGATGCCGGCCACGTACACGCGATCCGGATCGGTGCCATAGAGTTCGGCCACTTCCCGCGTCATCGCCGCGATCGCGGCAGGCTCCCCCGAGTCACGCGCCCTGTGTTCCGGATCGTACCAGCGCCAGCAGCGCTGTATCTGATACCTATCGGGCTGCTCGGGATACAATACCAGGAAGCCCAGATCCTCGGCCACTTCGTTCATCCGTGAACCGATCGCGATATCGGTCGCGGTCTGCGTACATCCGTGCAACACCACAAGCAGCGGCAGCGCGACTCCGGGACGGTGTGCTGCCGGCACGAATGCCTGGTACGAGCGTGACTCTCCCTGCAGCTCGATCGTTCCCGTCACCACCACGCCTCCCCGGATCTCGGTCGTTGCCGGTGCCGCCCCCGGCCCCGCCGAGGCACAGGACGCCGTGAGCGCGAGCGCCGGAAGAATCCCCGCCGCCCGCACCATGGCGCGGAGCGGCAGGGGCGCGGACGCCCGCGTCTTCGCGAACGTCCGCCGATACATCACTGCCCTCCGCCGGTGAGCGAGAAGTCGTAACGCACGCCGACGAACACCATCGTGCCGATCTCCGGCATGTTGATCATCTGCGTCTGGCGCCGACCAAGGCCGCAGCCTTGCTTGGAGTTCAGGCGCGCGTTGCGAATCGCATCGCCGG
>CAZWSO010000216.1:0-4150 GCA_964636485.1 uncultured Gemmatimonadaceae bacterium
TGGTTACGGTGGATGGCCAGACCGGTACCATCTTTACGGCCGGTGACTCCCTCACCATTCGCCGGGCCGCGGCGCGGGTGCACGTCGTGCGCTTCCTGGATATGACATTCTTCTGGCGCATGAGGTGGAAGCTTGGCTGGGGGGGACTCCGCGAGCGTGACGGCAACCCTCAGTGCTGACCGACCTGCGGATCCGCAATTTCGCGATCATCGAGTCGCTTACTCTTCCGCTCGCTCCCGGACTCAACGTGCTTACTGGGGAGACAGGCGCGGGAAAGTCCATAATCGTGGGTGCGCTCGGCATCCTGCTGGGTGAGCGCGCCAGCGCGGAGCTCATCCGAACGGGTGCGGAGCGCGCGATGGTGGAGGGTGTCTTCGAGTGCGCTGGCCGGAGCGATGTTCTCGCTGCCATCGATGAGATCGGCGTCACTCCTGAGGACGACCGCATCGTGCTTCGCCGTGAGATCACCGCCGGCGGGAGGGCACGCGCGTGGATCAACGACATCTCGGCAACCGCTGGTGCGCTCGCGCGCATCGGCCGGCTCGTCGTCAACATCCATGGCCAGCACGAGGCGCAGACACTGCTCGACCCGGAAGCGCAGCGTGCGATTCTCGATGACTTCGGGAATGCTACATCGGTGGCGCAGTCGGTTCGCGACGCGCATGCGAAGCTTGCGTCCGTAGAGCGCGAACTGGTGTCTCTCGAAACCAGGCGCACGCAGGCGGCACAGCGCGCGGACTACCTGCACCATGTCGTTCACGAGATCGAGAGCGCCAATCTCGTCCCCGGAGAGGAAGAGCGCCTCGAGGAGGAGGCTGGACGACTCGAGCATGCAGGCGAGCTGCGTGCGCTTGCGGAATCGGTCGCCGACGAGCTCGGGCGCGAAGATCACGCCGTGCTTGCCCGACTCGCCGCCATGCAGCGCGCGCTGGCGTCGGCGCAACGCATGGACCCGTCCGTGGGTGCGTTCGAGGAGACGCTGGACTCGGCGTTCTACACTCTACAAGAGTTGGCGCGCGACGTGACGGCCTATGCGGGTTCCGTTGAGCTCGATCCAGCTCGGCTCGAGACGGTGCGCGCCCGCCGCGAGTTGATTCACGGCCTCACGCGCAAATATGGGGGCACGCTGGAGGCTGTTAACGACCTGGGGCGCCGCTCTCGCGCCGAGCTCGATCTGCTGGATACGGCGGGTCTGGACAGACGTGAGCTGGAGCGGCGGCGTGATGTCGCCGCTGGCGAGCTGGCCAGCGCCGCAGGGCGACTGAGCGCACTGCGGCGGGCAGCAGCCGCCCAGCTGTGTAAAGCAGTGGAGCCGCTTCTCCCGTCGCTGGGCATGCCGGACGGCTCGCTTGAGGTGCTGCTTCAGCCCCGAGATTCGATCGGCCAGGAGGGCGCGGAGGACGTCGAGTTCCGCGTTTCCCTCAATGTGGGGCACGCGCCTCGCGCTCTCTCACGAGTGGCCTCCGGTGGCGAGCTGTCGCGCGTCATGCTGGCGCTCAAGACCGTTCTTGCGCGAGTAGACCGCATTCCGACGCTCGTGTTCGACGAGGTCGACGCCGGCATAGGCGGGCGTGTCGGCCTGCAGGTAGGCGACACCCTGCGACGCGTCGCTGAGCACCACCAGGTGCTCGCAATCTCGCACCTTCCCCAGATCGCCTCCCGCGCCCACCACCACGTTTTGGTCACCAAGGGCGCGCGCGGAGGAATCACCACCGCCGACGTTGCCGTATCCAGCGGTGAGGAGCGAATTCGCGAGATAGCGCGGATGCTGGGCGGGGATCCGGAGAGCGAACTTTCCCGTGCCCACGCTCGTGAGCTGCTGTCCTCGGCGGAAACGCCGGTTCCTGCGGCACGGTCGAGGCCGCAAGACAGAACGCCGGCCGAGCCTCGCAGGTCGCGGTAAGGGAAGCCGTTTTCCACAGCGACTTCCACAAGAGGATGTGGATGACCTGTCAGGCGGTGGCCACAGCCGGCGTGGAAAACCGCATTGCCTGTTTGGTGTCGATCTGCTCGATTTCCAGGGTACCCTTTCGATTGTCGAAATCTATGTGGATAAGTGTGTAACCTGTCCACATACAAGTGAATAACCCGGGCGTGCTAATGTAGATTAACAGGGCGAGGAGACCCCCGTCACCCGCCGTGCACGTTGACGGCGCTCGCTGGGGATGGCATCCTTCCGCCCCCTCGAGCTCACCGTCCACCGTGAAGCCCAGCTGGAACGGCACCAGGCCAACGCTTCCCATTCCCAGTGTCCCATGGCAGGTAACGGGGAATCACTGGGTCACTCTGCCGTGCATCCATCCGGCCGACGGCTCCATTCACGCTCTGGGTGTTCTGCACCGCGCATCTCGAGCGGCGGTGGAATTCGCCGGCTCATCGGACTTTATGGAGGGGCACGGCCCGGCGCTTCTGCGGCCGAGTATCCGCCTCGCCGACCGAACCCTGACGCTCGGAGAGACCGGACTAGCGTGGGAGCGTGCTCTTGGCTGGCTGCCCACGTTCACGTGCAGCGTAGAGCAACTCGTGATCCGCGGAACTGTCTTCGCGCCATACGGGCGCGACGCGGACATCGCCGGGGCTGTTTACGCCATTGCGGTGGAAAATAGGGGGCCAGAGGAGGCGCGGCTCGAGATCTCCCTGGAAGGTGTGCTCGGTCACCGCCAGCTAAGGGTACGTGCGCCTCGTTCCGCCGATGATGCGCACCGGGTGGTGACGCGTCCTGGCGATGTGCTCGTGCTCGAGGGCGCGGCTCTCCCCGGCCTGGTGGCCGTGGCGCTGGCGAGCGATGGGGACGTGCGTATCGAGACCGAGGCGCGCGACGCTCCTTCCTTCGCTCTGCGCCGCGACATGCGTCTTCCGGCGGGCGGGCGTGGCAGTGTCGCCTTCTATATAGCCGTCGGTCCCGAGCGGGACGGTGCGGAGGCCACGGCTCGAGTGCTCCAGCGGCGGGGGTGGAGTGAGCTGCTTACGCTTACGCGCCAAGCGCTGCGCACGCTCGAGCAGACGGTTGGGCACGACGGTGTGGACAGGCTCATAAACCGCAACTTGCTGCACGCGTACTTCTACGGGGTGGGACGTGCGCTCGACGATGCGCACTTCTATCTCGTGCGGTCCCGTGCGCCCTGGCACGGGCTGGGTGTAACCGTGAGGGACTGGGAAGCGCTCATGTGGATTCTTCCCGCCATCCAGCTGGCAGACGCGTCGCTCGCCCGCGAGCTTCTGATTCGCGCTTGCGAGCTTCACGGTTATTCGCCGGGCAACGGCGTGCACTATTTCGATGGTTCGCTGTTCGAGCCGGGCTTCTCCATAGAGGGGGTGGCGTGTTTCGCTATCGGAATCGATCGCTACATCCGTGAAACCGGAGATGACCAGATCGTGGACGAGCCGGTCATTGCCGAAACGTTGTACGCGTCGTCGGATGACCTGGCTGCACGTCGCGACGCACACGTGCCGCTGTATTCCACCGAGGTGATGCCGTCAGGAGCCCCCGCACCGCTGCCGTTCACGCTGCACGGGAACGCCGTGGCGGCGATGGCGCTGGATGTGTTCCGGCGTGTGCTCGATGAGGAGGCGGCGCGCGAGGTACAGGATCCAGAGGGTGTGCGAGCCGCACTGCGCAGGCATTTCACCACGGAACGTGGCGGGCGCTCCACCTTTGCATCGGCTGTGGACCTGGCGGGGAATAACGCCAGCGAGGACGATTGGCAGGCTTCCATCTGGTGGCTGCCGATCTACGAGGCCGTGGAGCGGCAGGACTCCGTGTACCGGCGCACGGTGCGCGAGCTAAACGGCGAACCGCGATCGCTGGTGCAGCAGTGCGCCCGGCTTCTTGGCCCGGATCCGGCAGGCGTGCTCCAGTGGCTCAGGCGAGCGCCGCTGGACAATGGCGTGGGGGCGGAAGTAGTGGACGTGGATGGCGTGGCGCTGTTGAATGGCGGGGACGCAGCCGTGTCGGGGCTTGTCGCCTGGTGCACATGGTACGCCGTTCACGCGCTTGGGGCGCAGCCATGAATGTCGGGCCGGGCCAAACGTGACTTCCCACCTCATCCGGTTCTCTTGTCAGCGCGCTGCAGCGGGGCGATATTTAAGGTAGATGCGGGAATAGCTCAGTTGGTAGAGCACAACCTTGCCAAGGTTGGGGTCGCGGGTT
>CAZWSO010000217.1:0-4149 GCA_964636485.1 uncultured Gemmatimonadaceae bacterium
GCATCTTCGAGATCGCCAGGGCCGATGGCATACCGACCTACAAAGCGGCGGATCGGCTCGCCGAGCGGCGACTGAGGCAGGTAGGATCGCTGGTGGGCGGAGTTGCTCGTGCAACGTACTGAAGATATAGCGATGAGTGAGCGCATTCCGGGCGTGCCGGACCGAGCCCGATACGAGCTCAACAGGTCCGGATTGCATATGGTTTCCGCAAGAGCGGGAATCGAAGCTTGCCACCCCGGGCCCATGACGAACACCATGGATTCCCGCCCTCATGGGGACGACTTTGATATCCAGGCCCCCGTCCCCGATTGTCCGGACGCCGAGTTCTCGATCCCGAACCCCGTCCCATGATGTCCTCCTGGACTTCCTGGCCTAACCGACCCCCTGGAGAGGCACTGCGCACCACGGACCCCGAAGTGGCGCAGGCCATCGCCGATGAGTTCCAGCGACAGGAGGAGGGGCTCGAGCTTATCGCGAGCGAGAACTTCGTCTCTCCAGCCGTGATGGAGGCGATGGGCTCGCCGCTCACGAACAAGTACGCTGAAGGCTATCCCGGCAAGCGCTATTACGGGGGCTGCGAGTTCGTGGACGTGGTGGAGCGGCTGGCCATCGAGCGGGCTCGTACGCTCTTCGGCGCCGAGCACGCCAACGTGCAGCCGCACTCCGGGGCGCAGGCGAACATGGCGGTCTATTTCGCCTGGCTGAAGCCAGGCGATACCATTCTTGGCATGAACCTTTCGCACGGGGGCCACCTCACGCACGGGTCGCCCGTGAACTTTTCGGGGCAGTTCTTCAACGTGGTCGCGTACGGCGTCCATGAGGACACCGGCCGCATTGATTACGAGGCGGTGCTCGGGCTGGCACGCGAGCACCGGCCGCGGGTGATCATTGCCGGAGCGAGCGCATATGCCCGAACGATCGACTTCGCCGCCTTCGCCGAGATCGCGCGCGAAACGGAGGCGCGCCTCGTCGTGGACATGGCCCACATTGCCGGCCTCGTTGCCGTGGGGCTGCACCCATCACCGATTCCCTACGCCGACGCGGTCACGACAACCACTCACAAGACGCTCCGCGGCCCGCGTGGCGGCATGATCCTCTGTGGCGCGGCGGATGCAAAGGCCATCGACAAGCAGATCTTCCCGGGTATTCAGGGCGGCCCGCTCATGCACGTCATTGCCGCCAAGGCGGTTGCGCTGGCCGAGGCGCTCCGACCAGAATTCGCGACGTATCAGCGACAGATCGTTGCGAACGCGAGGGCTCTTGCCGAGGCGCTGATGGAGCGCGGTTTCAAGCTCGTCTCGGACGGCACGGATAATCACCTCATGCTGGTGGATCTCCGCAATCGCGGACTCACCGGCAAAGACGCGGAGAAAACCCTGGAGGCGGCGGCCATTACCGTGAACAAGAACACCGTACCGGGGGAAACACAGTCTCCGTTCGTCACGAGTGGCGTGCGGATCGGCACACCGGCGGTGACCACCCGGGGGATGCGTGAACCTGAAATGCGGCGCATCGCAGAGCTCATCGAACGCGCACTCTCTCGGCCCGGCGATGACGCCTATACCCGGACCGTTCGCGGCGAGGTGCGCGAGCTTGCCCTGGCCTTCCCGCTCTATCTCGCCGGGGCGCAGGCTGACCGGTTGTAATATCGCGGTGTCCACTCCATCTTAGCAGACACGGTCGTGGTGGGGTAGCCCATCATGCCGGCGTGCCGGTGCACGGCGCGCTTTGTACGCGAGATCTGAGGTGGAGCTTGCCACAACTCGCTTTCCGCGATGGTATCATGCAGCGTATCCTGGCCAGGGAGCCGCGCTTCTCTGAGAGCGCGTATTTGTTCGTGCTCTCGGCGCTGGAGTTTTGCCAGACGCGGCTTCCGGAGCGACGACACATCAGCGGCCGGGAGCTGGCTGTTGCCTGTCGGGATCTCGCCCTCGAACGGTATGGGGTGATGGCGCGGCCGGTGCTCGAGCACTGGGGGGTGCGTGTTACCGCCGACCTGGGAGACATTGTCTTTACCCTCGTCGAACTCGGCATGCTGATCTCGCAGCCATCCGACACGCGTGATGAGTTTCTCGCCGTGTTCGACTTCGACCAGGCGTTCGACCAGGAGTATCCGTGGCCGACGGGGCAGCGTGCCTGAGGGGTACGAATCGTGCGCGGCAGAGCGGGAGGTAGGGGAGGAGGGTGCATGGGATGCAAGCGTTTGAGCTGCCAACGTGCCGGAAGTGCAAGGAAGGGGTGCTGATTCCGCTGAGTGACTACGGCCGCGACGGCGCGCCGATCACCTTCAAGGCGTGGGTATGCATCAACCCAAATTGCGGGTTCAACATTCGCATCGACAATGGGGAGATCAGCTTGGGACGGGCGCTGAGCCACTCGGCGAAGTAATTGTGCGACGTACCTTCCGTTGGCTTGCGCGGCGGCTCTGACGGCCGCCGCTTCTCGTTCAGACATATGGCCCACACCCGAACTCCCACTGGCAGCGGCACGTTCTATCCCGCGCTTCCCGGACGCCTGCGCGCCGATGTGAAGCGGTATCTGGAGATGGCTAACGTCGTGCCGAGGCGCGTTCGCGCCGTGCTGGCGCCGCATGCGGGCTACCCTTACAGCGGCGCCGTAGCCGCCGCCGCATTCGCTTCTGCGGAAATCCCGCCTATCTGCGTCCTGCTGGGGCCCTGTCATGCCGGCAGCGCCGCGGGCCGGGAGACAGGAGCAGTGATGCTCGATACCATCTATCGGACTCCGCTCGGCGATGTGCCGGTGGACTCGGAGCTCGGCAGCGCGCTGATCGACAAGTCCGGCGGTCTGCTTAGCGAGAATGCCGAGCCACACTCCGGGGAGCATGCCCTGGAAGTGCTTCTCCCCTTTCTCCAAATCCGTAACCCGAACGTACGAATCGTGCCGATTCTCTTTGATGGTGGCCGGTGGGAACGCTCACAGGCGCTGGCCGGCGCCATAGCGCGGTGCCTGTCCGGACGGGATGATGTGTTGCTCGTCGCGAGTTCGGACATGAACGGTTTCGATCCGGCGCCATTGACCGTGGACAAGGATACAATGGTGCTCGATCGCATCATCTCGCTCGATGGCGAGGGGCTCATGCGGACGACCGAGGAGCACCGGGTTGGCATGTGCGGCCGCGTTCCGGTGTCCTGTGTACTGGAAGCGGTGCGCGAGATGGGCGGACGGGTTGGCGAGGTGGTAGCCTACAGCCATTCCGGAGTGGTGGACGGACGCGACGATCGCGTAGTGGGCTACGCCGCGGCGCTGATCGGAATCGCATGATGGTGCTGGTTCGCGTCGCAAGCGCGAGCGAGGCGGCCGAACGCGATGCGGCGGCGACCGCATCCGGCGTCCCGTCACTCACATTGATGCAGCGTGCTGGCATTGGCGCCGCCGCGGAGATACGACGGCGCTATGCCGACCGTCTGGTGCACGGGGTTCGCATCTACGCCGGCCAGGGCAACAACGGCGGCGATGCCTGGGTGGTGGCAGGAGTGCTGGCCGGCGCGGGTGTGCGCGTTGCGGCAATGGAAGCTGGCGAGGCGCGTACCGAAGATGCCGCCCTGGAGCGGGGTCAAGCGCTCCCGCTCGTCACCATGAACGACGACGGACCGTGCGGCATCGTTGTGGATGGCCTGCTGGGCACCGGGTCCAGGGGGGCGCCGCGAGGTCACGTAGCTGAGCTGATTTCTCACCTGCTCGCCGCGCGTGAAGCCGGAGCCGCCGTCGTTGCGCTCGACGTTCCGAGCGGGGTGGATGCGACAACCGGCGAGCGGCACGATCCTCACATCGTAGCTGATCTCACCATCACCTTCGGCACGCTCAAGCGCGGGCTTCTTCGGGCGCGAGATGCATCAGGACGCATCGTGGTGCTCGACATCGGATTGCCAGAGGACGAGGACCCTACGGCACCCCGGCTCGTGTGCGCGACCTGGGTGGCGGAACGCCTGCCTCTCTTCCTCGCGCGTGCCCACAAGGGGACGCGTAAGAAGCTGGTCATCGTCGGTGGCGCACGAGGGATGGCCGGAGCCGTCGCCCTCGCGACGCGGGCGTCGCTGCGTTCCGGCGTCGGCATGGTGCGCGCGCTCGTCGCCCCCGAGTCGGTGGCGGTGGTGCAGGGGGGCGTGCACGAAGCGCTCGCCGGCGAAT
>CAZWSO010000218.1:0-4067 GCA_964636485.1 uncultured Gemmatimonadaceae bacterium
CGCGCGGCAACCGCCGCCTGGACGAGGAGGACCTCGATCTGGACGGCTTCCTCAATTTGGCCAGCGATGCGCGCCATGCCGAGCGGCTCCGCCGATTCGTGGTCGACATGGCCGACCGCACCGGATACGACCGCATTGGGCGCTGCTATCGTTCCCTGCACGACACCACCACCGTGCGCGGAGTGCCGACGCCAGTGTGCTGGGTGCGCTTCCGCGTCCCGTTTACCGCCCCTGCCGAGGAGCTGAACGATCCGCTGCTGCGCCGGGCGAAGTCGATGCGGCTCACGCTGGTGTCAGCGGCGAACATGCCGGATACGCTCTTCACCACGGTGCCGATCGCGCGTATGCGGCTGGTTGGCTCGCCGTGGGTGAAGCGCACCGACCGACCGGCCGCCGGCATCGGCGGCAGCGCCGAGGAAGGGAGCGGCTTCGTGATCGCGTCAGTGATCGGTACGCAGGATCGCAATCCGGCGGGCGGCATATTCTACGAGTCACCGCCCGGCGTCATCGATGAGGCGGACAACAAGCAGAGCACGTTCGCCCCGGGTCTGGTGCAGGTGAATGAGCGATCACTCCGGTTGATGGCCCGGAACCTGGCGATCCATCACCGAGCAGAAGCCTATTACCGGTTTCCGCAAGGCGAAAAGAATTTCATGGGCTATCGCGAGCTGCGCGTGTGGGCGCGCGGCCGCAACAAGGGGTGGGGAGCGCAGGGCGACCTCCAGTTCTTCGTGAAGATCGGCCGTGACGACGAGAACTTCTACCTCTATCGCACCTCTGCCGGCGCGGGAAACACGCGCGATGCCTGGCTGCCCGAGGTGCGCGTGGAGTTCGCGCGTTTCCTCTCGTTGCGTGCAGCTCTTCAGAACTCGTATCTCCAAAACGGGCCGCGCATCGCGTGCACCGGCGCGGACTCCGCTCTCGTTGCGGCGTCGGTGGTGGCGGCGGTGGGTGGGGGCGAGCCGTACGCGGCCTGCGCTGACGGCTACATCGTCTTTTCGGCCAATCCGGGGATCAATCCGCCCAATTTGGCATCCGTGCAGGAGCTGGCAGTGGGGATGGTGCGCCTCGATACGCTCGGTCTCCAGGGGGGCGTCATCATGCCAAGCGACACCCTCGAGCTGTGGGTGAACGACATCAGGCTCGCCGGCATGGTGGAGGACGCAGGCTATGCCGGTCACATTGGGCTTTCATTGATCGCGGCCGACATCGGCACGCTCCAGCTCAACGCCAGCCGCCGTGACGGTCATTTCAGGCAGCTGGGGGAGATGCCGAGCTATGTGACCGACGACCAGATCAGCGTTGCGTCGGCGGTTCGCCTCGACAGATTTCTGCCGCGCGGATTGGGGCTGCTGCTCCCCTTCTCGGTAAGCCACGCCCGAACCGCTGCCGATCCACTCTTCCTCTCTCGCTCCGACCTGAGCGGTGTGGGTCTGGCGGGGCTGCGGACCCCGCGGTCGCACGCTACCACCTACACGCTGTCAGCGCGCCGGGCAACGCCGCTCGAGGACCCGCTTCTTGGCGCGATGCTCAACAACCTGTCAATGAGCACGACCTACAGCAGCGCGTCATCTCGCAGCGAGTACCAGACCGGGCAGAGCAGGGCATTCGCGGGGACGCTCGATTACAATCTCCTGCCGCAAGGTCGCCAGACAGGGCTTCCGCGCTGGCTCGGCCGGCTGATCGATGGCATGCCGCGGTTCCTCCGCGAAACTGAAGGAATACGATCGCTGCGCAACGCGAACATCCGTCTCAACCCGACGCAGTTGCGCGTCACGACCGGCTATGCGCGCACCACCGACCGGCGCGAGGCTTTCTCACTTCCGGTCGCCGCGGCGGAGGATACCGGGTTCGTCGTCAACGGCCTGACCAGCGTCTGGCGCAACACGGCCACGCTGGAGATGCGGCCGGTCAACAGCATCAGCGGGCGCGTGGATGTGGTGTCGACGCGCGACATGCGCGACTACGGCGACAGCACCGATCTGGGAGTAGTGTCGCGGATGGAGCGTGGACGCCTGTTCGGAATGGATGCCGGGCTCGAGCGCGAGCGGCGGATCGCAACCGCGCTTACCGCTACGCCGGCGTTCACGAGCTGGCTGCGGCCGCGCTTCGATTACGGCACCAGCTTCTCGATGCTGCGCGATCCCAACTTTCTGCGAGTTGTGGCGGTCACGTCGGGCGGGCTCCACCTGCCGAGGCGATTCCTCAACTCGCAGGGATTCGGCGCCGGCGCCACGGTGGATTTAGGGCGCGCGCTGGAACTGGTCGGTGGGGACGATGAGCTGTTGCGCTCGCTGGCGCGGGCGCTTCGTCCGGTGGACATTGCCTGGCGGCGAGACCTCCGTTCCACCTTCGATGGTGTCGCATTCAACGCGCCTCTCAGCTATCAGTTCGGCCGCGGTGGCATCTCCAGCTTCCGGTCGCTGGAGGGGGTGCCGGCCACCGCGGCGGGCGAAACGCGAAGCCTGACCATCAGCCACGCCATCGCACTGCCATGGGGCATCACGCTTACCGACCGCTACACTCGCGCTACCACCACGTCCTGGGCGCGAATCGTGAATGGTCAAACGCGGCTCGATGCCGAGCAGGTGACGTTCCCCGACATCAGCCTGCGCTGGAGCCTGCGGCCGACGGCGCGCGACGCTCTCTTCTCGAGCATTGGCGGCCAACTCGGCGCGCGCGTCACGCACGTGAGCACCTTCCAGCCCACCCTCGGCGACGGCAGCGAGCCCGGTTTCGTGGGAGTCCGCTACGAGCAGACCGTCCGGCAATACCCGGTTAGCGCTAACATTCTCTGGAGCGTGCTCGGTGGCTTCTCGACGTCCATGGGGTATAACCACACCTCCCGCCGCGAGCTGCGCAGCGGCGGTGTGATTCTAGGCGAGCAGAACGATCTCTCCGCGGAAGTGGGGAAGAGCATCCCGATCCCGCAGTCGTGGGAGCTCCATGGCCAGTCAATCCGGACGCGCGTCGGCTTCCAGCAGTCGCAGAATCGTACCATCTTCGAGGTCGGCGGCGCCGAACGGCGAGTGACGGACAACGGACGCTGGGCCATCAACGCCAACGCCGACTCCGACATATCCGAAACGCTTTCGTTCACCATGACGCTCGCCCGCATCCTCAACTTCGATAACGTCAACGATCGCCGCTTCTCACAAACGGTCGTGTCCGTCGTCATGCACCTCTCCTTCTTTGCAGGTGGACTTCGTTGAGGCGGCTGCTTGCTGTGCTGGTGCTGGCGACTCTGGCCACAGCCTGCCCACGCGACCGACCACGTACCGAATTCGACGGACAGCAGGCGTTCGAGTACGTGCGAACACAGCTCGAGTTCGGGCCGCGCGTACCCGGAACGGAAGGACACCGGCGCATGGGTGACTGGCTGGTGGGGCACCTCGGCCAGGTGGCCGATACCGTCATCGAACAGCAATGGACGCACGTCACGCTCGACGGCGACTCGCTCCCGATGCGGAACGTGCTCGCCCGGTTCAACCCGGCCGCCACGCAGCGGATTCTTTATCTTGCCCACTGGGATACGCGGCCGATAGCCGAGAAGGACCCGGACCCGGCGCGGCGCAGCGAGCCGATTCCCGGGGCAAACGACGGCGGCTCCGGCGTGGCCGTGCTGCTGGGCGTGGCCGATGTGCTCGCCGCACGCCAGCCCGCGTTCGGAGTGGACCTGCTGTTCGTGGATGGTGAGGACTATGGAGAGTTCGACGGCGAGCTGGAGGACGTCCTCATCGGTGCGCGCTACTTCGCGCGAAACCCGCCGGAAGCAGACTACCGCCCCATGTTCGGTGTCCTGTACGATATGGTAGGGGCACACGGGGCGCGCTTTTTACAGGAGGGCTACTCCGTTCAGCATGCTCCCGAAATCGTGAGTCGAGTGTGGCGCACGGCCGATGAGCTGAACCGCTCCAACTATTTCGTCCCGCGACTGGGGGGCTACATCACCGATGATCATCTGCCACTCCTCGAGGCCGGAATGCGCGTGATCAACGTGATCCAGGACCCACGCGAGTATCCGGAGCACCACACGCATCAGGACACGATCGACCGCATCTCCGCCC
>CAZWSO010000219.1:0-4046 GCA_964636485.1 uncultured Gemmatimonadaceae bacterium
GGGAACCCAGCCCCGATGCGGGGGCTCAGCTCAGCCAGCCAGCGTTCGCGCGTCTCTCCCGAAATCAGAATCGGCATTGCACGCGGGATCATGGCTTCGATTCGATCACCCAGGAGCACGGCCGACCTGGCCGCATCGCTCGTCGGCGCCGCAACCGTGGCCATCGCGCTGCCGGCATCGACAAACAGCATGTCGGTGGTGCGCGCCGCGAGGATCGCTCGCGACGCCAGAGCCGCCGCGGTCCCCTCCACCGACCCCACCGCTTGCGCGCGACCAGCCATGAGTGTGCTCGCCGCGGCGAAGGCGCCGGCGGCCGCACTCGGCCGCCCGGCCTCCAGCAGCGTCTGCGCAGCCATCACTCGAGCCTGGGTTCCCTCCGGCGCATCCGCGTAGCGGTCAGCAATCTCGGAGAAAACGGTTGCGGCGGCATCGAGCTGCTGCCGGTGATACAGCGCCCACGCGTGAACCGTCGCTGCCGGAAGGTGGGCGCCGCTCCCGACAGGGACCTCTCCGGCAAGCTGCGCGGCAACATCGTAGCGTCGGACGGAATACGCCAGCCGCGCGCCGGAATGCAGCGCCGCGTGCGCAAGCTCGACGTCTCCCGTGCCCGAGGCGAGCGCACGGAGGGAATCCACGGCCTCCATGGTCCGCGACGGCTCCGCCGATGCCAGGGCAAGCGCCGCCATGTACCGCGAGTATGGCCCATACGCATCGGGAGCGTTCCGCAATCCGCTGAAGGCATCGCGCGCGGCGTTGAATTCGCCGCCGCGGTAATGCGCCAGCCCCGCCACGAAACGCAGCAGCGGGTCGGTGCTGCCCGCCGGCACCAGCGCCACCGCCGCCGCGTTGTCCCCGCGGCCATACGCATCCATGGCAAGTTGGGCGCGCAGCGCCGCGGCGCGCTCCGGAGATGCCGCATTGAGCAGCGGCTCGGCAAGCTCGCGGAAGCGCGTGCTCGATCCCACGCGGAAGTACGCCGTGGCGAGGAGAAAGCGGAGCTCGGCATCCACTTCGGCATCGCCGGAGACGGAGCGGCCTGCGGGGTGGGTGCGGAGCCACTCCAGCCGACGCGCTGCAGCGACCGGACGATCGGAGATCAGCTCAAAGAGCGCGCTGCCGATCTCGGCGTGCGCGCTCAGCTGGTCAGAGGTCTGGAAGCTACCCGCTACCTCCTGCGCCGGCGTCCCGCCGGCCAGAGCCGCCAGCGCGCCGAGAATAGAGAGCGCGCGAATCAGCACGGCGCGGCGCATCAGGGGCGAGCGTCGGCTCGGGTCATCCAAGTTTCGGAGTCGAGTCGAGGTCCGCGCGCCGTGAAACGAACGTACGTGATCGCCTGCTCGGCAACCGGCACATCCAGCACGTGCTCGACCGGCTCACCGTCGGCCATGACGCGCACGCGCACGCGCTGCACCGTGGGGAGCACATCGGCTCGGTAGGCCTGATCCACAGCGCCAAACCTGAACGCCTCGGCGGAAAGCTCCCCGTAACTTCGTCGGGCCACGGTGACGTCGTTGATCATGATCTCGGCGCCGCCGAGACGCGCGAACTGCGCACTGTCCACTGCCACCAGTACCACCAGCACGGCACCGGCGCGACGGCGTACAGCGTCCCCGAGCGCGAGCATGCGATCCCGCTGCGCGAGCATGTCACTCTGCGCTGTGGCCAGAAGCGCATCCAGCTCACGCAGCGCCTCCTGCTCGCTGCTCATCATCAGCTCGCGAGCGCGAGCCTGCATCGCCAGCACGAGCGCGTTGTCCACGCGCGCCTGGAGTCGCAAGCGCTCGGCGCGCAATTCGGCGAGCCGCTGCTCCGCATCCTGAACCTCGCGCTGCAGCGCCGTGCGCTGCGCCTCGAAGTCGCCCGGTGCTCCTCCCTGCGCCACCAGGACGCCCGGAGCGAGCACTGAACAGCAGAGCAGCGAAGCCAGAACCAGGGCTCTCATGTCATTCTCCGGCGTATGCCTCAGCGGCGCGGGGGAGGCTCGGGACGCTGCTGCTCGAGCCGGCGCAGCCGTTCCTCCAACCTGCGCAGCGCTTCGCGCTCCGCTTTCAGTTCCTGCTCCGCCTGCTGCCGGCGCTGCTCGAGCTCGAGCAGGTTCTGCGCCCGGTAACGGCCGATCTCCGCCTCCAGCGCAACAATGCGCGCCTGGCGGGCTGCGATCTCGGCGCGGAGTCGCTCGCGCTCTCGCTCGAGCTCGGCAACACGGCGACGGAGCACATCACCGTTGAAGATCGCGAGCACGTTGCTCTGCCAACCGACGGTGAAGCCGAACCGCTCGTAGTCGTAGAGCCCAGTGGCGTCCACCCTGCTGCCGGCACCGACGCCCATCCAGTAAAGGCCAGCACGCACCCCGCGATGGCTGATCGATGCCCCAACATTATAGTCCCAGGCATTGTTCTCTGCCATCAGCGACACGACGGTATGTGGCACCGGCCGCAAATCAGCCTTCAGCCCGCCGAACACGCCGCCGGTGGCGGCGCGGCCGTAGGCACGGCCGTGCCCGCCGTCATCCTGGAACAGCCCATTTCCGTAGCCAACCGTCCCGCTGACCTGGACCGTACCCACATCGAAGGAACGCGTCGCCACCGCGAACACGGTTGGTGCAGTGTCGAACTCGGAATGCGCGGGGCGCGCAACGTGACCGGCACCGTAGCCCAGTCCGAACCGGTCAGCCCGGCGGTATGGTCCGACGTTGCGCATACCGACACCCACGCTCGGGATCCAGCGAGCGGCGCCAGTGCGGTACCGGAAGTCCTGCTCGTCCAGCACGAGTCCGGTTCCGTAGAGACCCCACTGGCCAACGCGTGTGAACATGGCCAGTCCCACCTCCGCGCGCCCGAACAAGGAGAGGTGTGCCGAACCGTGGTACTGCATCGAGTTCGTCCAGGCCCCTCCAATCGTCTGGCCACTCGCCTGGATGCCGAAGTCGCCGGTCATGGGTGCCACCCACGCGGCGGGCACATCGATCAGGCCGCTCCCCCAGTAGAGCGTCTGCGGGAACTGGTCCTGCGCGGCACCACGAGCGGCGAGGATCATGAAAAGCATCGCCACCGCAGCGGCGCGACGGATGAAGTGCATTATTCGCCCCCCTATGGGCTCGGTGTCGACGCGCTGTCGTTCGGCGGCGTACGCTGCTCCTGCGGCGTCCGCTCGGTCTCGAGTCGACGGAGACGCTCTTCCGCGCGGCGGATCGCCTCTCTCTCCTCCTCGATCCTCGCCTCCAGCTGCCGTCGGCGATCCAGTACCTCGGCAAGCTCCCCTGCCTGCGTCGTACGGAGCTGCTCCTCGAGGCGACTGATCCGGTCCTCGCGGCGCGCGATCTCTCCGCGCAGCTCGAGCCGCTCCTGCTCCAGCTCGGACACGCGCGAACGCATCCGGGATCTACCAGCAACATCGAACAAGTTCGCCTTGTAGCCAATCGAGACGTTCAGCTTCGTGTAATTATAGTGGCGGAGCGGATCGCTCCCTCCAGCCGATCCCGTGCCTTCCTCCAGCTCGGTAGCGTAGACTCCTATAATGAATCGCCGCCAGGAGCCAATCAGCCCGGCGTTCCAGTCCCAACCGTCGTTTTCAGCGACAAGAGCGATAGAACTGCCGTTCTGCGACCAGAGAATCGCCCGGGCGCCCAGGAAGAGCCCGTCGACGATGGTACCCCTTCGGTTGTAGGCGGTACCGAGATCGCCATCGTCGCTGAAAATCCCGTTGCCGTAACCCACGCTGAGGCTCGTTTCCACGGACGCTACCGTCGTCGTCTTCGTCGCCACACCGTAGAAGGTTGGCGCGGTCCGAAGATTCGCGGCGTATGGCAGCGGTCGATCTCCGCTACTCCCGATCCCCGCATAGGAGACCTGAAGCCGGTCCATGCTCCGGTACGGTCCCAGGTTGCGGAAACCGACCGCAATGGCCGGCAGCGCTCCTCCGGACGCTTCCTCGAGCAGGAGGGCGCTGCCAAAGAGGCCCCACTCTGGATTGTTGCTGTAGACGGAGAGCCCCAGCGTGACGCGCCCCATCCAGTGCGACTCCAGCGCGCCATTGGCGTTCCAGGA
>CAZWSO010000220.1:0-4017 GCA_964636485.1 uncultured Gemmatimonadaceae bacterium
CGGCAAGATGCCCAACATGTCACGATTGCGCGAGCGGGGAAGATTTGGACGCCTCCAGACGCAGCCACCAAACTTCCTCAGCCTCGTTTGGTCGACGTTCTTCTGCTCGATGCGCCTCGGTGATCATGGCTGGTACTTCAACAAACTCTGGAATCCCGCCAAGCAGCAGATGCAGTACGCGAACCCGCGCTGGCTGCCGCTGCGGCCGTTCTGGGAGTCGCTGAGCGACGACTTCCGCGTCGCCCTTCTCGACGTTCCATTCGCGGCGCTCCCGGCGCGTGGCCCGAACCAGACCATGATCAACGGCTGGCAGTGCCACGATGACTTCGGCCGGCTACAGCACCCTCAGGGTGAATGGGCGAAGGCCGTTGCCCGGCATGGCAAGCCTCGGCTCACCCCGGAAGTCTATGGCCCGCAGAGCGCCACCACGCTGCTGGAGCAGCGGAAGGAAGTCATCGAAACCAACCGTCAGTTCGGGAGCCTCGTCTGCGACTACCTCGAGCGACGTCAATGGGACCTCCTGCTCGCCGTGTTCGGTGCGGTGCACCGCGGCACGCACTACCTGTGGAATCTCTCGCAGATCGACACGGACGGGGTGGACCAGGGAACGCTGGCAACGCTTCGCGGTGCGCTCCACGAATGTTACGCATCATTTGACGAGCAGCTCGGACGCATCATGGATGCCGCACCGTCCGATGCCCGCATCATCGCCTTCGCACTGCACGGCATGGGGCCCAATGATGGCTGGTACGAGTACTTGCCGCTCATTGTGGAGCAGATCCACCGCGGTGGCGGGGCGGCGCCAGCACCCAGGAAGGGTCTGGTTTTTCGCGTGAAGAAGGCGTTGCCCTGGACGCTGGTGCGCCAGGTGACCCGCCGAATTCCCCACGCGTGGAACAAGGCGCTCGTGCCACTCTGGTCGCGGCGGATGCTGGACTGGCCCAACACCAGATACTTCACTGTTCCGATGGATTACAACGGCTACATTCGACTGAACATCAAGGGACGAGAGAAGGAGGGTTGCGTCGACGCCGCCGATGTCGAGAGCGTGGTGGCGGAGCTCGACGAGGGGCTGCGCAGCTTTCGCGACATCGAGACCGGCAAGCCCGTCGTACGTGGTGTGGTTCGCGTGGATGATGTCGTGGGCGCTGATGCGCCGCGGCGGTACGTTTTGCCCGACCTGATCGTACTCTGGGATCCACCACACGCGGCAGCTCAGTCAAGCGGTGTGATCAGCGAGCGGTATGGCGAGGTGCGCTGGCCGCTAAGGCAGAAGCTGAGCAGCGGGCGAAGCGGCAATCACACGCCGCACGGGTGGTTCGCCGCCGCCGGGCCCGGCATCGAGCCAGGCGAGAGCGATCAGAGGCACGACACTGCGGACCTGGTTCCCACCGTATTCGAGTGGCTGGGAGCGGGCCGACCGGACCACTTCGCCGGCAAGCCAATCTCCGAGCTGATGGGCTACCCGGTGCGGACCTAGAACCGCAGGACGACGACCTTCACTCGCGAACCTCCGCGGCTCGACGGGAAGCGAAGGCGCTCCTGTATACCTCCTCAACTCTCTGGGCGACACCGGACCAGGAGTAGTCGCGCCGCGCCTCTGAGCGCGCCGCGTCGCCCAGCCGCCGCCCCAGAGCGCGGTCATCCAGCAGCCGTTCCATGGCGTGAGCCATTGCGGTGGTGTCGCCGTTGGGCACGCACAATCCAGTCGTCTCGTGGGTGAGTCGCACCGCGGAGCCCTCGAAGGAAACGATCGGCGCTGCCGCCGCCATGTAGTTGAGCAGCTTCTGCGGCATGCCATCGCACGCGGTGCGCGGGTTGACGGCAACGCTGGCCACCGCCAGCAGCGCGGGCTGGTCGACGAAAGGCACACTGCGCACCTCGATCGCATCGCGCACACCCAACGCTTCCGCCACCTTGTCGTACGGCGCGAACGACGAGTCCGTCACCACCATCAGTTGCACGTCACTCCGGCGCCGGTGGAGCTTGGCGAACGCCTCGATGAGAAGATCCAGGCCCTGATAGGGCGCCGTGTTGCCGGTGAAAATGATGGTACGGCCATCACGCTCCGTAGGTCCGTTCTCGTCGAATAGCTCCCAGTCGATGCCGTTGGGAATGACGGTCACTCGATCCGGCCGTACCGCAGCAAGGGCTACGAGGGTGTCCCGGATCGAGTCGCTGACCGCAATGATGCGGTCGGCGCGACGTGGGAGCCGGCGATCAATCCTGCTGCCGACACCGCGCTTAATCGCCTCGGGCAGGCCCAGGAAGGGGTAAAGGGGAAGCTCGCCGGCAAGTGTCGTGTGCGCGTCATAGACAATCGGTACGGTGCTGCTCGCCAGCAACGCGACGAGCAACCCCTCGTAGTGATGTGCATGAACGACATCGAAGGCCAGCTCCTGGTGCAGACGTCGCAGTAGCCGCACCAGCATCGGATCGAGGTGAACGAGCTTGCGCAGTGTCGGCCCAGGTGCGGTGTTGCGGTAGCCCGGAACGCCGCGGATTCGGTGAACGACTATCGGTGAGTCGGGCAGCGGCTCACCGAGGTGATACGTGAGCACGTGCACCTCGTGTCCCTCCCTAGCCAGCGCCAGCGCCATACGGTGAATGCGGACCGGCGTCCCGCGCGGCCACGGGAAGGGGCATGCAGCGACCATGGCGACGCGCAGTGACCTACTCATGCGGATCCGTCGCGGCATGTTCCACTCCGCGGTCCCCCGGTCCGCTCAGCCGCCAGTTGAGCTGCGCAACCGCGTCGAGCACGCGCCTCGACGCTCGCTCCACTCCTCCCATCCGCATTGCCGGGTTGAACGGGAACGGTCCGGAGACGAGCACGTCGAGATCGCCGCGACGGCGCTCTCGCGTGAATAGCCGCCGGCGGCGCATCACACCAGGCAGCATGGCTGTCATCGATCCGGCCGCCCACAGCCAGTGACGGAGCCACCCTTTGCGGACCGCGCCGGCGAACTGAAACAGCTCGAACGCCGCCAGTGCCGGCACGAAGCGAAGCAGCGTGCCCCACTGATACAGTTTCAGGATGGTGTGCCAGCGATTGCGGATCGTGTAACGAATCCGGGTAGGCGTGAACTTTCCCGTCTGGCGCACCGAGACTCCGACAGTGCCCTCGCCGTGCAGGCAGTGCGCCTCCGGCACGGCCAGCAGGTCGAACCCGAGGAGGGTGTAGCGCAGGCCCAGCTCGTGGTCCTCTAAGTAGAAGAAGAACGTTTCATCGAAGAGTGGCCGCTCGCCAACCCGATCCCGTTCAAGCAGAAAACAGGCACTCACGAGTGACCCGACTCTGCCCACCATGGCATCGAGGGTCTCTGCTGGCTGGCCGGCGCAGCGCAGCACCATCGTGCCCAGAAAATGCGCGTCGGCACCGGCAAACTGCACGGTCTCCGGCGCTCTTGCAAAGCGTATCACGGGCATCGCAATGACGGCGCCCGGATGGCTATCCAGCGCCGCGGAAAGCGCCTCCAGGCATCCCGGCATGGGTGCGACATCGTTGTCGATGATCAGGATTCTGTCGGAGGCCGCCTCGCGGGCAATCACGTTGCGGGCGACGCCCGGTCCTCGATTCTCGCCCAGCTCGATCACCCGCACGTCCGGGAAGGACCGGCGAACCAGCTGGACCCCGCCGTCGGTGGAGCCGTTGTCCGCCAACAGCACCTCGCTCACCGCCCCCCCGAGCCTGCCCACAGCCTCGAGCGTGTCACGAAGGTACATTGCCCCGTTGTAGTTGACGACCCCAACTGTGACCCCCTGAATGCTCACACACCCTCCGAATCACTGCTCAGCTCTGGGCCCCTCTGCTTGCGGCTGCCGTGCTCCCTCTTCCCAACGCGGTGCTACGTCGTTATCCACACCCAGCTGGTCGAGGATCCGCGCCACCACGAAGGCGACCAGATCGTCCACGCTCCGAGGTGAATGGTAAAAGCCCGGCGCCGCCGGGAGCACGGTAGCACCGGCCTCGGTAACTCGGAGCATATTCTCTATGTGAACCCTGCTCAGGGGCGT
>CAZWSO010000221.1:0-4003 GCA_964636485.1 uncultured Gemmatimonadaceae bacterium
GCCAGGAGGCGAATGGCTGACGCGCATGGCGTAACGCACCCCGGGCCGCTCCGCCGCCGGTACGCCGACGGAGCGGTGCGCCTCCTGAACCAGGAGCGCGAAGTGCTCCACGGGCGCGCCCCCCGTAAGCTCTCCCGCCTGCAGATCACCCACGAACCCTATCAGGTCGCCACCGCCCACGTTGCTGTTCCAGGTAACGATGAGCAGGGAGTCAACCGGCACAACTGACCCCGCAGCCGCTCCCGCCAGGATCGCCGGCGGTCCGACCCCCGCGCACCAGGCGTCGAGGGCGGCGCCATCCTCGAGATCGGCGGCGATGATCCAGTGAAACGCCGAGGGTGAGTTACCGTCGGTGGACGGCAGGATCCGGCAGCTTGGCTGCAGCGTCAGTGCCTGCCGCGGCGCATGCAGCGCGCAGCCCCAGAAGAGCATGGCGGTGAGCGCAAGCGCAGCGCGGCACCACGGCATGGCAATGGGGCGCGACTTTGACATCAGATGAAGATACCCTCCCGCGGGCACGATGTGCCCCACCGCGTCCCGCGGCAGGACGCATGCCCGACGGGATCGCTAGCGCGGTATCATGACCGCCATGGGAGCGAACCGCCCCATCCGATCGTAGGAGGAGGTGCGACGACCGTGGGGAGTTCGGACCGTGATGTCACCTACCACGCGATAGTCCAGCGTGCCACGATTGAGTACGGCGCGGCTGGCCTGCCCGAGCTGCGCATAAGACAGCGAGACCGGCACGCGCACGCGGGCCGAATCACGAGGACCCACAACGATATCGGCTACGTAGTTGCCCGTGGCGAGCTGAACGTCATCGACAAACAGCCGGTAGCGGACACGCGGCGAATGGAGCTCGTAGGCGTTGGGGTTATGGACGTCGAGCACCACGTCCATTCCCCCGCCGGTGAGCCCAACGCCGGCCATCCTTACATCTTGTAGCTGTATGCTGGGGCGGTGAAACGGCGGCCGCGACGCACCCCGCGAGGCGCAACCGGCGCCGATGAGGGCGACCACCGCAACGATTACGATTCTCGTTCGCATGGCTCGCGCGCTCCGGGCGTGAAATGGCCGAACAGCTGCGGGCCGCACGAGCTGCGGCCCACCACGCATCAGACTGGTTACAGCCCGGCAGGGCAACGGGATGGGGGCCAAACGCTGAAGCGGGAACGAGATCCAGCCAGCGATCCCGGATATGCCAGGGGCTCCCGTGTCTGGCCCTGGCCCCAAGCTGAGAACTGGATGGACTACCTTTAATGGTCCTTGCGTTAACAGACCTTGCGCTCGGCCGCGCGCGACCCGTATGTTAGCATCCCTTGGTAAGCGATTGGCGTCCCTCAGGCGCGCTCGGATACGTTGAGCCTAGTCACTTCCTGACCGAAGGACCACGAGCTGAACAATGGAGCGTTCCTTGGCGGAGATCACCCCCTACGACTCCTCGCCCTCCCCGCACCGCGACCTCCTGGACGCGGTTGCGCCGGCGATCCATGGCGCGGTAGCCGCGCAACTGGGATCCCCAGGGCGCAGGAGCGAAGCTACTGGTGCGCAGCTCCGGGCAGCCATTCGCCACCTCTGCGTGGACGCGCGGAGGCGCGGAATTCCGGTCGAGCAGCTTCTGATCGTCGTCAAGAAGGCGTGCACGTCCTCGCCGGAGATGCAGAGCCGCGCATCCGACCCGCACGCAACCGATTTGATGAATCGCGTGGTGACCGTGTGTATCCAGGAGTATTACGCGGACGGCCGCGCCGACATCGAGGCGGCTCCGCCACCACCGGCCTAGGATCGGGCGCGGTCGAGCCCATGATGCGCCTCCGCTCCCCCTCGAGGCGCCAGATGGATCGGTGAACCAAGTGCGTTTGTTGCACCCACGCACGCCCCTCGGTGGCCCGCCGATCCCCTATTCGAGGAACCGCCGGGCCACTTGTGCCAGCCGTTCGTCGCCGCTGGCCTCCGCTTCCGCCAGGATCGCCTGTACGTGCACGGCCAGGCGAGCCTCACCCCAGTAGTAGCCGGTTGCCTCTTCGGCGCTCCCCGTTTCGCCTTCCCGCGCGGCCTCGAGCAGCGCGCGCGCGGCCGCTTCGTCAAAGGACGGGTCTTCACAAGGCGGAAGATGGTAGTCGCGTCGAGGGGCGCCGCCTCCCTCGTCCTCGTT
Source organism: uncultured Gemmatimonadaceae bacterium (assembly GCA_964636485.1). Taxonomy (GTDB): domain Bacteria; phylum Gemmatimonadota; class Gemmatimonadetes; order Gemmatimonadales; family Gemmatimonadaceae; genus CAYXRS01. The sequence continues at coordinate 2,156 of CAZWSO010000221.1, forward strand.
CACGAACGCGCGTGACATAACGACGCTCCTTACGGATACGGGGAGATCGCGCCAAAGTGTATGGTAACAAAGGCGTCCGTCCCTCGGCAAACTGAGCAATTCTGCTCCAGGAGCAGCTCTGCCCATTGCCCGGGGTCCGGCGCCGCGGTAGATAAACCGCTGCCGCCGGCTTACGGGGCAGGGCCGCCCTCATGGCGGTGAATGCGAGCCGTCTCATCCGCCATGACCACACCGGCCGCCGCCGATCCGCAGGGCACGCCGCTCGCCCGCCGACTTGGCGCGTTCGACGCGACCATGATCGTGATGGGCGGGATCATCGGCGCTGGCATCTTCATCAATCCGTACGTTGTGGCGCGCGCCGTGGACTCGCCTGCCATGATTCTCCTCGCCTGGGGGATCGGTGGCGCGATCGCTCTCACCGGCGCGTTCGTGTACGCCGAGCTGGCGGTATGGCGGCCGAGCGTCGGCGGTGTGTATGCGTATCTTCGGGACGCCTGGCACCCGCTGGTGGCGTTTCTGTACGGGTGGACGCTGCTGCTCGTCGTGCAAACGGGCGGGATGGCGGCGGTGGCGATGACCTTTGCTCTCTACTTTCGCGAGCTGGCGGCCACCGACATCTCTCCGGCGATGATCGCGGTCGTTGCACTTGGCACCCTGACGGTGATCAACTGCTTCGGGGCGCGCGCCGGCAGCAACGTGCAGAGCGCGTTCATGGTGACAAAGATCGCCGTGCTGCTGATGCTGATAACCGCGGGTTGGCTTGGGTTGCGCGGTGACGCGCCTCCACCGCCTTCGGAGACTTTCGTGGTCACGCGGCCGGCGTTGTTCGCCCTCGGCGCGGCGATGGTGCCGGTGCTGTTCGCCTACGGAGGGTGGCAGACGGCGAGCTTCGTGAGCGGGGAGCTGCGTGACCCGCGGCGCGACCTGCCGCGTGGCCTGATGCTCGGCGTATTCGGTGTGGTGGTGCTGTACCTGGCGGTCAACGCCGTGTTCATTGCCGTGCTCGGTCGCGATGGCCTGGCCGCCACTACTACGCCGGCGTCGGAGGTAATGCGCGGCGCCCTCGGCCCTACGGGTGCACGGTTCATCGCCGCCGGCATTGCGATCTCCACGGTGGGCTTTCTGAGTCAGGGGATGCTGACCGCGCCGCGCGTGTACTACGCCATGGCGCGCGACGGCGTGTTTTTTCAGCCGGTGGGCCGGCTGCACCCGCGCACCCAGGCACCCGTGGTCGCAATCGCGCTTCAGGGTGCGATGGCATCCGTGATAGCGCTGACGGGAGGCTACGAGCAGATCCTCAACTATGTGGTGGCGATAGACGCGACCTTCTTCGCGCTCACCGGTGCGGCTCTGATCGTCTTCCGCCGTCGCGAGGCTCGCGGAATCGAGAGCCCTCCGGCCGGCGGTATGCGCATGCCAGGGCATCCGTACACCACATTCGTGTTCGTCGCCGCGTTCGCACTGCTTGCCGTCAATACGGTGGCTCAGTTTCCGCGCTCGGCGGGCATCGGCGTGCTGATCCTGGTGGTGGGAGTGCCCGTGTACGGGCTTTGGAGGCGACGCGGCCAGGGGCGCACGCAGTCTTGACGGGTGTGCAAGAAATAAAGCATCGGCCGGGGGAAGACCCGCTTTCAGTCACCTGCCACCAAAGCGACCGCGCCGGGTGAACGCTTGTCAGGAACCTTCCCAGCACTCACTCACCTCCTGAACGAGCCCGCCTCGGTGCGGTCGGCGCCGCCCAGCACACGGGGAGGAGCCACGACCCCCTCCTCCACAGCCGCGGCGCCAAAGAAGCTGCCCGATGGCCGCTGGTACACGCGCAGGCCGAACTCGGGCACCATCGACAGG
>CAZWSO010000222.1:0-3993 GCA_964636485.1 uncultured Gemmatimonadaceae bacterium
CCGATGAGGAAATTGCAGCCGCCATGCGACGGATCGTGACCGAGCCGGAGCTCCGTGCGGACCTTCGACGACGCGGTCTGGTGCGCGCGGCGGAGTTTTCATGGGCGCGCAGCGCGGACCGGCTGCTGGCCGCCCTTTTCGAAGCCGCTGGCCGCCCTCAACCCGTGGAGGGCGGGGGCGTGCAGTCCCGCAGCACCAGGCCACAGCACGTCGGTCGTGACGTCCAAGCAATGGCCGCGGCACGGGCATTCAATCAACGGGGCGGAGAAGCGTCGGCATGAGCCTTCACCCACGCTTCGTAAGCAGGGGAAACGGTGAGAAACCCCTGTTCGACGAGGCTGTCGACGCTCGTCAGTTCTCGCGCCGAATCCCGCCGCAGCCGCAGCCCCGGATCGCGAGATAGGACCTGGTCAAGAAGACGGTAGTGTTTGGACCCGCCGGAATAGTTGCGCAGGCGGATTGCTTCCTCCACCTGGTCGAATATCCGCCCGACAAACTTGTAATGCAGCAGAACCGCCGTCACGTCTGCTACAGGTGCGTTGATATGGAAGTGTGAGTCGCAGGCATTGTACTGCACTCCCTCGTTCACCAGCGCCAGCGCGTGCCTTGTCTGCATGAGCGAGCGGCTGCCGAAGACCGACTCGCGAATGCCGCCGATGCAGCCGGCGACGCCCGGAGGCGGCGCTTTCCTCGGAAGCCAGTAAAGGTCCTTCCGCCAACTGACGCCATCCAGATCGTAGTATCGGTGGACGGCGGGCACCCACTCGTGATCGCGCCCGCGCAGCTCGCTCAGCGGCTCATCGGAAAACATGTCCAGCGCATGTGCGGCCATGGTCTTGTAACCATGCCGCTCCAGGTAGGCCAGGAGCCCTGGCAGCGGAAGCGAGCGCGAGCGAGGATAGTCGAAGAGCTCGTCGATGTCGAGGGTCAGACTCCACCGCCCGTACGCGAACCGATGGACGAGCCAGTGCTTGATCGTCGGATGCCACCGCGAGAACTGAAGCGCCGTCCTCCATACGGTGACGCGCTCGTCCGCACTTGCCAGCTCCACGGTGGTATCTGTAGAGCCGTTGTCCACGAAGACAATATGCTTCACGCCAAGGTCGAAGTGATGCCGCAGAAACGACGGCATCCATGCCTCCCCATTGCGGACGACGCAGAAGAGGATGACCTCGTCCTTGCCCAGACGCACGACGTCGGGCCCATGGACGTGGCGCACGACGTTCTCGCGATCGATCATCGCGGCGAGACGCCGTACTCGCAGCCGGTTGCGCACGCGAAAGTATGGCCGCTTCAGCCTGCTCTTCCAATCCATGTAGAAGGCGGGCATCAGCAGACCTCGATTCCACGCAAGTCGGCATGCCGTACCGTCACTGCTTCTCCGCTCCCAGTGGGCGATCGGACCGATAGTACCGGCGATCGTATTTCGCCGCCACGTTCGCCGGACGGCAGGGACCGCGCACCAGTCCTGCCAATTTCCGCCCAATGCCGTACGGCTCGAGGGACTGCTCGCCACCCATGCCGCCAGCAAGCTCGATCATTATCGTTCGATCCGCCTGGGAGCCGTGAATCGTCCAGCCAGTGGCCGGTACGCGGACCGAATAGTTCTCACGCTCCACGGGAAGCGGAGCCCCGCGAGAGCGCCAGAAAGGGCCGTCATCGTGCTGCACGAACGCTGCGACCAGTGAGCGCAGCGACCAGAGGCAGCTCGCCGGTCCCGAGTAGTTGTCCAGCAGACGTGGATCGGCGCCAAAGTAGCCCTGAGTCATCGCGCCTTGTCGCACCGCGCCGTTACGGAGAAAGTATCGCCAGGTGACGTCGAGTGCGCGACGTGCCTCATCCGCGCTCACAAGATCGGCATGCGCGCAGTGCCCCAGCACGAGCGGAGTCGCCACCGCGACACGATAGCAGATGCTCCGCCCGAAGACCGGCACGCCCGCCGGCCCTATCAGGTAGCGGTAGCTCGCCAGGAACCGCCGCTCCGCATCGATGAGGAATTCGGCATCCCAGGCAGGATCAATCGTGTGGATCCAGTGGAGGGCGAAGTGGATGCCCCAGGCATTGTAGTAATCCACCCGACCACCGGCACCGTCAGCGAACCAGCCGTCGCCGAGGTAGAACGACTTGAACCGCGCATAGTGCGCTCGAGCCGACAAGTTGGGGCTCTCGTAGCCGAGTGCCTCCAGCACGACGTGAACGAGGACGACGAACAGATGCCAGTTGTTGTCGCGCACGTCGTAGCGATGTACCTGCGCCAGCCATGCGGCTACGCGGTCCCGCTCGACGTGGCTGAACTCCTCCCACGTGGCGCCACGGAACAGCCAGAGGGCTAGCGCGATGTCCGCCGCCTGCACAACTCGGGAGTTGTTGTGTCTGAACCGTCCCCAATAGCCGCGAGAACGCGGGTCCGTGCCTGATCGAATTCCACGTGCGAAGTGCTCGGCTACATCAACGGCACGGCCATCGTAAAGAGGAATGGACGCCGACCGCCCGCCAAACACGTAGGCAGCGAACAGCGGCATTGTTCTGGTGAAGCCCTCCATCTCGTCTATCCAGCGACCCGCCCCGCCGGGCAGCCCCGGGTACGCGGCGCTCGAGTAGTCGTCGCTCCGGTACCGGTCCCACCCGTACACGAAGTAGCGGAACAGCGCCTCGTAGGCGGCACGATCGGGCTGGTCGCCGTCATGGAATCGCGTGAGCAGCGATTCGGCCTCCGACGGAAAGGAGCACGGCGAGGAACGCCGGCCCCGGCGACCGAAAGCACGGTCGAGCGGATACGGAAGTGTGAAGAATCTCGATGAGCGAACCGCTTCCCAGCCACTCACTGGACGTACACGGGATTGGTCATGGCGCCAGGGGCATCAGCAGGAGCCGTTCCAGGAGGAGCAGCTGCGAAGCTGAGAACTGTCGGCTGCGTCCTGCCTTGAGCGCTACTCCAACCTGCTTATTGGGCGCTCACCCTGGCGCTCGCGGCCTGAAGGGTTATGCTAGTCTTCCCGGCGTCCCAAGCCCCTTGCTTGGACGCAGTTTTCGTTGCTTTTCTGATGGCACACGCTCTTGGACGAGAGCGAATCAGGCTCCGTTTCGCGCAACATCATTCACTCATTCCTCGATCACACGTACCACGAAGGAGCGGTCAATGTTGCCACACGAGCGCACTCCGGCCCGCTATCTCGCACTATTGCCCGCCGTCCTCGTCGTCGCCGCCTGTGGAGCACCCGCCGCAGGCGGTTCGAGCGCTGCGCGTGATCCTGCTGGTGTCGCGCGCGTGACCGTTACGGGTTTGCCCGCCGGCATGGTCACGCAGGAACAGGTGCTGCGGGGTCGCCAGCTGGTGATCAATCGTGCCTGCGGCGATTGTCACGGTGGGATGCCGAACCCGGCGGCACAAGGGTGGCTAGCGGGCAGGTCTGGCGAGGACGAGGCGGACCCGATCGGTCCATTCAGGGTGTGGTCGCGCAACCTCACGCCGGACGAGGAGACAGGGCTGGGCCGGTTCAGCGAGCGTCAGATCTTCAACGCGCTGCGCTTCGGCCTGCGACCGAGTGCGACGCCGGATGTCGAGATCACATCGGCGGTCCCGGGTCAGGGCAACCACCCGGCAGAACCCAACTACCTCTCTCCCGGCATGCCCTGGGTCTACTGGCGGTTCATGTCCGACCAGGAGCTGTGGGCAATCGTTGCCTACCTCAAGCACGGTCTCAACCCGGTGAGTCACAAGGTTCCGGACAGCGAAGCGCCGCCCGATCTCTGGGCCAGCGAGTTCACCGTCGACAAGATCGGCACGCACGTCCTGCCGCCGTTCCCAACCGAGCACGAGGAGCTGCGGGCTCCGGAAAGGCGTGAGCAGATTCTCCGCGGCCGCACACTGGTGGCGTCCACCGCGTGCAGCGGGTGTCATGGCGGAGTGGTGCATCCAACGGATGATGGGTGGCTGGTGGGGATGCGCAGCGAGGAGCTGGAGTTCGAGATCGGTCCGTTCAAGACCCGGCC
>CAZWSO010000223.1:0-3958 GCA_964636485.1 uncultured Gemmatimonadaceae bacterium
GGTCGATGTGATTGAGGACCTTGACGAAGCTCTCCTGCGCAAGGTCCTCGGCAATCTCCCGATCGCGGACCATTCGGTAGACGAGCGAGAATACGGGCCGCTCATACCGCCGGACCAACTCGCGGAATGCCTCCTCGCGCCCCTCCTTTGCGAGCTGGGCGACGTCGGCATCGGGAAGGTTGGCGAGATCGAGGGGCAAGTGCATCCGGATAGGGTGTCCGGGAGCAGGACGCGGGCGGAAGGACAACCGCCCCGCGCGACGCCCGCGAGCAGGGCGCAAGTTAGCGGATGACAGCCGGTTGAGTCCAGCGCACGTGCTTGCGGTGCGGTTCGCGGTCGGCGAGCTTTCCACGAATGTCCGCAGTCGAGACCGAGCATCGCGAGGCGTTGGACGCGGCTTCCGGTGGCGCGCAGAAGCGTGCCTACGTGCAGCGCATCTTCTCCCAGATCGCGCCGCGCTACGATCTGCTGAACCATCTGCTCAGCCTCAACATCGATCGCCGGTGGCGCCGCCGGGCGATCGGGGCGCTGGAGTGGCCGCGCGCGCCGTCCGGCGTATACGTGGACCTCTGCGCAGGTACCATGGATGTGGCCGCAGAGCTTGCGCGCGCCGGCGGATTTCGCGGAACGGTCATCGCCGCCGACTTCGCCGAGCCCATGCTTCGCGCCGGCCGACACAAGGTGCGGGGCATCGCCGTTGTCCCCACGGTGGGCGACGCGCTGCGCCTGCCGCTCCGCGATGGCGCCGCGGCAGGAGCGATTGTCGCCTTTGGCGTCCGTAACCTCACTGACCTCGATGCCGGACTTCGCGAGGCGAGGCGCGTGCTCGTTCCCGGGGGTCGCTTCGTGATCCTGGAGTTCTCGATGCCTCGCGCCCGGCTCCTTGGCCCGATGTACCGCTTCTACTTCCGCAGGGTGCTGCCGGCCATTGGCGGGCTGATCAGCGGGCATCCCACCGCCTATCGGTATCTTCCCGAGTCGGTGGCGACTTTTCCGGTGGAGGAGGAGCTGGCAGGCCGGATGACGCAGGCCGGCTTCGCCAACGTTTGGTGGCACGCGCTGAGTTCTGGCATAGCTGCCATTCATTGCGGGGAGCGCCCGCGCAGCCAGGAGGTCGCACGTTGAGCCTGGACAATCTGACGGCGTTCGTGGCGCGGCTGGATGCCGCCGGTGAGCTTGTGCGCATCACGCATCCCGTGTCGGTGGATCTTGAGCTGTGCGACATCGCCGATCGTGTCATGAAGCAGCCGGGTGGCGGCGCGGCGCTGCTGTTCGAGAACGTGATCCTGCGTGATGGCAGCCGGTCTGCGTTCCCTGTCGGCATCAATCTGTTCGGCTCGATGAATCGAATGTCGATGGCGCTCGACGTCGGGCAGCTCGATGACGTCGGAGCACGAATCACCGAGCTGCTCGAGCTCGCGAAGCCCCCTGAGGGGATACTGGGTAAGCTTGCTCTCCTGCCCAGGCTGATGGAGGTGGCGAAGTTTCCCCCGCGCATGCGCGGGGGGGATCCGCCCTGCCGGCAGGTGGTATGGCGCGGCGATGATGTGAACCTCGACCGGCTGCCGATCATTAAATGCTGGCCGGAGGACGGTGGTCCGTACATCACCTTCCCCATGGTGATCACGCGGGACCCCGTGCGTGGCATCCGCAACGTGGGGATGTACCGGGTTCAGCAGCTCACGCGGAACACGGTTGCGATGCACTGGCAGCGTCACAAGGTGGGCGCGGCGCACTGGCGCGAGATGGCGGAAAAGGGGGAGAGGATGCCGGTGTGCATCGCGCTTGGCGCCGATCCGCCCTCGATGTATTCGGCATCGGCACCGCTGCCCCCCACGGTGGACGAGTTCGTGTTCGCGGGGTTCTTGCGCAAGAAGCCGGTGTCGCTGGTAAAGGCGCTCACCTGCGATCTCGAGGTGCCCGCCGAGTCCGACTTCGTGCTGGAGGGATACATCGATCCCTCCGAGCCGCTCGTTATGGAGGGGCCGTTCGGCGATCACACCGGCTTCTACTCGCTCGCCGACCTGTACCCGCTCGTCCACATCACCGCCATCACGATGCGCGAGCGGCCGATCCTCCCGACCACCATCGTAGGCCGCCCGCCCATGGAGGATTTCTATCTCGGACACGCCACCGAGCGAATATTTCTTCCCCTGCTCAAGCTCACGATTCCCGAGATCGTGGACTACCACATGCCAGCCGAGGGGATCTTCCACAATCTCGTTTTCGTGTCCATCGACAAGCAGTATCCCGGTCAGGCGTTCAAGGTGATGAACGCCATGTGGGGACAGGGGCTGATGTCGCTGGCGAAGCTCATAGTTGTGCTCGACAAGGATGTGAACGTACGCGATCCGCAGGAGGCGTGGTGGGTGGCGCTGAACAACCTCGATCCGCAGCGTGATGTGCGATTCACGATGGGGCCCATGGACGTGCTGGATCACTCCAGCCGCAACTTCACCTATGGCTCCAAGATGGGGCTCGATGCCACCAGGAAGTGGCCGGAAGAAGGCTTCACGCGCGAATGGCCCAAGGTGATCGAGATGGATGAGGGGACGAGGCGCCGAGTCGACGAGCTCTGGCCGCAGCTGGGACTCGCTCGCCTATGAGCGGTGGCAGGGAGGGGCAGACGTGGGCGGGCGGATCGTCAGTGGTCGCCTATGCCAACCTCGTAAAGCTTCCGCACACCATCTTCGCACTGCCATTTGCGATGGTCGGGGTGGTGGTGGCCAGCTACGTGGCGCCGGTCACCCTGCCACAGGTCCTCTGGGTGGCAGTGGCCTTCACGGCGGCGCGGTTCGCCGCGATGGGCTTCAACCGGATCGCTGACCGTGACGTGGACGCGCTCAACCCGCGGACGGCCGCGCGCGAGATCCCGGCCGGCCGCATCGGCGTGGCGGGGGCGACCGTCGCTGTCGCGGTTGCCTCGACGGTATTCATGTTCGCCGCCTGGCGGCTCAATCCGCTCTGCTTCGCCCTCTCTCCCGTGGCCCTTGGCTGGGTGCTGGGATACAGCTACGCCAAGCGGTTCACCCGTTGGTCCCATCTCGTGCTCGGCCTTGGCCTCGGCATATCCCCCGCCGGTGGATACCTGGCAGTGACCGGTGCCTGGAGCGATCCTTGGTGGCTGATTCCCTCTCTGGCGGTGGCGGTGATGGCCTGGGTAGCCGGATTCGACATCTTTTACGCTCTTCAGGACATTGACTTCGATCGCAAGCACGGTCTTCGGTCCCTTCCGGCAGAGCTCGGGGAGCGTGGCGCTATAGGGCTCGCTCGAGCGCTCCACGGCGTCACGGTGCTGGGTCTCGCCGCGGCCGGTATAGGGGCAGGAGCCGGCCCCCTATGGTTCGTAGCTGTCGCAGTGGTGGCGGGGCTTCTTGCCTGGGAGCACTCACTGGTTCGGCCGGGGGATCTGTCGCGGCTCGATGCGGCTTTCTTTACCGCCAACGGGATCATCAGCATCACCTTCTTTGGGGTGGTCCTGCTGGAGCGACTGCTCCGATGAGTGCTCCGCTCCCTATCATCCTGGCGGTAACGGGTGCCTCCGGTGCTCCGTACGCGCTTCGACTGCTGTCGGAGCTCGTGCGGCTGGGGCGGCCGGTGTGGCTGATAGTCTCTTCTCACGGTCTTCGCCTGCTCCGCACCGAATCCGGCGTCTCCGACATCGCGAACCTGCGCGAACGGGTTGGAGCCGAAGGCTGGGACCGCTCCGTTACGGTATTTGATGACTCAGACCGGGGCGCTCGTCCGGCCTCCGGATCCGCACGCTCGGCGGGGATGGTGGTGTGCCCATGCTCCATGGGGACCCTGGCGGCGATCGGCTTGGGGACGTCCCGCTCCCTCGTTGAGCGGGCAGCGGACGTAACTCTCAAGGAGCGCCGCAGACTCGTGCTGGTGCCCCGGGAAACGCCCCTGAGCAGGGTTCACATAGAGAATATGCTCCGAGTTACCGAGGCCGGTG
>CAZWSO010000224.1:0-3890 GCA_964636485.1 uncultured Gemmatimonadaceae bacterium
TCCCCCACTGGCAGGATCACCAGATCGAAGTGGTCGTCAGCGATCAGTGTGAACGCCTCGTTCACAGTCGCCGCGGAGGCCACCTCATCGAAGCCGAACCGTCCCAGCACCGCAGCCACCTCGGAGTCTGGGGCGGCGGCGCCGGTTACGATGAGCGCGCGACGGTGGATGCCGGTCACGGTCTGCTACTCCTCATTCGTCCCGCGGGGGCGTAGGCGGCCGCTGGCCTCCCGGGACTGGCGCGGGCGTCGGACGCGGTGTGGGTGTGTGGGGCGTGCCGGCTCCCGGAGCCCGCCTTGGCGTTTGATCTCTGATTTGGAAAGCGTCACCGGCTGGCAACGTGGTATCCGAGGGGAATCGAAGAACATCCTCGGCCCGCGGCTGGCGTGGATTGACTATCACAGGCGTAACGACCACGAGCAGCTCCGTCTGGTTGCGCTGAAAGCGCGTGCTGGAGAAGAGCTGCCCTATGATCGGGATGTTCATGATGAGCGGAATACCGGTTCGCACCCGCTCATCCTCGTTGTTGAACAGGCCCGAGATCACGAGGCTCTGATCGCGGCGGACGTCGATCGTGGTTTCCACCCGCCTGGTGCGGAACGCCGGTATCCGGAAACCGGAGAGAATGACCGCATTGCCGAAATCCAGGGACGACACTTCCGGCGTCACGGTGAGCTTGATGAGGTCGTCGCTGAGAATCTCGCCCACGAAGCGGAGGCGCACGCCGAACTCGCGATACACAACGCTCACCCTCACACCCTCGTCCCCGGCGGAACCTCCTTGCGCCACCGGTATCGGCAACTCGCCCCCAGCCAGGAAGGTGGCCGGTTCGCGGTTTCCCGCCAGCAGGCTTGGCTCAGCCAGGATGCGTGCGTTCCCGCGTTGCTCCTGCGCATCGAGAAACGCCAGCAGACCCTGCGTGTTCAGATCGGAAAGGATAGTGAGAAATCCCACGCTCGCCGGGACCGAGATGCTCCCATCTTCGTTGAAGGCGTTGTCCGTTCTGAAGATCCCGGTGCCAACGCGAGTGCCACTGCGCGTGTAGTGTCCCGAAACGCCAATCTCGCGCAGAGCGTCGCGCCGAACCTCGGCGAACTTGATCTGGAGCGCGATCTGCATCCGATCGCTCGGCGACTGCACGTGAACGCGGAAATGGTTGCGGGCGCCATCCTCTTGCCAGATGATCACGTCCGTCTCGCCGGTTTCCCGCGCATTGATGACCAGCTCACGCTGGGATACAACTACCACGTCGGCCACATCGGGCGTAGCCACGGAGACGCGCATGATGGGGGCAGGGACCAGCATCGGGTGCGACCGGCCTACCGGCAGGTCGATCCGCTGAACCCCTGCCTGGGCGCCCAGAGATGTGACGCTCGCCATGAGCAGCGCCATCCCGAAAAGAATGGGCGCCGAGCGGCGCCGCCAGATGCGGAAGATCAAGCTGTCTCCAGTCGTTGAGGTAGTACGGCCACGAAGACCATCACGGTCTCGAGTTGCCAGCGATCGAGTCTCTTTCGAACTTCTGCTCCGAAACCTTCCCACCGCGGTACACCTCGACAGTCGTAGAATCCGGGCGTCGGGGGGCCATCATCACGGGCGCGGGTGCCGGCTCGGTGCGAGGGGGCGGATCACGACGTACCTGCCGGACCGGAGCAGCTGGTCTGGGAGGCTCGGGGACCTCCTCCCTGAGCTGGGAGAGCACGTCACGCGACGTGGCGCCGCGCGTGCTGACGGAATCCGGATCGCCGTAGCCCCTCAGAACGAGCTGAATCGTCCCCTGATTGACCGCTACGGCGAGGCGCTCCGCTTCCTCCGGAGTCACCTCCAGTGTGGCCGTGGTGGCGGCGATTGCCCTGCCATCCGCTCCACGCTGTACCTGCGTACCGACCGAAAGCACGCGCATGTTCTCCATGAACAGCTTGGCAACCTGACTGGCGCGCGATGTCCCTTCCTGGCGGAGGGAGACCAGCACGTCCACTCGGCTATTTGGCTGGATGAGTCCGCTGATCCCCGCCACGTCGTTGATGCGCACCGCCATGGCGCGCTTGCCCGGAGAGATCTTGATCTCCAGCCCTGGGCCCACGCCTTCCGGCGCGAGTCGCCCGGGAACGATCGGCTCACCCTTGAATATCGAGACGCGTGTGACGCGCCCCGCCACAGAGTCGGCATGGCCGAACGCCCCGGCAGGAATCGTGGCCACCGGCCACGCGGCAGTGCCAATGGCATCGCGACTGATTGCCGATCCTTCCGGCATGTCGTTCAGCGCGATGACTACGGACCGCGTCTCGATCCGGCTGCTCGCCTTGGTGCTCTCGAGCACTCGATAGACGCCATAGGTGGCGCCGGCGGCCAGAATGATCGCCGTGTACAGAACCACCGTGTAACGCGACTGTGCCATTTGCGACTCGCTTGGGAGGTTGCGTTTAACTGTTCAGAAGCATATCGGAACTACGACCCAACATAGGCGGGACAGAGTGCACTCGTTCAGGGAGCAGTCGGGTCGGGCGCCCGTTCCCACCTGAATACCGCGCGCTGCGTGAGAGTGAAGGGGCCGAACTGACCTACCAGGGGCGTTATCAGCGGCATCTCGTAACTGGCCTGTACCTCGATGCGGGCATCCGGCGTAGTTCCGTCGTGCATCGTAACGATGACATTGTCGGGATCCATCGGCGGCCCCGACAGCGGCTGCGAGAAGTTCACGACAACGTCCTTGATCTCTTTCACCGCCTCCGCGCTCATCGGATCCTCCAGCACGACGGCCCGCCTAACCCCCTCCCGAACTGCGGAAGTGAGGTTGTTCAGCGTGTAATAAGCGCGACCGAAGTCGATGATGCCGAAAACCAGGAGCAGGAGGATCGGTACGACGAGTCCGAACTCGACGACCATCGCGCCTCGCTCCTCGCGGCGGAATCTCGTCAACATGCGCATGATCTCCTCACCTCAGCAGCAGCGGCCCTGGCAACCACGCCGCAATGAGCAGCCCGGCGGCCAGCGGCACCCCGTACGGAACTCGCGAACGCTTGTCGCTGGCAGCGCCTGTGGGCACCGCGTTACGCCGGAAGATCGTCGTAAACCACAGGGCGAGCATTCCGTCCTTCAAACCGCGGTTCGCCGCAAGCCAACCAGCCGCCAGCAGACCACCCAGCAGCGCCGCAATTACGGCGGCATCCAGGGTTGCCGCCGGCCCCAGCCACGCACCCGCCGCGGCGAACAGCTTCACATCTCCCGCTCCCAGCCACCGAAACAACCAGAAGGGGAACCAGATTCCAAGTCCCACCAACAGACCCAACCCCGCCCGCCCCAGCCCTTCCAGGCCAGGTACTACGGCCAGCGAAAAGGCGACCCCCAGTGCCGCAAGCAAACCGGATAACACGTTGGGGATCCTGCGGGTCCGCAGGTCGGAGATGCAAGCCACCACGAGCAACGCCGTGAAGACGCAACCCGCCAGTACTCGCAGCTCCGAACCGGCGAACATCGCAGTCATCGATCGGTATCAGGTGATGGCTTCGAGATCGGTCGCGATGCCGTTGAACCACGTGGCGATACGCCCACGGAAGGCAACCAGAACTACGGCCATTGCGATCACGACAACGACGATCAGCATGCCATACTCGGTAACGAGGGCGCCGTCCTCTTCCTTCGCGAACGACTTGACGAGAGCGGTGATGCGGTCCATGGCTTCCTCTCCTTGAGGAACGAGTGGGACAGTACCCGGCAGAACCGGGGCGGGGACAAACAGGGGTTACGCGGCGCTCAGGGAGTCAGGTCCATCGACCGCGGAACATCACCCATCTTCGACTCGACCATCGGCCGGTCGTGCTCAGGCACAGGCAACATCGGAACCGCGGCGAACAGGAGCATTCCGACTTCCTCAAAGCACCGGCAGTCAG
>CAZWSO010000225.1:0-3860 GCA_964636485.1 uncultured Gemmatimonadaceae bacterium
ATCCGCCCGCGCTGGCGGCGGCTCTGGCGCCGGCGGGGGCACTCGAGGCGTCGACGGCACGCACGCCGCCGCGACAACGACAAGCAACAGGCAGCAGCTACGGAACTTCGGATGCATCGATGCGGTCGCTAGCCTGTAGGTGTGGCGTGGGAAAGATTTCCATCAGCGTGTCGGCGTTCAGCTCGTGCCCGCCATCGAACGAGCGCCGCTCGAATGGTACGCCGGCGACGTGCAAACGATTCGCTTCCAGCTCTATTTCGCTCGCCGGCGCGAGCTCATCCGAGGAGCCGGCCACGACGAACACTCTGGCGTCGCGCAGCATGTCGCGCAACCGCTGCGGCTCGATCTCCGGAGGAAGCCTGCCAGCCCAGATGACGACCGAGCGCGCACTGATGGCACCGCTCGCCAACCATCGGGCCATGGTGGCGGCTCCCTGCGAGAAGCCGAGCAGCGACACCGCGGGCTGGACGCCGCCAAGCGATTCCATCAGGTGCGCGTGAAGCGCATCGAGATATCGCTTCTGGTCTTCGATCTCTGCGCCGCGATCCTCGCGCGTCATCCATGTTGCACCCACGCGCGGATCGCCGGAGGCGGCACCACTATCCCGAATGTAGAAGCGTGACAGTCCCTCGGGCGCCACCACCAGGCGCGCGATTCCCCCAATGGGCGCGAGCCGGGCCGCGAACCGCCTCGCCAGCTGCCCGTAGCCGTGGAACGCGTACACGATCTCGCGCACGTTCGGCCCCGCCAGGCCCACTGTGAAGTAGCGCGCCGTACGCTGTGTCAGGATATGGTGCTCGTGGAGCATGGGGTAATGTAACCGGCTCCTGACCGGGTTCCTGGTTGGGGTCCGGTCCCGGCGGCGAGATGCGCATGTTAGGTTGCGCGCTCGACATGACGGGAGCGCGGACCTCCCTCGTCGCACACCCGCACTACAGGCGCGGCCCGAGTCCGCACAATCATCCCGAGCCCCCCCGGCCGAACATGACTTTCCGTCCTTACCTCGCCGACTTCCGAGCCATGGCCGCTCTCGCGCTGCCAGTGGTGGTCGTGCAGGTGGGGCTGATGGCTATGGGCGTCGTGGACACGATCATGGTCGGTCACGTATCGGCAACGGATCTCGCCGCGGTTGCGCTCGGGAATCTTTATTACTTCGGCGTCACGATATTCGGGATGGGCGTGCTGATGGGGCTCGATCCGATCGTGGCGCAGGGGGTAGGCGCCGGCGACGACGTGGCCGTCGCGCGAGGGGTGCAGCGTGGTTTCGTCCTCGCCATCGCGTTGTCCGTCGCCTCGGCAGCGCTCCTCCTCCCAGCGCACCAGGTTCTGTCCCTCCTGCGACAGCCGGTGGATGTCGTCCCCGTTGCGGCGGGCTACGCACTCGCGACCATTCCGGGCATCCTCCCCTTCCTCGCCTTCGTGGTGCTGAGACAGAGCCTCCAGGCGATGAAGCGGCTCCGGCCGATCGTCATCACGATCCTCGCGGCAAACGTCGCCAACGTCTTCTTCAACTGGGTGCTGATCTTCGGCAATCTCGGCATGCCGGCCCTGGGCGCCGTCGGTTCGGGGTGGGCATCGAGCATCAGTCGATGGCTCATGGCGCTCTGGCTGGTCGCCCTTGGCTGGCGCTGGCTGCACAGATACCTGCGGCCCTTTCGGAGAGAGGCGCTGCTCCTGCTACCGCTCGTCCGGATGGTGCGGCTGGGCGCTCCCATTGGCTTCCACTTCCAGCTGGAGTACGGCGCCTTCGCGGCAGTGGGTCTGCTCATGGGACTGCTCGGCACCATACAGATGGCCGGCCATCAGATCGCCCTCAACCTCGCATCGCTCACCTTCATGGTGCCCATGGGCGTTTCCGCCGCCGCCGCGGTACTCGTAGGGCAGGCAGTGGGGCGCGCGGATCCATCCGGCGCGCGCCGCGCTGCCGGAGCGGCAGTGCTCTGCGGCAGCGCCTTCATGTGCCTTAGCGCGTTCGTCTTTCTCCTCGTCCCCGCCCGCCTGGCCAGTGTCTACACTAATCAGGCGGAGGTGCTGTTGATCGCCGCCACCCTGATTCCGATCGCCGGATTCTTTCAGGTGTTCGACGGCGTACAGGCAGTGGCGACGGGCGTGCTGCGCGGAGTAGGCGACACCCGTGCTCCGATGCTGGTCAACCTGCTCGGCTTCTGGATGATCGGCATGCCCATCAGCATCTATCTCGGCTTTCGCACCGCCGCCGGGCCGAGGGGGCTCTGGTGGGGGCTGGTCGTGGGCCTGGCCGCCGTCGCCACCTTCCTCCTCCTTCGTGTCCGCGCCCGGTTCGGCCGCGAGCTGCGGCGCGTGGCGATGGATGAGGAGGTAGGGGTGGTGGGATAGGTGGGAGCGGCGCGCGGGTTCGAAGTTTCCCTGCCTTCGGAGCAGGCCCTTCCGATTCCTGCTACCCTCGCGTGGCCACGCCCCTCAGGATCTGCCACACCGTTAGCGCCGCCAGCCGGGCGGTCTGGCCATCGCGGTCGAGGGGCGGACTCAGCTCCACCACGTCGGCGGACCTGACTGCGTGCGTTACCCCGGCAAGATACGCGGCCAGCAGCCAGAGGTCGGGCAGCATGCCGCCCACCGCGGGCGCGCTCACGCCGGGCGCGTACGCCTGATCCACCGCATCCAGATCAAAGGAGACGAGCGCATCTCGCGTCCGCCCGCTGTAGATCGTCCGGACGCGCTCCTCATCCAGCAGCTCGCTCCACCAGACGGCGCCCCCGAGTGACTCCACCCACTCCGCATGAGCATCGGCTACGACGTGGGGGAGCAGTCCTGCCACCGTGTAGCCCCGGCAGCGCCCAGAGCCGTGCTCCAGTGCCTGCCGGAACGGGGACCCGGAGTGCCCCAAACCACCGCGCGTCTCCCGCACGTCGGCGTGCGCATCCCAGTTCAGCAGCGCGACGTCACGCTCCGCCTGCACGTAGCCGAGGAAGTGTCCCAAGGTGGTTTCGTGACCGCCGCCCAGGACGATCGCGAAGGTGCCGCTGGCGAGGTGCGGTGCCAGTACGCGGGCCAGCGCTTCCTGGTCGCGCTCCAGATCGCCGGTCACCGGCAAATTTCCCAAGTCGCTCGTCCGCTCCAGAAGGTGCACGAACCGCTCGGTGGCTCGCGCATCGGGAGTGAACCGGTACAGCCAGTGCCGAATCGCTTCCGGTCCTTCGGCGGCTCCCGGCCGCCCGCCATTGCGGCGCACCCCTTCGTCGGAGGGAAAACCGAGCAGCACCGCCTTTGGCGCCTCGTTCCCCTCTCCCCCGGAGAGCGCGCGCCCCAGGAGGTGCCCCGTACGGGGATCGTCGGGCGAGGCACTGGGAATCGTGACCGGGGGCGTCCGCTGCGTTGCCATATGGGAGAGAGTTCGCGCGACCAACACTGAAACCGCCGTCCCAGGGATCGCTGTCAGTTCGATCGTGCCGCTGGGGAAGATACCTTTACCTGGCACGATGCACAGCTCTCCGCTGCGTCGAGTGGCGCATGGCGGGACAGCCTGATAATACACGGCTCTGTCAGCGTCGACGTGGGAGCATCCTTGCAGGCCGCACGATACACGAGTTTAGCGACGGCGAGGTGGACCATGGCGGGACAGCCCCTACTGATCTACGGCTCCTACGGCTATAGCGGCGAGCTGATCGCGCGCCGGGCGCTCGATCGTGGCCTCCATCCCATTCTGGCCGGACGCGACGCCGACGCACTACGGCAGCAGAGTGCCGAGCTCGGAGGCGAGCTCGAGCACCGCGTCGCTGCACTCGATGACGCCCGCGCGCTCGACAGGATGCTCGACGGCGTTGACGTGGTGCTGCACTGCGCCGGACCGTTCAGCCGCACCTCGCGCCCCATGGCCGATG
>CAZWSO010000226.1:0-3821 GCA_964636485.1 uncultured Gemmatimonadaceae bacterium
GACACATCGGCTTCAACGAGCCCGGCTCCGGTGCCGAGAGCCGCACGCGCCTGGTGACGCTCGACATGATCACCCGCCGCGATGCCGCCGCCGATTTCTTCGGCGAGGAGCACGTGCCCCGGGAAGCGATCACGATGGGCGTGGCCACGATTCTCGAGGCGCGCGAGATCCTCCTCCTCGCCACCGGCGAGCACAAGGCGGCCATCGTACGCCGGGCCGTGGAGGGGGAGATCGACCTGGAGGTGGCGGCAACGTTCCTCCAGCGCCATCAGAACACCACGTTCTACCTCGACCGCGCGGCGGCGGCGCAGCTCACCCCCCAGGCCACACCCTGGCTGCTCGACGAGGTGGAGTGGACGCCGGAGCTGACGACCCGTGCCGTGGTTTGGCTTTCCCATACCTGCGGGCGGGCAATACTCAAGCTGACGCTGCGCGACTACGCCGAGCACCAGATGTCATCGCTGGTCGCGAAGCACGGCTCTCCAGGGGCGGTGAACGGGCTGGTGTTCAACGCTCTGGGCGCAAAGATCCGTGGACGATCGAAGCTGCCGCGCGACTGTCGCATCGTCTGCTTCTCGCCGCACCCCGATGACGATGTCATCTCCGCCGGCGGACTGCTGTACAAGCTCATTCAGAACGGCAACCGGATTACCGTCGCCTACATGACCAGCGGCAACATCGCCGTCTTCGATCACGACGTCCGTCGCTACGTGGACTTCGTGCAGCGCCTGGCGCACGAAGGTGAGGTCGGTACCGGGCGTGTGCGGGAGCTTGCCGCGCGCGTGCACGACTTCCTCGCCCGGAAGCCGCCAGGTGCGGTGGACATCCCCGAGATCCAGGCGATCAAGCGCCTCATCCGCGAGTCGGAGGCGGTCAGCGCCATCGAGGTGCTCGGCCTTCGCGCCGCGGACGCCCGCTTTCTCGATCTTCCGTTCTATCAGACTGGCAAGGTGCGCAAGGAGCCGATCGGCGCGCAGGACGTGGTGATCGTGCGCGATCTGCTCGAGGAGATTCGCCCCGACGTGATTCTGGTTGCCGGCGATCTCTCCGATCCGCACGGCACGCATCGCATGTGCAAGCAGGCTATCGACGCCGCGCTGCTGGAGCTGCGGAATGCCGGCCAGCGTGTGCCCGAGCTGTGGCTCTACCGCGGCGCCTGGCAGGAATGGGCGGTGACGGAGGCTACCTGGCTAGTGCCGCTGTCACAGGAGGAGCTGAGGCTCAAGATCCAGGCGATCTTCAAGCACCAATCCCAAAAGGACACGGCTCCCTTTCCCGGCCCGGACGATCGAGAGTTCTGGCAGCGCGTCGAGCAGCGGAACAAGGATACGGCGGCGGAAATGGATCGACTCGGACTGGCCGAGTACTTCGCCATGGAAGCATACGTGCGCGACGGTGCCGCTCACGCTACTTCGGACCGGGACACCACCGGCAACGGCACCCAGTGAGCGAACGGGCGGCGTGAGAGGATATCGTCGCCGACGGTACGGGTGCCAGCACCTCCCCCCAACCGAGGCGCCCCTCCGTCAGGGCTGCTCGGTAAGGCCGGAGCCATCGGGATTTCTGCTTCTTACGCGCACAGGCACCGCCACGTCCCGATCCCGAGCCAGCGGAACGACCCATCGGAGGTTGTCGATCACGTTCCCCGGCAAGGCCGACACCGGCGCGAGAAACACCTCCTGATCCTCGACTGTCCGCGCCATCTCCGCCTGCGCCGAGAAGGCCCTGACGACGTGCATGCGATACATGACGTCGTCCCAAACCAGGAACTCCTCCCATTCCAGGGCCGGCACGTCCACACCGGTCTCCTCCAACACCTCCCTGCGGGCAGCGTCGGCCGGCGTCTCACCGGCAGTGAGCTTCCCGCCGAGTGCGTTGACACGTCCCGCCTGCCAGGCCGGCCGCGTGCGGCGCATCAGGACCACACGGTTGCCGTCCGCCGTGAACAGCAGCGCCAGCACGTACACAAAGTGTATATCGGGCTTGGAGTTGGACATGTCGCCAAGCTGTCGACGACCGCGGCGTGGCGCCACCCCGCGTGGGGGTAATCCTGACGGAAGACCGGACGTCGCCCGACCGCGCCGCTGCGGCGGCGAATTCATCATTGGTGAATGCGAAATGGTCCCGAGCACTGAGAGATGTTCTCACGCACCTCCGAGCACGCCTTGCGCGCGGTGCTCTACATCGCGCGGCACCATGGCCGCCCCTGCACCGCAGACGAGATCGCGGCGGGGCTGGCCGCGCCTCAGAACTACATGTCCAAGACGCTTCACGAGCTCGCCCGCCGTGGAATCCTGAACGGCACCCGAGGTCCGAAAGGCGGCTTCAAGCTGACTGCGTCAGCGGAAGAGCTCACCATTGGCACGATCATCGATTGCTTCGATGCGCCCAGGGCTACCGCGGTCTGCCTCCTTGGCGGCCGCCCCTGTAACCCCCACTCGCCATGTGAGGTGCACGAACGCTGGACGGCGCTCTCCACCGCCGCCCGGGCGCCACTATACAGCACCAGCATTGCCGAGCTCCTCGGCGGCGAAGGAGGCCTCCCTGCTGAAACCGAGAAGGCATGCGCATGACTGACTCCTCCACTCCCCATGCGACCAAGGTCGAGCCGACCTGGTCGCTGAACGACCTGCTGTATCGCTACCCACAGACGGCGCCGATACTCGCCCGCTACGGCATTGACATGTGCTGCGGTGGTTTCGACACCGTGGAGGTGGCGGCCCGGCGCGCCGGTGTCGTGACACGCGATCTCGTGCGAGAGATCCGCCACCTGGTGGAAGTTGGATGAAGCACCTCCGACCGGACCATGCCGCGCGCGAGGCGCTGGCCGCCAGCCCGGAGCGGCCGGCTACGGCCATGCTCCTCGACAGCCCGGACGCGCGTATGGTCGTCTTCCGGATCGCGCCCGGCCAGGACGTGCCGCCACACCGGAGTCCGTCCACCGTGCTGCTCACCGTGATCTCCGGCGCGGGAGCCGTGCTTGGCCGGGAGGGTTGGGCTGACTGCGAGACCGGCGACGTGTTTGTCTTCGAGCCCGCCGAGGTGCACGCGATGCGCCCCAGGGACGGCGAGCTGGTCCTGCTCGCCACGCTCGCGCCTCGCCCAGGCTCGCGCACACCATGATGGATTGGTTCGTCCGCGCGTTTCTCCGCGCCGCCATGATCTGGCTGTCGCTCGGCGTTACACTGGGCGTCGCGATGGCTGCGTCGCCAGGGCTGGTCGTCTACCGCCCGGCACACATGCACATGCTGCTGCTCGGCTTCGTGGCGATGATGATCTTCGGCGTCGCCTACCATGTGATCCCGCGCTTCGTGGGACGCCCTCTGCGCAGCCGAGCCGCCGCCGCCGCCCACTGGTGGGCAGGGAACGCGGGGCTTGCTCTGATGACCGCGGGATTTCTTTTGCGTCCCAACGGCGTACCGGTTGCGCAGCCGCTGCTAATCACCGGCGGAGTCGTGGCCGCGCTGGGAGCATACGCGTTCGCGATCAACGTCTGGGCGACGCTGGGCGTCGTGAAGTCGGACAGCGAGGCGGCGCGACGGCAGTTTCGCTCCTCACCTCTGCCGCTGGCGTCACCCCCAGCAGACCGGTAGCGGGTCCGCCCGACAGGGCGCGGCGCCAGCTGAAAGGGGGAGGGGGGAGGGGGGAGGGTCAAAACGAAACCGCCGTATCAGCTGGCGTTGGGCACAACGCTAACTGGTACGGCGGATCGTATTGGGGAGGGTACTTCGTAAAGTAAGACGCACGAAACGGGATTTTGGTTTCAAGGGCCTCGGGCTCCGGGGCCTCCCTGCGTTTTTTTCCGGCCCCTTTGGGGACGG
>CAZWSO010000227.1:0-3809 GCA_964636485.1 uncultured Gemmatimonadaceae bacterium
TGACCGCTGCGTGGGAAGGTGAAGTCCTCGTGATGTCACAACGGGCGAGCACTCCCCACGGTGACTTTGAGGCGCGGGATCGGCTTTTTCTTTCCGATTCTGGCGAGCGACTCGTGTTCGAGCGAATCGTTTCGAACGAGCGGGGTGATCGTACGGTCAGGCAAGTGTTTCGGAAGCTCGGTCCGCACCCGTCACAGCGCCTGCCGCCGGAACCGCTTCCTTCGGTAGAATTGCCCCCGGAGCTCGACCGCGTGCTCCGCGAGTACGAGGAGCACTGGCACGCGGGCAGCACGGACGCGCTCGTCGCGCTCTTCACGGAGGACGGCTTCGTCGCCAGGCGCGGCGGATGGATCCGTGGCCAGGCAGGCTTGCGAGAAGCTCTTCAGCGCACCTCGAGCGATCTGCGGCTGCGGGCCGTGGCATACGCCGTCGACGAGCGTGTAGGATACATAATAGGCGCCTACGGTTACGGCAGCGAACCGCCCGTGCCGGACCGAGGGATGTTCATTCTCACCCTCCGCAGGGCGCAGGACGGCCGCTGGCTCATAGCCGCTGATCTCGATGGCAGCATCAGGCCATAGCCGTGCGAGCGCACGGCGTGGAGCCCATCACCCCGACCTCAGAATGGCCTCCGAATTTTTGGCGAACGCCCGGGATCGGCTTCGCCAGCACGCTGACGAGTGGCAGGTAGTACTTGGCGAGTCGTTCGAGACCGCCGGTGCGATCATATCGTACGGATTGCGGGACGCCGAGCCCGTCGTACTGAAGGTGACCAAACGGCAGGGCGACGAATGGGACGCGGGCCGGGTGGCGGCTTCGTTCAGCGGACAAGGCGTCGTGCGCGTTCTCGAACACGCTGGCGGCGCCATGTTGATGGATCGCCTCAACCCAGGGAATTCGCTCGTCGGCCTCGTGGTGACAGGCCGTGATGACGAAGCGACGGCGATCCTGACTCGAGTCATCGGCACCATGTATCCGTTGGACGTGACGCCGGACTGTCCGACCGCGGGCGACTGGGGCAGGGCCTTTACCCGGTACGTCGCAACCGGTGATCAACAGATCCCGGGATCCCTGGTATCGCAGGCTCACGAGGTCTATGTCGATCTAAGTGAATCGCAGACAAACGCACGCCTGCTCCATGGCGACCTGCAGCACTCGAACGTTCTGTTTGATCGGCTGCGCGGTTGGCTGGCAGTCGATCCCAAGGGGGTTCTTGGCGAGATCGAGTACGAGATCGGCGCGGCCCTCAGAAACCCGCACGATTATCCAGCGTTGTTCATCGCCCCGGCGACGATCGAGCAGCGACTTCACCAGTTCACCTCTGAGCTGAAGCTGGATCGTGCTCGGGTAATGGGCTGGGCATTCGCTCAGGCCGTTCTTTCGACGATCTGGGAGATAGAGGACGGATCGAGAGTCGACTCCGATAATCCGTCGCTGATGCTTGCGCAGGCGATCCGTCCGATGCTCCGTTATGATCACTGACCGACGCCTCGAAGTCCCCAGCCGGATGACGACGCCGGAGTTGTAGAGCTGTGGGAGAGCGCGGGAGTTCCGACGACAGGCTCGCAGCGCTGGCGAAGCTTCCGCGTCTGGCAGTCTACGATAGCGGGGCACCGCGCGTCCGACGCCAGGGCATGGCGGCGTCTTCCAGCGAGCGTCCGCGTGAGCTGCCGGCATTTACGTGGCGGTGCTCGCCATGGGCTATTGACAAAAGTTCAGCGGCTGCTTACCAGAAGCCCGAACGTTCTACGTTCCGACCCTTTAGAGAGGGAGGCTTCCATGCTCTGTCTCGGTAGTCGGCGCTTGACCTTCATTGCCCTGGCCGCCGCCCTGTTCGGCGGCCCCGCTTTCGCGCAAACCCCAACTGGCCGGATCACCGGCACAGTACGCGACTCTCGCGGCGTGGGGCTGGAGGCAGCGACGGTCAGGGTCACGAACAACATGACGGCCGCTACAAGGACCGCGACAACGGCTGCAGACGGCGCTTACAGCATCTCCGTCCTCGCACCCGGCGGTTACACCGTCTCGGTGTCCAGAATCGGCTTCCGAGCCGCCAGTCGCGCCGACGTACAGGTCGATGGCGAGACGACGGTCAACTTCGTGCTCGAGCCGCTGCCGCTCGAGAGAGTTGTAGTCACAGCCACGCTCCGCGAGCAGGAGCTGGCCGAGGTACCCTTCTCCATCGCGGCGCCCACCGCGGCCGTGATACGCGAGCGCGGTGCGGACAACATTGAAGCTATCGCGGTCAACGTGGCAGGATTCAGCGTGCAAAACCTGGGGCCCGGTCAAAGCCAGGTTGCCATTCGGGGAGCCTCCGCTGGCCAGATCGCCCGCGACCAGCCTGGGGTGAAGGAGCAGGTTGGCGTCTATCTGGATGACTCACCAGTCTCGCTGTCGCTGTTCACGCCTGACCTGGACCTGTTCGACGTCTCGCGCGTGGAGGTGCTCCGAGGACCGCAGGGGACCCTGTTCGGCTCCGGTTCTTTGGCCGGCACGGTTCGCTACATCACTAATCAGCCCGAGCTCGGCATTAGCAGCACTTTCGGCGAGCTCGGCGGCAACTGGATAGACGGCGGCAACGCCGGCGCCAACGTCAAGCTGGGCAGCAACGTGCCCCTCGGCGACAGGACCGCCGCTCGAGTGGCTGTGTTTCACAATCAGCTTGCCGGATATATGGACGCGGTGCAGCCCGACCTCAGCGTCAACGAGGACGTCAATACCGGAACGCGCACCGGCGTCCGGGCCGCTCTCCGGTTCGATCCCAGCGAAAGATTGAGCTTGGTTCCGCGGCTCGTCTTCCAGACCGTGCGGATGGACGGCTGGAACCGCATCGACGACTTCAACATTCTGGCCAACCCGTACACGACTACGCGTCCGGCCGTCGCACTGGGCGAGCGCCAGCTCTTCACACAGATCCAGGAGCCCTTCACGGACGAATTCATTCTCGGTAATCTGAACCTGCGCTACGACGTTGGGGGAGCGACGCTGACATCGATCAGCTCGTACAGCTACCGCGACATCCTGGTGGTGCGCGATGCAGGTGCCCTGACCTCGAGTATCACCGGCGGCAGCATCGGCCTTCCGGAGGAGATCTATACGCTCAACTCTCCGCTCGATGATGCGACGAACGTCAATGTCTTCACGCAGGAGCTCCGCCTGGCCGGCGGCGAGGGACGCGCCCGGTGGCTACTGGGCGGCTTTTACAGCACAAATCACCGCGACTATGCTCAGAGCCTCCTTGTGTCCGGGTTCGAGGCCGCCTCCGGCATTCCAACGCAGGGACTCCGGGCGCCACGGGACGTGCTCTTCTACTCTGATCTGTCATACGACCTGACGCAGACGGCCTTCTTCGGTGAAGCCACGGTAACGGTTCTCGACCAGCTCGACCTCACCGGAGGGCTGCGCTACTACAGGTTTGACGAGGAGCGTGATCAGATTTTCGATGGCATTTTCGCGCATGACAACACCGGCACGGAGGTGGTGTCGGTACCCGGCTCCGCCAAAGCCGACGGCCTCGCGCCGCGTTTCATCGCCAGCTTCCGACCGACGGAGGGCCTCACACTGAACGCCCAGGCCTCCAAGGGTTTCCGTCTCGGCGGGATCAACGACCCTCTCAACGTACCGCTCTGCACGCCGCAGGACCTCGTCACGTTCGGTGGTCGGGACTCCTGGAGGGACGAGACCGCGTGGAACTACGAAGTCGGGGCCAAGTCCCTGTGGATGGGTGGGCGCGCCTCCCTCAATGTGTCGGCTTTCTACATGGACATCAGTGACCTTCAGGTGGTCGTGACCGCCGGCTCGTGCTCCTC
>CAZWSO010000228.1:0-3791 GCA_964636485.1 uncultured Gemmatimonadaceae bacterium
GCGGCGCCGGCGCCGGAGCGGCCGCGGCCGGAGTCGTGTCAGCCAGCGACGGCTCCGCCGGGTTCATCTGCGTGGCGAGCGCAAGATCGCGAGCGAGGTCGGTGTCTGCGTTCGCGTCACGGCCTGAACAGGCAGCCATGCTGGCGATCAAGCCAACGACGGGAAGCAGACGCACGGAAGGGTGGTAGCGCATGAGCGTAATCCTGGTGGGGAGTCGACTGGTGGCCGACAGAAGGACGATCGGCGCGCCCGCCAGGCCACGCCGCGGTTGTCTGGTGGTAGCCTCCGACGGAGAGCACCGTTCGGCGTATCCGCCGGAAGCGGCGGTTCCCGGCGACGCCGAGGCCCCGACATTGCACCAATAGGGCGCCTGAACGGCTGGGTTGTCCCTGGCCCGTCATTGGGGCGTCGGAGGTTCCCATGCTCAGAGGATCCAGCAGCTTCCGCTCTCTCGCCTTGGCCGCGGTGCTCGGCACGGCAGTCAGCGCCTGTGCCGTCAATCCAGTTACCGGCCGCCGGGAGGTCGTGCTCATCTCGGAGTCGCAGGAAGTGGCAATGGGGCGCGAGGCGGCGCAGGACGTCGAGACCTCGATCGGACTGGTTCCCGATGCCTCGCTACAGGAGTATCTCCAGCGGCTCGGCGTGAGGCTCGCGGCCGATTCGGAGCGTCCCGATCTGCCCTGGCACTTCCGCGTGGTGGATGATCCTACACCCAACGCGTTCGCCTTGCCTGGCGGCTTCATTTACATCACGCGAGGACTGCTAACGGTGATGAACGCAGAGGCAGAGCTGGCCACCGTGCTGGGCCACGAGATCGGCCATGTGACGGCGCGGCACTCTGTGCAGATGATCTCCCGGGCGCAGCTCGCTCAACTCGGCGTGGGCATCGGGATGATCCTGCTTCCCGAGCTGCGTCAGTTCGGGGACCTCGCTGGCGCCGGCATGCAGCTTCTCTTTCTGCGTTATGGTCGCGACGCCGAGCATCAGGCGGACGATCTGGGTTTCCGCTACGCGCTCGAGGGCGGGTACGACGTGCGCGCGATGGCCAACGTGTTCGTGGCGCTGGCGCGCATGAGCCAGCTCGAGAATCAAAGCCCACTTCCGGCCTGGCTATCCACGCATCCCTATCCGGAGGAGCGGATCCAGCGCACGCAGGCGCGCGTGGCGGCAGTAGAACAGGACCTCGCCGCGCTCAGGCTGGGCGTCGCGGACTATATGAACCGGATAGAGGGGATGATCTATGGTGTGAATCCCCGGAACGGCTTCTTCGAGGGTGCGAGGTACTACCACCCGGAGCTTCGCTTCCAGCTGACGCTGCCGAGTGGCTGGCAGGCGCAGAATCTTCCACAGATGGTGATCGCAGTAAGTCCGGACCAGGACGCGGCGGTTCAGCTGACGCTGGCGCAGGGAGCCGTAGGGGTGGCCGCGCAGCAGTTCCTGCGGCAGGAAGGAATACGTGTTCTGCAGACGGCGCAGACGCAGATCAACGGTCTGCCGGCGGTCGTGAGCACCTTCCAGGCGCAGACACAGGATGGCGTAGTCGGCGGCATCGTCGCTTTCGTGGATCACGGTGGCCGAACGTACCGCCTCCTCGCCTACACGCCGCAGCAGCGCGTGGCGACATACGACGCGACGTTCCGCCAGGTCGTTGGCAGCTTCGCGCCGCTGACCGACTCTCGGATTCTCAACGTACAGCCCAACCGCCTGGCGGTGGTGCGGCTGGATCGTCCCATGACGCTGACGGAGTTCAACCAGCGTTTTCCGTCGGTGATTCCGTTGGCCGAGCTGGCCCTTATCAACCAGGTCGAGTCAGCGACGGTGACGATACCGGCGGGCACACTGTTGAAGCGGGTGGTTTGAGCAGAGGAGGCGTTTGGCGCGGGCGCGGGCGAGCGTGGGCGGGCGCACTGGCCGCGAGTTCCCGCACTTGCGGGGGGAGCGGCGGCGGGCACCTCTACCTCAGAAGCAGCGTCAGCAACGTTGCGACGGCAATCAATAGCGCGACCGCGGCTGCACCTGTCGCGAGGAGGGCGGTGCTGCGCCAGCGCCCTTCCGCGGCCTGAATGGCACCCAGCAGCCGATCTTCCTCGCGTGTTGGAACCCGCACTTCCTCGTCGAACAACGACTGGCGCATTACCGACTTCGCCGCGAGCACCTCTTCCATGGCGAATGTCAAATGCCGCTGATGGATGCGCTTGGCGAGATCGGCGCCGGGTTCGGTTGCAGCCGCGGTTGCCGCCTTCAGCACCGCATTCTTGATGTCTCCGCCGCTCACCGCGTATCGCTCGGCCAGCGCACGGAAGTCGACGTCGTCGGCAAGGGGTGTTCGGTCGGGATGGATCTGCACGCGCCAGATCTGCTCACGCTCCTCCACGCCGGGCATCTCGAAGAGAACGTGTGTGCGAATGCGGCGCTCGAAGGCGGGATCGAAATTCGCCGCCAAATTGGTGGCGAAGATGACGACGCCGTTGAACGCCTCGAGCTCCCGCAGCAGGACGCTGACGACGGTGTTCGATTCACGAGCATACGGTTGCGGCGAACCCGACGAGCGTCTGGCGGCGATGGCATCCGCCTCATCGAAGAAGAGCACCGCGTCCTGATCGGTGGCGAACCGGAATACGGCGGCTACGTTCTTCGGCGTTTCCCCCACCCACATGGACTCCATCTCGGCATAACGAACCACAAGGAGTTTGCGTCCGAGCGCGTTGGCGATCGCTTCGGCGCATATGGTCTTTCCGGTACCTGGTGGCCCTGCAAAGTTGAAGGCCAGGCCTCTGCCCGTATCGTGCCGCTCCCCCAAGCCCCACTTCCGGAAGATGAGCTCGTGGCTGTGTACCTGCGCCAGCGCCTGATCGAGAGTCCGGCGAGTCGCCGGCGGGAGGATGACGTCGGCGAATGTACGTCTCGGGACGATGCTTTCCACGGTACGGCGAGAGCCGAGCCGGCCCGAGAGCAGATCGAATAGCGGAGAGGGCATGAAGACCACCTGAGCAACCTCCGTGCGAGAGAGCCGAGTGCCCTGACCGGATGCTCGTGTCCCGTTCCGCCGTAGGGGAGCGTGAGGCTCGACTGCCGGTGTCCTCTGAGCGCTTCATGTCGCGCATCCCTGGTTGAAGTCCATTGTCGAGCTGCTCTGGCGGTGGAGGCGCCGGTGAGTACCTCTCATGCGGGGTGTGTGTGCTTCGGATTCAAGCCTTCGGCGAGCTGGTCGTCCTGAACGACGGTAAACGAGTCAGTGGTGTCTCTCGCTCGGCAAGGAGACAGGCACTGCTCACCACGCTTGCCTGTCACGCAAACGGCGGCATCTCCCGGGCCCGCCTGGCCGCGCTTCTGCCGCCAACCAAAGCCTCGGAGGGGAACGGTACGGCCGAGGAAGATCTGGCGATGCTGACCGAGACTCTGGGCGGCGAGCACCTCGTCACAAGCGAGGATGCGGTCGGGCTCGAGCCATCCCGCGCATCCAGCGATGTGTCTGAGTTCCGGAGCGCGATCGCCGCCGGCGACCTCGAGCGGGCGGTGCAGCTCTACCAGGGGCGGCTGGTGGAGGGATTTCACTTCCGCGAGGTACCGGAGTTCGAACGATGGCTCCAGGTGCAGCGGGACTCACTGGCGAGCGATTGCGCGGCGTCGCTCGAGAGGCTGGCCGAGGATGCCACGCGCCGTGGCGAACCTATGGCGGCGGTACGCTGGTGGCGCATGCTAGCGGCGCAGTACCCGCTCAATGACCGTGTCGCAGCGGCCCTGATGGAAGCGCTCGTCGCTGCCGGCGATCGCGAGGGTGCCATACACCA
>CAZWSO010000229.1:0-3789 GCA_964636485.1 uncultured Gemmatimonadaceae bacterium
TTCCTCCGCAACCACGACGAGCTCACGCTCGAGATGGTGACGGATGAGGAGCGCGACTACATGTACAGCGAATACGCCAAGGATCCCCGCATGCGCATCAATATCGGGATCCGACGCCGGCTGGCACCGCTCATGGACAACGGCCGACGACAGATCGAACTGATGAACGCGCTGCTTCTGTCGATGCCCGGCACGCCGATCATCTATTACGGCGACGAGATCGGAATGGGGGACAACATCTATCTGGGCGACCGCAACGGCGTGCGCACGCCGATGCAGTGGAACGGCTCCTGGAACGCCGGCTTCTCGGACGCCGATCCGGCGGCGCTGTACAGCCCCGTCATCTCGGACCCCGTCTATGGCTATCAGGCGATCAACGTGGCCGCGCAGGAACGGACGCAGACGTCCTTGCTGCGCTGGATGCGGCGCGTCATCAGCGTGCGCAAGCAGTACCTGGCGTTCGGCCGCGGCACCTTCGAGATGCTCCTCCCCGAGAACCGCAAGGTATTGGTCTACCTGCGTGAGCACGAGGACCAGCACATTCTCTGCGTCATGAACCTCTCCCGCTTCGTGCAGCCGGTGGAGATCAACCTGCAGCGGTTCTCCGAATGGCAGCCCGTGGAGCTGCTCGGGTCGGTGCCCTTTCCCCGCATTGGGGTCGCGCCGTACTTCCTGTCACTGGGACCCCACGGGTTCTACTGGTTCCGGCTCGAGCGACCGTCCGGCGACGGAGGAGGCTCCGGCGTGTGAGCGCTTCGCCTCCATCCCTGCGCGTGCGCGGCACGCTGGCCGACGCCCTGTCCGTGTCCATTCTGGGCGCTCTCGACGAGCGCGCGCTGAGGGAGTGGTTGATGGCGCGTCGCTGGTTCGCGGCCAAGGCGCGCCCGCCGAGCTCCGTACGCATCGCCGATGTGATCCCGCTCGAGTGGGGGGGCGGCGGGGGTGGAGCCGGAGTCACGGTAGTCGATGCGATTGCGCGCGTCGAGGTGGACACCGGCGAGGGAGTGATACACCACTACCAGCTTCCGCTCGCGCTGCGTCTGGAGAGCTCGGTGGATCCCGCCCTGCCGCCGCTGGTAATCGTCGAGTCCGACCGGGAGCGCGGTGTGGTGGTGGATGGCACCGGCGACGAGCAGTTTCGCCGTCGGCTGGCGGCGGCATTTTCCACGGAAACCCGGTTCGGTGATGCGCGCGCACGGTGGGTCGTCGAACCGCTCGAGCCCGGTGGCGTCGCGCTCGATGTGCAGGGTGGCAGCCGCGTGCTCCAGGGGGAGCAGAGCAATACCTCGATCGTCTTCGCCGACCAGGCGATCCTGAAACTCTTCCGGCGTCTCGAGCGGGGCGTGCACCCGGATGTGGAGATCGGGCGTTTCCTCACCGGGCGTCTGCGCTATCCGCACACTCCGCGTCTGCTCGGCACGATCGCATTCAAATGGGCCGGTGGAGAGCCGGCGGTGGCGGGGATGCTCCAGCGTTATCTGCCCGGGTCGCGAGATGCGTGGATCTACACGCTCGAGCGGTTGACGGAGCATCTGCGCGGTGACGGCTCCGACTTTGCCGCCGAGGCGGCGGATCTCGGTCGCATCACACGTGAACTGCACCACGCCCTCGCATCCGTGCGCGATGACGATGCGTTCGCGCCCGAGCGCGCGGAGAGCGAACACGTCAACGCCTGGGCTGCCGCCGCGCGGCAGTCGGCGGAGAGTGCTCTCGCGTTCCTGGAAATCCGGCTGGACACCCTTCCGCCCTCAGTAAGGGCGCAGGCCGGCCGGCTGCTATCTTCCCGCGATCTGCTGCTCGAGCGAATTGCTGCCGCCGCCCGTGCGGTGGGGAACGATGCAGGCGTCCGGATTCGTCATCATGGCGACTTCCACCTTGGGCAGGTGCTGCGTACGGAGGAGGGCACGTTCGTCATCATCGACTTCGAGGGAGAACCGGCGCGCCCGCTCGCCGAGCGACGCGCCAAGCACTCTCCGCTGCGTGATGTTGCGGGTATGCTGCGCTCCTTCGCGTACGCGGCAGCCGTCGGGGTGATGGAAAATCCAGCTGTCGGGACCGAGGCGCGCGCGCTGGCGTGGGAGGAGGGGGCGCGCGCGGCCTTTCTCGGCGCGTATTTCGAAGTCGGCACTCCCGGAGCGCTGCTGCCTCGCCGCGAATCCTCGGTGCCCGCACTGATATCGCTCTTCGAGCTGGAGAAGGTCAGTTACGAGCTGGGCTACGAGCTGAATAACAGACCCGACTGGGTGTGGATCCCACTGCGCGGTATCGAGCGCGGACTGGACGAGATCTGAATGGGACGAGGCCGGGTGGAAGTGGAGTGGGGGCTTCGCCGCGGGTCCAACGTCGTCCCCGGCGGCGTGCACTTCACGGTGTGGGCGCCGAAGGTCGAGCACATGGCCGTGCGGCTGCTCGGCGGCGGGGCCACGGGGACGCATGAGCTCCGGCGCGGAGATGGCGGAGTGTTCGAGGGCACGGTGCGAGGCGCGACCGCGGGCGACGACTACGCGTACGTGCTGGCGGACCGCAGCGAACGCCCCGATCCGGTTAGCCGCCACCAGCCGCACGGGGTGCATGGTCCGTCGCGCGTGGTGGATCCCGCACGCTTCCGCTGGACCGATAGCGCGTGGACAGGGCTCGAGATGGCCGACATGATCATCTACGAGCTGCACATTGGCACTTTCACCACCCAGGGCACGTTCGACGCCGTGATTCCCGAGCTCGAGCGGCTGAAGGCGCTTGGCATCACGGCCATCGAGCTAATGCCGGTGTCGCAGTTTCCCGGAGAGCGGAACTGGGGCTACGATGGCACGCACCATTACGCGCCGCAGAACAGCTACGGAGGACCGGATGGGCTGAAGCGGCTGGTGGATGCGGCTCACGCGCTGCGCCTCGCTGTCGTGCTCGATGTCGTGTACAACCACCTCGGCCCGGAGGGGAACTATCTGGGAGAGTATGGCGCGTACTTTACCGATATCTATGGCACCCCGTGGGGATCCGCCATGAACTTCGATGGCCCGGACAGCGATGAGGTCCGTCGCTGGGTCATCGACAACGCGCTGTACTGGATCACCGAGTACCACATCGACTCGCTTCGTCTCGACGCGGTGCACGGCATTTTCGACATGAGCGCCAGACACATCCTGCGCGATCTCGCCGAGGCCGTGCACGGGCAGGCAAATCTTCTTGGTCGGAGCGCCATGGTGATTGCCGAGAGCGATCTGAACGATCCGCGGCTGGTCACGCCCGTGGACCTGGGTGGTTACGGGCTGGACGCACAATGGAGCGATGACTTTCATCATGCCGTTCACACCGCCCTCACCGGCGAGCGCGATGGCTACTACGTTGGGTATGGTCGGGTCGCGGATATCGCGAAGGCCATGGAGGCTCGTTTCGTCTTCGACGGTGTGTACTCCGAGTTCCGCCGCCGCCGCCATGGCGCTCCGGCGGACCACGTTCCGAGCAACCGGTTCGTGGTAGCGATCCAGAACCACGATCAGGTCGGGAACCGCGCGGCCGGGGAGAGACTCACCTCGCTGGTGAGTTTCGAGCAGCTCAAGATCGCTGCTGCGCTCATGCTCATGTCGCCATACGTGCCGCTGCTGTTCATGGGCGAGGAGTACGGCGAAACGAATCCATTTCTGTATTTTGTGAGCCACTCCGATCCGGAGCTGGTTCGAGCCGTCCGCGACGGGAGGCACCGGGAGTTCGAGGCGTTCGCCTGGGAGGGCGATGTGCCGGACCCGCAAGCGGAGGAGACGTTTCTTCGCTCGCGGCTCGAGCCGGCGCACA
>CAZWSO010000230.1:0-3772 GCA_964636485.1 uncultured Gemmatimonadaceae bacterium
CGGGAGCCTATGAGCGAGCGATACACTCGCTTGCGCCGCACGCGTTCGTCGCCGGAAAGCCGTGTCCGCTGTTCGTGCCATTGGTGGAGGAAGGCTGGCTCGACACCGAAGCTACGCGCATGATTGCGCACGAATACCTCGCGCCGCTGCAGCAGGAGCGAACTGACACTCTCGTCCTCGGCTGCACGCACTACCCGCTGCTGAAGCCGCTGCTCGCCGACATCATGGGACCGTCGGTGACGCTCATCGACAGCGCCGAGGAGACCGCCGCCGAGGCTGCCACGGTGCTGAATCGGCAGGGATTGCTGCGTCAGGACGGGAACGCGCCCGTATACCGCTTCGTGGCCTCGGATGCGCCGCAGCAGTTCCTATGCGTCGGCCAGCGCTTCCTTGGCGCCGCCATCGACGGCGTCGAGAAGCTCACCCTCGGCTGACCCGTTCCAGCGTCGCAACTCGATCGCTTCGGGCCGAACCACCAGATAGGTGGGCGCGTCCAGCCAGGAGCCGGTGTTCGCGTACACGCCACCGTGGGGCGCGCGCTCCAGCGCGGTGGCGTGGGCATGCGACAACACCACCAGGTCCACTTCCGGATCCGACGACAGCCAGGAAAGCGCGACGGCGCGGAGACCGGCTCCTTTGTCGCGCAAGCTATGCTGTCGGCTGGTGGAGGAGGTCATGCGGGCCAGCCGCACTGCGATGTCGGGGTGGAGTAGTCGGAAGGCGAAGATGGACGCCGGATGTCGGAGAATGCGGCGCATGCGCCTGTAGCCGCGGTCTTGCACCTCGCGCAGCCCG
Organism: uncultured Gemmatimonadaceae bacterium; assembly: GCA_964636485.1. Lineage (GTDB taxonomy): Bacteria > Gemmatimonadota > Gemmatimonadetes > Gemmatimonadales > Gemmatimonadaceae > CAYXRS01. The sequence goes on from CAZWSO010000230.1 coordinate 796, forward strand.
TCGCCGTGCTCGATGCGCGCCCGCCAGCCGGCTACCGCGCCCCGCCAGCCCTGCTGGGCGAAAGTTACCCCCACATCCTTGGTGAGAACCTCTCCTACCCAGGAGTCATGATTGCCGGCGATCATGACCACGGGAATGTCCGCTTCCCGCAGCTCGGCGAGCGCCGCCAGCACGCGGAAGTGCTCCCGTGGAGCGACCGTCCCCCACTCGAACCAGAAGTCGAAGATGTCCCCATTCAGCACGAGCGATCCCGCCCGCCCGCGCAGATCCCGAAGGAAGGCGACGAACTGCCGCTCCCGGTCCACGGACCGGAAATCGAGGTGGGTGTCGGCCACGATGTAGCACGGCGACCGGAGCATCTGGCCAACATACTGCGGCAAGAGTCTCTTTACAAACGGCCCGGGAGCACGCAGATTCGCGCCCGGATGCTACCACTCACGGAGGCATGATGCCCCAGAACGCTCTCGGGCTGATCGAAACGAAAGGCCTGGTCGGCGCCATCGAAGCAGCGGACGCCATGGTCAAGGCCGCCAATGTCCGGTTGGTCGGGAAGGAAAAGGTTGGAGGCGGTTACGTGACCGTGATGGTGCGCGGCGACGTCGGAGCGGTGAAGGCCGCCACTGACGCTGGCGCCGCGGCCGCCGAGCGCGTGGGGGAGCTTGTCTCCGTGCACGTGATCCCGCGGCCGCACAACGACCTCGAGTCCATCCTGCCGCAGGGCCCAGCAGGCGAAGGCTGACATGCCCTGGAGCGAGCGCGCTCTCGGCCTGATCGAGACGCGGGGTCTCGTGGGGGCGATCGAGGCGGCTGACGCGGGGCTCAAGGCCGCCGACGTCCGCCTCCTTGGCACCGAGCGCGCCGACGCCGGTCTGGTGATGGTCACCTTTGGCGGCGAGGTGGCGGCGGTCCGCGCGGCCGTGGATGCCGGCAAGGTCGCCGCTACACGCGTCGGCCAGCTCGTTTCGGCGCACGTGATCCCGCGCCCGCACAGAGAGCTGGACGTCATCGAAGGCGACGATGAGTCCGGCCTGGGTGGTGGCGGCTCAGGAGCTGGTCCGCTGGACATGGCGAGGCTCGAGCGCGCCCGCGTCGTCGAGCTTCGCGCAATCGCGCGCCGCACGGAGGACTTTCCCATCAAGGGGCGGGAGATCGCCCGCGCCGGCCGCGACGAGCTGCTGGAGGCCTTCCGCACCTTCCTCGGCTGAGCGCACGACATGGACGCAGATCTCCGCAGCATCCAGGAGGCCCGCGATCTCGTCGCCCGCGCCGCTGCCGCTCAACAGCAGTTCGCGCACGTCTCGCAGGAAGAGGTCGACCGTGTAGTCGTGGCGGCCGCCAACGCCGCATCGCGCGATGCCGAGCGCCTCGCCCGTCTCGCCGTGGACGAGACCGGCATGGGCGTCTACGAGCACAAGATCCTCAAGAACCGCTTTTCCGCCGAGATGCTGCTGGAGTACATCCTCCCGCTGCGCACCGTGGGCGTGCTGCGCGAGGATCGCGACCGCCGTGTGCAGGAGCTGGCGGTACCCATGGGCGTCGTTGCGGCGATCATCCCGACCACCAATCCGACATCGACGGCGATCTACAAGGCGCTCATCGCCATCAAGGCGCGCAACGCCATCGTGATGTCGCCGCACCCGAGAGCGACGCGCTGCGTGGTGGAGTCGGCGCGCGTTATGGAAGAGGCTGCCGTCGCCGCCGGCGCGCCCGAAGGACTTATCTGCTGCATGACGACGCCCACGCTCGACGGTACGCACGCGCTGATGCGGCATCGCGACACCGCCGTGATCCTCGCTACCGGCGGCAGTGACATGGTGCGCGCCGCCTACAGCTCGGGGAAGCCGGCATACGGCGTAGGTCCGGGCAATGTGCCCGCCATCATCGAGCGCACGGCGCACATCGACAAGGCGGTGGCGGACGTCGTCGACGGGAAGACGTTCGACGCCGGCGTGCTCTGTTCGAGCGAGCAGGCGCTCGTTTGCGATGCGCCCATCGAGCGTCCGGTGCGCGATGCTCTTAGCCGTGAGCGGGCGCACTTCTGCACGCCCGACGAAAAAGCTGCGCTCGAGCGCGCCATGATCCCTGCCAGCGCGAGAGGGATCAATCCGGATGTCGTCGGCAAGCAGCCGCAGGAGATTGCGCGGCGCGCCGGCTTCGCCATCGCAGCGGATGCGAAGCTCATGGTGGTCGAGCTGTCGAGCGTGGGCCGCGACGAGCCGCTGAGCCGGGAGAAGCTCTCGCCTGTGTTGGGTTTCTACGTGGAAGAGGGGTGGGAGGCGTGCTGCCGCAGAGCCATCGAGCTGCTGCGCCATGGCGGAGTGGGACACTCGCTGGTCATTCACAGCCAGGACGAGCACGTCATCGAGCAGTTCTTTCTGCACAAGCCGGCGTTCCGGATTGTCGTCAACAGCAACGCCGCGCTTGGCGCCGTGGGCTACACCACCGGCTTCGCCCCCGCCATGACGCTCGGCCCCGGAGCCTGGGGGGGAAGCAGCACCTCCGACAACATCACTCCGCTTCACCTCATCAACGTGAAGCGACTCGGACACGAGGTGCGTCGCTACATGGACCCTCTGCGCGAGCGGGCGGCCGCGCATGGCACTGGTCCGGCGCGTCAGCCAACGCCTGCCAGTCGCTCTCGCCCAGGCACAGCGCGCCTCCGCGAGATCGGAAGCGCACCGTCTGACAAATCCGACTCCGGCGTCACGCTCACGGAACGCGAGGTTCAGCGTGTGGTGGAAGAATTTCTCGCCGACTTCCGGGCCGGACGGAAATGACCGACGAGGAGCTCGACCGGCTGGCGGATGCAATTGCCCGCGCGCTCATCGCTGCCGCCAAGGAGGCGTCCGCAGGCGATGCGCACACGCGCGCAACCTGGTTGCAATCGCCGGTGCGTCCTGAGCCGCCGCCTCGCGGCGGCGAGCCCCCGGCGTGGTCCGGCGCCGCTCAGCGTCTGGACGACGTCGCACCCTCCCGC
>CAZWSO010000231.1:0-3726 GCA_964636485.1 uncultured Gemmatimonadaceae bacterium
ACGCGGAGCGGTGACGGCGAGCCGTCACCGCTCCGCGTCGCCGTCCGTCGCCCTGGCAAACGGGCCGATGCGAGCATCGTGCAGCATCCGGATACGTGAGCGCAGCATGTCCTCATTCCAGTGCAGCAGCAGCACCCGGTGCCGCTCGGCAAGCTCGTCGATGCGGACCCCGGCATCGATGTCGGCCGTCACCCGGTCCATGCCCCCACGGTACCACTCACCCCAGCGATAGCCGTCTCGCGAGTTCACCGGCAGAGTCACCAGCATTGCCAGCAGCAGCGCGACGGGACCCACCGTGGCCACTGTGCGGCCTCCATACAGCTCGAAAGCAAAGTAGGCGGCGAGCAGCATCGGCACGGACAGCAGTGTGTAGCGGTCCGGCATTCCGACGGTGGCCACCGAGCCGGCACGTCCCCAACCGATCGCCGCAGCAAGTACGGCGCACCCACTCGCGAAGCAGATGAGCCCGGCCGCGCGCCACCGATCATTACCGCGCGAGCGTAAAGCGGCGAATACAACCACCACGGCAGCGCCCAAGAGCATCGGGAGCACCGCCGCCAGCGCCAGGTAGTTGTTTGCGCGCGCGCCGGGGCCGAGCGACATGGCGACGAAGCGGAGGCTGGTCTTGATCGTTTCCGCCGGACCGGGACTTGGCGGATTCCAGTACGCCTTCTGGTAGCCCACGAAGTACAGCGCGGATACAAGTACGGCGATCACCACCGCGGCACCCAGAACGGTTGCCTTCCACCGCAAGCCGGCGCCGCGCCACTGGACGAATGCGGCCACCACGAACCAGGGAGCCAGCGCGAACGAAAAGATGATCCCGTTCGCTCCACACAGCGGCAGAAGCGCCATCGCCAGCGCGACGGCGATGGTCGCGCCGCCAGTGAGAGCCACACCGTAGCGGACTACTACCAGAAGCAGGACGCAGGTGAGCGCGGTGGCGACGACGAACTGGATCTGCCAGCTCCACACGATGTTGGGCCAGTTGCCCAGGTGCAGCAGCGCCACCGGAAAAAAGGCATCGGTAAAGCGCACGTGACCTCGCACCCTCGTTGCGACGCGTATCATCGCCGCTGCCAGCAGGCCGAGTACGGCGACGTTGAGAAACATCCCGGAGCGGAAGTCGCCACCTGAGAGGACGAGCGTAGCGTAATAGATGAGCCTTGGGAGCGGGACGCGGTGCTCGTTGTTCTGCGCCCACAGCCAGCTCAGGAAATCGGGCTCATTTCCCGTGAGCGGAGCGACGAGCAGCCAGTCCTCGGCCAGTGGAATGTTGCGGCCGTAGTTCACGATGGCGAGGAGCGCGGCGCCCAGCATGAGCACAAGCATCCCCCACACGAACGCCCGCTCTCCCGGCTGGACCGTGGTGTCGCGCGCCGCGCCCTGCATCGTTAGATCCGCGGCGTGTGGTCCGGTATCGAACAGTGCCTTCACCATGTCTGCCTCACCACGGCATGAGTGGGGAGCTCACGGTAGTCACCGGTACCGAACGAGTCCCGCAGCCACATGCGGCGCAGTACGCGCCAGTAGCCGCCGCCCACGCGCACCAGGCGGAAGGATGACGTACCCATGTCGGGCGTGCGGTTGATCCAGGAGATTGGCACTTCCCTGATGCGCCGCCCCATGATCAGGGGCTGAAGCCCCGTCTCGGCGTTCACGGCGAAGCCCGGCTCCTCGAGCCGGAGATCGTTCACGACATCGCGCCGCATCAGCTTGAGGTTGTTGGTCAGATCGCGAAAGCGGCGGCGCAGAAGCAGCTGCGCGATCACGTGAAAACCCCGGTTCGCCACGATCTTCTGAAAAGGATAGTTGAGCAGCACGCTGAGACGCGAGAACCGGCTGCCAACCACCACGTCAAAACCCTCGGCGGCGGCATCGAACAGGTCGCGCAGCTCCGGCAGGAGGTGCTGAAAGTCACAGTCCATGGACAGCACCCAGTCACCGGTAGCGGCGCGATATCCGTCGGCGATGGCGCGCCCCACCCCGTTGGGAGGAGAGCGATACACCGGCCTGATGCGCGGGTCCCCGGCGGCGAGCGAGCGCAGAGCGTCGGCGGTGCCGTCCGTGCTGTTGTCGTCCACGGGAACGATCTCGCGCAGGTAATCGCCGTAGTGATCGCGTAGCCCCGCCACGAGCGGCCCGATGTTCATCTCCTCGTTGTGGCAGGGAATGACTACGGACACGGCGCCGCGCAGCGAAGGATGGCTTACCAGACTGCCGCGCGGGCGCATCGCGACGCGCGGAGGCTTCTGCGCGTGAAGAAGAATCGACCCCGCCAGCGTCCTTACACCGGGCGCATTCTCCAGCACGATCGACAGATTTCGCAGCAGCCAGGCCATTCCCCTGGTGAGTGGCGCATAGACGAAGTCCGTGTAGACGGCAAACACGCGAATGAATCCCACCTCGGACATGAGCTCGTAGAGCTGCGTGCGATTGAGCAGTGCACGCGGATCCGTTCGGCCGAACAGGCGGGCGGCGAGCTGGCGCAGCCGCAGCGCCGGATTCCAGGGATTGCTCTCGTAAAACACCACCTGACCGCCGGGCTCGAGCAGATCGTGCACCTGCTGCAGCAGCCAGGCGCTGTTCCGCTGATCGAGGATGTCCAGAGCGACTATGTACGCGAAGCGACGGCCGGCGAGGGGACCAGGAAGGTTTGAGGCGATGATGCGCTCCACGCCCGGGACGGCGGCTGACGCCTCCTCCCCCTTGTCGTCAAAGCTCACCGCGGTAACCGGATTCTCTCCGCGCGACACCGCCGAGAGCTGGCGTGTGAAGCGCCCCTCGCCGGCGCCCAGCTCGAGGATACTCTGCCCCGGCAGCAGGTGAACGAGGTGGCGGAACGACTGCGCGCGCCAGAGCAGCCTGTCGTCGGCAATCGGGTCGCGCTTCCGCAGATAGCTATCGCGAACCCGCTCTCGAAGCGCCAGCGTGGACACCAGCGCGTGCGCTGCGGCGGTGCTGGTGGCTGTCACGCTCCCAGTCTGACTCGCCACGCGTCGGCGATCTCGATCACCATGTCCTCCAATGAGCGCGTGATGTTCCAGTCGGGTAGTGGCTGCGCATCCGTGAGAGGTCCGTTATGTAACACATGTGGTCGCCGCGGCTCGCCTGCTCCGCGCCGAAGAAGTCCGCACGCATGTTGTTGTCGATTCCCGCCATGCAGTCGGCGCGCGAGTCGAAGTAGCCGACGAGCTCGGAGCCAATGAGACCGCTCGAGCCGGTTATGAGAACTCTCATGCTTGCGTTGAAAGTGTTACCGCGAGGTTGGCCACGTCAGAAGGGGGGGCAGCTCCGGCGACGCGGAATCTAGGCGTCCACACGGGTTCAGCCAAGCTGCGCAAGAACGCTCCGATCACTCGAAGACGATCCTGCGCGCGGCTAGGTTGCCGGTGGTACAGGCGATCCGGTGAGGGCCCGCAAGCGCGAAGAGTCGATCCGTTACAGCCCGCGACGACAGGGCAGTTCCCGAGAACGAGCCGCCACTCACCGCCGAGGACGTGGAGCGTGGGAGGACGAGGCGAAATTCAGAACACCGTCCCGAGCTCAACGATCGTCGCGTGCCGGTCGCGTTGCAGGCGCCGCTCGACGGTGAGTCGCAGCGTGTAACGCGTGCCGGGAGCGTGGAGATTGACGTACGGGATCACCGCCGCGCCCAGTCCATCCGCCGCGCGATCCTCGGCGCGAGTACCGAACGCCAGCCAGCTGCGCGGCACGACCTCTCCC
>CAZWSO010000232.1:0-3726 GCA_964636485.1 uncultured Gemmatimonadaceae bacterium
AGACGCGCGAACGCTGGCTGGCTGAGCTGAGCCCCCGCATCGGGGCTGGGTTCCCGTTACGGGTCATGCGGGAAGCCAGCTCGGGGCGTGTGAGCAGCGCGGAACATGACGGTGCCGTGCTAGCGATGCGTGAGGCCGATGCGCTGCTGGCGATCGCACGGTTCGCCGTGCGCGAGGCGGAACTGCGGAATGACGTTCGACTCGCGCAGCTGGGCGGAATGGAGCAGTTGGTGGGCGCCGAGTCGGCGGGTCTCATGGCGGTGGAACGCCGCCTCCACGCAACGCACGACTCCCTTGCACGCGTGCTCGGCTCGCTCGGAGAGAGCCGTGACCGCGTGCGGCGCTACGTGCGCGGCCAGATCGAAGCGACGCGGGAGCTGGCCAATGAAAACTCGGCCACCCTCGACAGTGTCGCGGGCTCGCTGGCCGGACACCTGAGTAGCGCTGAGCAGGAGGTGCTGATGCTCGAGCGTGCGACGTCCGTGGAGTATGCGTCGCTGGCGCGATTGGTGGATGGTGGCCTCGAGGCGGCGATTACGCGCCACCCCGTTTTCGGGCATTACGATTCCGTGAGCGCACACCTCGAGCAAAACCGCATCCTGCTCGGCCAGGCCAGAACGCAGATGGCGGCGACGTCGCGCATCGCACAGTCGGAGCTCGATCGCCAGCGCGCTCTCGCCCCGGACGACCTCGTCCGTGCCCGGACGCAGCACGCTGCCGCCGAACAGCGGCAGCGTGAGGCCGAAGAGCGGCTTCGGGCACTGATCGAGCGGGAACTGCTCGGCCGTGCGGCACGCGCGCAAGAGCTCCTGCGGCGGGATTTGGAGGTGGCGGAATTCGGCGCTGCCACGTCGATGTTCTTTACGGCGGTCCAGCAGGATGCCGCCGGCGTCATCCCTGCCTCGTCACCCCCGACGGTGCCGGCCCAGGTACGCGATGCCGCCATCGAACGACTGAGCGCGTTCGTTGGGCGCTATCCGCAGAGCGAGTTCCGTCCAACCGCGCTGGCACAGTTGGGCGAGCTGCTGATCCATCGTGCCGATGCGCAGTTCGCGGTGGCGCAGCGTGCCGGTGGCGACGTGCCTGAACGACCGGATTATGGGCCGGCGATCGCGCGTTTGGACGAGCTGACGCGGACCTATCCGTCCTACGAGCAAATGGACGAGGCCGCCTACACGCTCGGCGTGCTCTACTTCTCCGCGGCGCAGTACGGCGAAGCGGCCCGCATGTTCGAGTTGGTGAGTGGACGCGAGCACTCCGCCGTAGTGGATGAGGCGTTGTTTCGGCTTGGCGACAGCTACTTCGAGTTGGCCGCGCACGAGCGCGGTGCGCAGCGACGGGAGCTGTTCGCGCGAGCGGCGAGGGCGTACGCGCGCGCCACCGAAACGGCTCCGCGCGGCGGCGACATCTATTTCCTCTCGCTCTACAAGCTCGGCTGGTCGTATTACAACCAGGCCGGCCGCGCCAACCCCGAGGAGTACACTCGCTCCGCCGAAATCTTCGGCAGACTGATCGCCGAGTACGACCTGGCGCCGGCCGAGCAGCAGGCGCGCCTCGGCCTTCGCAGCGAGGCAATCGAGTACATGGCGGTCGCGTTCACGCAGACCGGCGGTGCCGACGCGGCAGCGCGTTACTTTGCGGACGGGCGCGGTGGTGAATTCCGGCTGGCGGTGCTCAGGCGCATGGCCGCCAGTCTGCGCGACCAGGGCGCGTTCGCGCAGGCCGTGGACGCTTACCGCGCGGTCATCACGGAAGCACCCACCGACTCGGACGCGCTGCTGGCCCAGCGCGAAATCGTCGCCATTCACTCGACTCGCACGCTCGACATCGCCGAGGCGCATCAGGCGCGGTTGGAACTGGTCGAGCGGTACGGGCCCGGCTCGGCATGGGCCAACGCCAATCCGGCGCGGCGTGAGGAATCGGAGCAGGTGACGGAGGAGGCCCTCCGATTGAGTGCTCAGTTCGCCCTGTCGCGGGCTCAGGCGGGCGAGCGGGCCCGCTTCGCGGAGGCAGCGCGGCTTTATGGCAGCTACGTGACCACCTTCACGCAATCCGACAGCCTCCAGCCGGCCAGCTTCCTGCACGGCGAGGCTCTGTTCGGTGCCGGTTCCTACGCGGCGGCGGGTAGCGCTTACACGGCGGCGGCATACGTACACGCTGTGAACCCTCGCCTTGCCGCGCAAGCCGGACAGAACGCAATAGTTGCATTTGACTCGGCGCTGACCCGCGCGCCTCGCGATCGTGCCGCGCAGGATTCGTTGTTCACGGCCGTCGACCGCTACGTGATGACGTTCGGTGATCCAGCTGTCTCTCGCGGTGCTCTCGTCCAGAAGGGGCGGCGGGCATCGGAGGCGGAGCGTTGGGAGGTGATGGCAGAGGCCTTCCGCACCTATGCGGAGCGCTACCCGTCCGATCCATATACACCTACCGCGCAGAAGCTGATCGGTGACGCGCTGTATCGGCAAGGGAGCTATGCCGAAGCACAGCGCCAGTGGGACGCGGCTCAAAATGTCGCCGAGCGAGCGGGGCGCCGCGAGTTGGTGGATTCGCTCGTGACGCTGCGTGCGGCGGCGGCTTCCGCGTTCGCGGACTCGCTCGTGGCGCGCGGCGAGTACGCGCGCGCGGCCGAGGAAGCGTACGTGCCGTATGCCGACGCGAACCCGCGTGGTGAGCGTGCGCCGGATGCCCTTCGCAACGCGATCGAGACCTATCTCCTGGCCGACAGTGCGGCGCGCTCGCGCGGTGATGCCGACGAATCCCGTGAGGCGCGCGAACGGGCAGTCGTGCTGGCCCAGCGTCTCGCCAGCACCTATCCCGCCTACGCTCACCGTTCACAGTACCTCGCGCTGCGCTCGGAGCTGCTGGACGAGCTGGGGCGCCGCGAGGAGGCGATCGAGGGTTGGCGCGAGCTCATTCGCGAGGATCAGGGGTGGCCAGGCCGTGCCGACGCGATGGTGCGCGTGGCGGTGAGCCTCGATTCGCTCAGGCGTCCGGCTGAATCGGCAGCCATGTACGAGCAGTTCTCCGCGGCGTATCCGCAAGATCCTCGAGCAGCTGACGCGCAGTACAATGCGGCCGTGGCGTACGTGGAGGCGGGAGATACCGTTGCCGCGGCTCGCGCGTATGGCACCTTTGCCACGCGGTTCCCGCGCAACCCGCTCGTGGGTCAGGCACAGCAGGCGCGTATCAGACTACTTCGCGCCGCGGGGGATGTACGCACCGCGGAGGCAGAGCTGGATCGTCTCTGCGCCAGACCGCCGGATCACTTGCGCGCCGAGTGCGCGGATCGTGCTGGCGAGCGCGCGTACGGCGACGCTCTGGCGCACCTGCCGGAGTACCAGTCACTGCGGCTCGTGATCGGCACCCGGGCGCAGCTCACGCGAGCGGGCGTGGAGCGTGCTTCCGCTCGCAAGCAGGAGCTCCTCAGATCGATGACGGCGCAGCTCACGCGCGCCATCGAGACGGGTTCACCGGAGTGGCTCTCCGCCGCGACTTACGTTATCGGTTTGCTCCAGTGGGATTACGGCAACTATCTGCGCAATACCGAGTTTCCCGCGGATCTGACGGTCGAACAGCGGGAGAGCGCTGAGGTTGGTGCTGAGCAGCAGGCGATCGAGTACGACCGCGCGGCCACGGCGCTTTGGAGGTCGCTGGTGCAGAAGGCAGAAGAGGACCGGTTCGACAACGTGTGGGTGACGCGCGCTCGCGAGGCGCTGGAGGGGAGCG
>CAZWSO010000233.1:0-3720 GCA_964636485.1 uncultured Gemmatimonadaceae bacterium
CGGTCAGCGCCTTGGCAGCTGGTGAATCGGGCTCGAGCACGACGATCGGTGTGCCCGTGTCGCCGCCCGCCAGCACCGGCGGATAGATGGGAATCTCACCCAGCAGCGGCAGGCCCAGCTCTTCTGCCAGCCGCGCTCCGCCTCCCGAGCCGAACAGCGCCGTCGGCTTTCCGCAGTGCGGGCAGAGCAGATAGCTCATGTTCTCCACGATGCCGAGCACCGGGACGCCGACGCGCTGGAACATCCTCGCCCCCCGCAGCGCATCGTTGGTGGCCACTTCCTGCGGAGTAGTTACGATCACGGCTCCGTGCACCTGAGCCACCTGCACCAGCGAAAGCTGCGCGTCACCCGTGCCCGGCGGCATGTCGACGAGCAGGTAGTCGAGCTCCCCCCACGCCACATCCTGAACGAACTGCGTGATGATCTTCATCACGATCGGTCCGCGCCAGATGGCCGGTTGATCGCGGTCGATCAGAAAGCCGAGACTGATGACCTTTACGCCGTGCGCCTCCAGCGGCTGGATGCGCTCGTCCACAACCGGCGGCGGCGCGTTGACGCCCATCATCCGCGGCACGTTCGGGCCGTAGATGTCGGCATCCATAAGTCCCACGCGCGCACCACCCCTCGCCAGAGCGACAGCCAGGTTTGTGGCAACGGTGCTCTTCCCGACCCCGCCCTTTCCCGAGGAGATGGCGATGATGCGGCCGAGCTGCGGGAAGGGCTTCGGCGTGGGCGCCGCCGGACGCGACGGCGTCCGCGGCGTGGCGTCCATTACCGGGAGTGCCCGCCCCTGCCCGGGCGCCGGCTTGGCCGGCGCCGCCTTGGCCTGTGCCTGCGGCCTTGGCGCCTGTCCACCGCGCACCTGCGACGGATCCTTTACATCCACGCGGACCTCGGTCACCCCCTCCGTTTCCTCGATCGTGCGGCGGACATCGCGCACCAGCGAGGCCGGGTCCTGGGCGGCAAGTACCACGCTGAGCCGCACCCGTCCATCGTCGCTCACCGTGAAGTCGCGGATCATCCCCGCCGAGAGCACATCGGTGCCCATGCGAGGGTTCTGGATGCGGACGAGCCGGGAATAGATGAGCGCGCCGAGTGAACCGGTCATGCAGCGGAAGCTAGATGGGGGTGCGGGAGAATCAAGGTGGCGTATCGGGTGTGGCGGCGTGGCACGAAAGGCTAAGCCCGGCTGATCGCTGACCTGTCAGCGTTGTGGCAGGAAAATCGTGGCCGCCTCCACCTCCAAGGGTCAGCGTGCGGCGCCGTGCTGCGCTCGGGATCGTCCGCTCCTGCGAACCCGATACGTCGCAAGCACGCAGCCCCTATCGATTATGCGGCACCCCGTGAGCTCGAGCCTTACGATGCGGCCGGGGTCGAGGAAGAGCGGCACACCCGCGCCAAGGAGGATGGGATGAATATTCAGCCCCACCTCGTCGATGACACCGGCGGCGAAGAGTGACCGGGCCAGATCGCCGCCGCCCATCACGCAGATGTTCTTGCCGCGCTTTCGCTTCAGGGCGCGGACGAAGCCGCCGGCATCGTCGGAGATAATGTCGACTCCCGGATGCGCACCGTGATCGAGCGTACGGGAAAAGACATAGGCGTGAACGCCCGGCATCTCTCCCCCGCCTCCCTGGGAAGCCGCCACCTCCCAGGTCTTGCGTCCCATGAGCACGGTGTCGACCCCCTGCCAGTACCTTGTCATCTCGGCCTGGACGTCGGCGGTGAAGTGGAGCCAGTCCACGGCGTCATCGGGACCGGCGATAAAACCATCGAGACTGCACGCGGCGCCGTAGGTCACTGTACGCATGCCCCCTCCCCTCCGAGGTGGCGCGCGGCCGAGCCGCGCACTATACTAAACGACGATTTAGTTATTAACGTAAATGCCCATTTAGAAACCGTCAAGAGCCGTGAGCCCGCGACCCAGAAAGGTCTCCGACGAGGCCATATTCGCCGCCGCCTACCGGGTGATGTCGCGCCTCGGACCGGGCGAGCTCACGCTCGGCGCCATCGCCGCCGAAGCAGGGCTAACCGCCGGCGCTCTCGTGCAGAGATTCGGTTCCAAGCGCCGGCTGCTGCTCCTGCTTGCGGAGGGCGCTGCCGCGTCCACCGGCGGCTTCATCGAGGGGCTGAGGGCTCGGCACCGCTCACCGCTCAGCGCCCTTCGCGCCTACGCCGTGTGCATGGCCGATCTCGCCGCGTCGCCGGCGGCGCTGGCGCGCAATCTGGCCTACCTTCAGATCGACCTGACCGACCCGGAGTTCCGCAAGCATCTCGCCGCGCAGGCCCGCGCCACACGGGCCGGGATTCGGGCTCTGATCGAGGAGGCGGTCGGCCTGGGAGAGCTCTCATCGAGCACTGATGCGGCCGCCCTGACGCGCACGGTGGAGGCAGTACTCGCCGGCTCCATGATGATGTGGGCGCACTACCGCGATGGGAGCGCCGCGCACTGGATGGTTCACGATCTGGACGCCGTCCTCGCTCCCCACCGGTCGCGACGACCGAAGTCGCGGCGGAAGCGCGCGAGGTGAAGGTCACCGCCGCGCCACTCTCAGGCCGGTATCATCCCCCCGTCGTGTTCGGCCAGATATTCGCGCGCTGCGGCAATCACCTTGTCGCGCACCGATGCCAGATTTCCCGGCACAAGCGCTCCGGCGGCGCGTGCGTGACCGCCACCATCAAAGCGGCGCGCAAAGCGGTTCACGTCGGTGTCGCCGGTGCTGCGGAAGGAGATCTTGACCTGGCCATGTCCCAGGTCGCGAAAGAAGATCGCCATCCTCGTGCCGGATATCGAGCGCGGGTACTCGGCCAGTCCATCCAGCTCGTCGGTCCGCACCTGGTAGCGCTCCATCGCGCCGGCGGGAATCGCCATCCAGCTCAGACCCAGCTCCTGATCCACTTCGAGCGTCTCGAGCGCGTCGCGCAACAGGCGCAGCCGTCCCACGCTCATCTGGGCATAGATACGACGATACATCTCCTCCGGATCCACACCGGCGCCGAGTAGCTGCCCTGCGACAGCGTGGCAGCGCGGCGTGGTGTTGCTGAAACGAAAGCCACCGGTGTCCGTGAGCAGCGCCGTGTAGAGGGCGCGAGCTATGGGCGGCGTGATCTCGAGGCCCAGCACCACCGCCAGATCGAACACCAGCTCGCCGGTGGCGCACGCCGTCACGTCAGTGAGCAGCACATCTCCCGCCGCCTCATCGTGCGGCACGTGATGGTCGATCACCAGCCGCGGCACTGAGAGCGCCCGCACCGTGTCGGCCAGGTTGCCCAGTCGGGCCACGTCGCTGATGTCGACAACGATCAGCAGGCCGATCCCCTTCAGCGCCGCGCCGCCGCTGTCGCTCATCTCCTCCACGTCGTGGCCGAGCAGAAAATCGAACATCGACGGCCAGGGCGTAGGATTCACTATGCGCACGGTCATGCCGCGCTGCGCCAGCAGTCGCGCCAGCGCCGCCTCCGAGCCGCACCCATCGCCGTCGGCGTTGACGTGTGTGGAGAGCGCGACCACGCGCCCCGGCTCAAACTCCTCCGCCAGCCGCAGGATGGCTTCGCGCCGGTGATCCGGAATCGCCAGCAGGTTTGGGAGATCTCTCGGCATAGACACTTTTGCGGGTTGCCCCAATCGCAGGCTTGGACTCCGGTAAGGTTCCCAGTCTGGCAGGGGCATTCACCACGGAACTCACGGAGCACAGGGAGGCTCCGCGTTCGCCCTCCGTG
>CAZWSO010000234.1:0-3699 GCA_964636485.1 uncultured Gemmatimonadaceae bacterium
ATATCCAGGCAAGCTCGGTATGTTCGGGAACGGCCGACTGAACGAAGAGCGTGCACCGTGCCGGGTCGATGCCCGACGCCAGCAGCGAGATGGCCATGTCCGCGGTACGGCTGCGCAATGCCTCGGGCTCGTATGGAGCGGTGATGGCGTGGTAGTCGACGATGCAGAACAGACACTCGTGCTCGCTCTGTAGCTGTACCCAATTCTTCACCGCTCCGAGATAGTTGCCGATGTGCAACTCTCCGGAAGGCTGAATACCACTGAAGACCCTTGGCATTGCGGCAACATATGAGCGTGATTGAGGGGGGGCAAGCGAGCGCGCGCGATCTCGCCGGGGTGCTGTCCGTCGCAGTCGACGCCGCCAATGCCGCCGCCGCCATCATCCGCACCGGAGCCGCGGGCATACGTTCACTGCAGTGGCGGCAGAAGAGCCCCGCGGATTTCGTGAGCGACATTGACACCGCCGCCGAGGAGGCCATTCGCCGGATCGTGGACCGCGATCTCCCCGGCACCGTGATTGTGGGGGAGGAGCTGTCCCCCGACGCCACCGCCGGTGCCGGGCTGGCGTTCGTGGTCGACCCGCTCGACGGTACGACGAACTTCCTGCACGGCTATCCGGAGTACGCGGTCTCCGTTGCGGTGCTCGTGGACGCGCGACTCGTCGCCGGCGTCGTCCTCCACGTACCGGCCAACGAAGAAACGACGGCTATTGCGGGCCAGGGCGCAAGCATGAACGGCGCGCCGCTGCGCGTTTCCGACGTGGAGGCTCCGGAGCTGTCACTGATCGGCACTGGATTCCCCTTCAAGCACCCGCATCTCCTCGACAGCTACAAGCAACAGTTCGGGTATATCATGCGGGCGACTTCCGGCATCCGACGCGCCGGCTCGGCGGCGCTCGACCTGGTGGATGTGGCGGCTGGCCGCTTCGATGGGTTCTGGGAGCTGGCACTCGCACCATGGGACTTCGCTGCCGGCATCATCATCGTGCGGGAAGCCGGCGGCATTATCACCGATCTGGCCGGCGACCCTCCGCCGCTTGCGTCATCATCGATCGTGGCCGGCAATCCGATTATTCATCCCTGGTTGCTGCGGACCCTCGCGACGACCGAGATCTCCAGGTGAAGCTGGTCGAGTGCGTGCCGAACTTCTCCGAGGGGCGTGATCGGGAGACGGTGGCGGCGATCACAGGTGCCGTCGAGCGCATCTCCGGCGTGCGCGTGCTCGACATTTCCTCGGATCCATGGCACCACCGCTCCGTGCTGACGATGGCGGGTCCCGCGCAGGCAGTGGCCGAGGGTGCGTTTGCCGCCGTACGCGAGGCGTGTGATCGGATCGATCTGCGACGCCATGAGGGTCAGCACCCACGCATGGGAGCGATGGATGTGGTTCCGTTCGTGCCGCTCGGTAGTGTGACGATGGACGACTGCATCGGACTGGCGCGGGCGCTCGGCGAACGTGTGGGACACGAGCTCGATATTCCCGTCTTCCTGTACGAGCGCGCCGCAACCCGCCCGGAGCGACGCGACTTGTCGGTGGTTCGGCGGGGCGGCTTCGAGGGGCTCAGAGAGCTGATTGGTCGAGATCCCGCTCATGCTCCGGATTTCGGGCCGGCGCACATCCACCCCACGGCGGGTGCCGTCGCGATTGGCGCGCGACCGATCCTCGTGGCGCTGAACGTCTTTCTCGGCGATGCCTCCAACCTCGGCGCCGTGCGAGAGATCGCACGCGCCGTGCGAGGATCCTCCGGCGGGCTGCCGGGCGTCAAGGCACTGGCGTTCGTCGTAAACGGTCAGGCACAGCTCTCCATGAATCTGACCGATCTCGAAGCGACACCGGCGCACGTTGCGTACGCCGCAGTGCGGCACGAGGCGGCGAGACAGGGACTGCACGCCACGGGAACGGAGCTGATCGGCCTGGCCCCCGAGCGCATGTTCCTGCTCGCCGGCGACGCGCGCCTGGGACTCGCCCCAGCAGCGACATCGCGCATACTGGAGCATCGCCTGCGCGATGCGGGACTCAGCGCGCCAGAAGGTGCGGGTAAGATGGAGTTCTGACGGGAACTGGCGGGCACTCCCGCGCTCCAGTGCCGCCGCCATGGCGCCCGGTTGCGTCCGTGATCGCGAGAACGCGGCCGGAAACGCTAGGCGGAGATAAGCGTGAGGATGCGGGGACCGTTGGCCGTGATGGCCACGGTGTGCTCGAAGTGCGCCGAGCGCGAGCCGTCGGCCGAGACGATCGTCCAGCGATCGGGCAGAGTACGTGTGCGCGGCGAGCCCACGTTCACCATGGGCTCGATCGCGAGCGTCAGCCCCGGTACCAGCTTGGTGCCACGCTTCGGCTTGCCGTAGTTCGGCACCTGCGGCTCTTCGTGGAACTCGGCACCGATGCCGTGGCCCACCAGGTCACGCACGATCGCGAAGCCGGCACCCTCGACGACCCCCTGCACTGCCGCGCCGATATCTCCGAGATGATTGTCGGCAATAGCGACGGCGACGCCAGCCTCCAGTGCCGCCCGGGTAACGTCGAGGAGTCTGCGCGACGTCTCATCCACCTCGCCCACGGCATGCGTCAAGGCCGCGTCGGTATGGTAGCCGTTGTACCTGACGCCGGCGTCGATGGAGACAATATCGCCCGGCTGAAGCACGCGGTTCCGCGAAGGGATGCCGTGCACGATCTCGTGATTGATGGACGTGCACAGCGTGCCCGGAAATCCGTAGAGCCCCTTGAAGGATGGAACGGCACCGTCATGGCTGCGGATGAATTCCTCAGCCAGGCTATCGAGATCCAGCGTGCTCACGCCGGGCGCCACCCGCTGGCGGAGCAGCTCATGCGTGGCGGCGAGGATGCGACCCCCCTCCGCCATAATCTCGATCTCGCGTGTGGACTTGAGCTGGATCACGTGCGCAATTCGCTGAGCAACCGTCTCGAGATCTCGTCCGGGTCACCTTCGGCAGCCAGCTCGATCAGGCGGGTACCGTCGCGACTACCCTTGTAGTGTTCCAGCACAGGCTCGGTCTGCTCGCGGTAGGCGCGCATGCGGGTTCGTACAGCCTCAGGCTCATCATCCCTGCGCCTCGTCAGTGTGCCGCCGCACTTGTCGCATCGCGTGCCGGGTTCGCGACCTCTGTACGGCGTCTGGCACTGCTCGCACACCGTGCGCCCCGAGAGGCGACGGACCAGCTCGTCCTCGGAGACATCGAAAACGATGATCATGTCGAGCTTGCGACCAAGCTCACGAAGTACCCTCTCGAGCCCCTCAGCCTGCGGCACCGTACGCACCACACCGTCGAGCACGACACCGTGCGAAGCCTCTGGCGCGGCCAGTGCCTCCTTCATAATGGCGAGGATCACCTCGTCCGGAACCAGGTCGCCACGGTCCATGAAGGTTCTGGCGCGCCGGCCCTGCTCCGTTCCCTCGCGCACCGCGGCGCGCAGCACATCACCGGTGGCAATCTTCGGAATCCCGAGCGCTGCCGCTATCAGCTCGCCTTGCGTGCCCTTGCCGGCCCCTGGAGGGCCGAGGAGAAGAATGTTCATGCGAGGAGGGTTGGAGTGATCACCGCGCCAGACGCACGTCGTGCCCGCCGGGTAGCAGACGCGTCTCGCGCTGCCCTCCAGGCGGGCACGACCAGCATGTGCCCAGCGCTCCGGCGGCGTCCGTCGGACGCCACCAGTTCCATCAGAACCCCGTCGTCGTCT
>CAZWSO010000235.1:0-3693 GCA_964636485.1 uncultured Gemmatimonadaceae bacterium
ATGGCGCGCGCACTCGGCGAGCCGGCGGCACGCTGGGACTCCGTGGCGGCTGGTGTGGCGGAGGGGCTGACGACGCATCTCTGGCAGCCGGAGCGGGGATGGTACGGACAATACCGGTATGGCCGCGCGTACCTGGCCCTTTCACCGCGCGCTGAAGCGCTTGGCGAGTCGCTCACATCCATCTACGGCGCGGCTTCGCCCGAGCAGCGCAGCTCACTGATGCGCAGCGCTCCGGTGGTGGCGTTCGGCGCCCCCACGTTCTGGCCGTACATTCCGGGCGAGCGCTTCTATCACAACGCGGCCATCTGGCCGTTCGTCACCTCGTACTGGACGTGGGCGGCGGCCGAAGGCGGTAACGCGCGCGCGGTGCAGCACGGTCTCGATGCCAACGCCCGGGCGGCCGCGCTCTTCCTGACCAACAAGGAGAACATCGTAGCATCCACCGGGCACTTCGAGGGTACGGCACTCAACTCCGACCGACAGCTTTGGAGCGTGGCGGGAACGCTGGCGAGCACGCTGCGCGTGCTGCTCGGCCTGCGGCTCGAGCCGGAGCGACTCGTCTTCCGGCCAATGGTGCCGCCGTCGTACGGTGGCGAGCGCACGCTGCGCGGTTTGCGCTACCGTGGCGCCACGCTCACAATCACCGTGCGCGGGCACGGCGATGGCATTTCCGCCGTGCGCCTCGACGGCCGTGTGGTACAGCACGCCGAGCTCCCGGCGCATCTCACCGGCGAGCACGCTGTCGAAATCACCATGAACGGCCGCTGGCCGGAAGCCGACATCAACGTCGTGGAGAACCGGTTCGCTCCCGCCACGCCGCAAGCGGCGCTGCGTGCGAGCGCGCTGGAGTGGAGCGCCGTGCCGGGCGCGGTCGAGTACGTGGTCTACCGAAACGGGCGCTCCGTCGCACGCACCACCGGCGTTGCCGTCCCGGTCCGCCGCACCGGTACACTGGACGAGTATCAGGTGCTGGCCGTGAACGCGGCCGGCGACGAGTCTTTCCTGAGCGAGCCGGTTCGCGTGGTCGGCCCCGCGGCACAGCAGATCATCAAGCCGGTCGAGACCGCGCTCGAGCGCGAGCACGGCGGCTATACCGGTGACGGCTATGCGCGACTCACGCGTGAGCAGAACGCTACGGTACGGGTACCCTTCGAGGTAGCGCGGGAGGGCACCTATGCCGTGGACGTGCGTTACTCGAACGGCAATGGCCCGGTGAACACCGAGGACAAGGTGGCCGTCCGTACGCTGCTCGTGAACGGCGATACCGTCGGAGTGCTGGTGATGCCGCAGCGTGGAACAGATCGCTGGAGCGAGTGGGGGTGGAGCAACGTGCTGCTCGTCCGGCTCTCTCCCGGAGCGCACGTGCTGACGATCCAGTTCGGCGCGCTGGACGAGAACATGAACCGGCGTGAGAATACCGCGCTGCTCGACTACGTACGGCTCACACTTCTCGCGGCCGATACGCACGGCGAGACTCCACACGACACGAGACGAGGTTCGAGATGAGACGTTCCCTGCGCTTCCTGCTGCTCTGCCTTGCGCTGACGGCGTGCCGTACCGCCGAGCAGCCAACGGCGGAGCAGACGCTCGCGCCGCCCGAGTGGAGCCGAACCTCGGTGATCTACGAGGTCAACGTGCGGCAGTTCACACCGGAGGGAACATTCCGCGCGCTCGAGCGGCACCTGCCGCGGCTCGACAGCCTCGGTGTTGACGTCCTCTGGCTCATGCCGATTCAGCCGATCGGCGTGGAGAACAGGAAGGGCATTCTGGGCAGCTACTACTCCATAGCCGACTACACGGCGATCAATCCCGAGTTCGGCACGGCCGAGGACGTCAGATCGTTCATTGATGCTGCGCACCGCCAGGGGATGAAGGTCATCCTGGATTGGGTGGCCAATCACACCGCGTTCGACCACGCCTGGATTACGCAGCAACCGCACTGGTACGTACGTCGCGCCGACGGAACGATCTCATACGCGCGTGACAACGAGGGGCGTGAGACGGACTGGACCGATGTCGCCGAGCTGAACTACGACGATCCAGAGCTCCGTAGTGCGATGATCGCCGAGATGCGCTGGTGGCTGGAGGAGATGGACATCGATGGGTTCCGCTGTGATGTCGCCGGCGGTGTGCCAATGGAGTTCTGGATGGACGTGTACGAGGACTTGTCGGCAGTGAAGCCGGATCTGTTCATGCTGGCGGAGGCGGAGGGTCCCGAGTACCACCAGGCTTTCCACGCCACGTATGGCTGGGAGCTCCACCACCTGCTCAACGAGATATCCCAGGGCACGAAGCCGACGGCCGAGCTGGACGCGTACTTCGCGCGGCAGAGAAGGGCGTATCCGGCGGACGCCTACCGCATGTACTTCACGAGCAATCACGATGAGAACAGCTGGGCGGGCACGGAGTTCGAGCGAATGGGGGAGAACCACGTGCCGGCTTTCGTCCTCACCGCCACCGCGCAGAATTCGCTGCCGCTCCTCTACACGGGGCAGGAGGCCAGTCTGTCGAAGCGGCTCCGCTTCTTCGAGAAGGACACCGTGGACTGGAGTGGTGCGTCGCTGGCGAGCTTCTACCGCGCCATGTTCGATCTCAAGCGCGACAACGAGGCGCTCTGGAATGGCGCGAGCGGCGGCGCGCAGTCGCCGCTGCGCACCGCGGGAAGCGATCGCGTCTACGCCTTCACCAGAACGACCGGATCGAACACGGTGCTGGTTGCCGTCAACTTCGGTGACAGGCCGGCGCAGGTGACGTACCAACGCCTGCCGCGCGCCGGCGAGTACACGGACTGGTTCTCGAAGGCGACAGTCATGATTCCAACTAACGGCCGGCTCGACATCCCGGCGCACGGCTACCGCGTGCTGGTGCGGGGGGACGCGCGGTGAGATTGGTCGCCGCGCCGAACCGAAGTGGAGCGAGACTGGTCGCCTTGCCGGCTCGAAGTGGAGCGAGACTGATGGCCGTGCCGGCTCGAAGGGCGTCGCGATTCAAGGCGGCGGTGCTGCCGGCTCTGGCCCTTGCGGTGGCGTGCCAGACGAGTGCTCCGTCCCGTCCCGCGACCGTCGTACCACAGCCGGATCCATCGCCGGCGCTTGCGGTCTACCGTCCTTCGCGGGACCTCGGCCCGCTCTTCCACGATGTTCAGGTGGCCGCGGTCTTCGAGGACTCGAAAACGTTCGTCGACGCACGCCCGCTGCTCCCGCCCGGCGAGATCGCGGCGCGATACGCCACGGAACGTGGTGCGGCGCGATTCTCCCTGCGTGAGTTCGTGGAGCGCCACTTCGAGCTGCCGGCGCCGGTGGGCGGTGACGTTCAGACCGACACGGCCCGTTCCATGGACTGGCACATTCGCGCCCTATGGTCGGTGCTCACACGCTCCGCGGATGATCCGGAGCTCCGCTCGTCGCTGCTCCCGCTGCCGCACGATTACGTCGTGCCCGGCGGTCGATTCCGGGAGGTGTACTACTGGGACTCGTACTTCACGATGCTCGGGCTGGTCGAGAGTGGCCGGACCGACCTCGTGAAGAACATGCTCGACAACTTCGCGCATTTGATCCGCCTGGTGGGTCACGTGCCGAATGGCAACAGGAGCTACTATCTGGGACGAAGCCAGCCGCCGTACTTCGCCGCCATGGTGGGACTCTACGCCCGGGCGACGGACACCGTGCAGGCGCACGCGTATCTCGATGCGCT
>CAZWSO010000236.1:0-3690 GCA_964636485.1 uncultured Gemmatimonadaceae bacterium
ATGAACGTGCCGCCACGTCCAGGTCTGCTGTGCGAGCAGCGGAGCGCCGCTCGCTGACAGCAGCACGACGATTGCTGCCGCAGCAATGGTCGGCGCCGCCCAGTTGCTTCTTCCCTCTGCATGCCGCATGACCCCCTCCAGACCGCCGACCGGCCCCGAAGTTGTGAATTACCAGCAACCGATGTGCGGAAATTTCCGCACTTTGTTACCGAAGAACGGCGCGGGCGCGCCATTCTCCGGCTATCGTGACGCGAACGCCTGCTCCTGCAGAAGACCGCGGAACCAGGCGCGGGCCTCGGCGTCGATGGGTCGCACGACGTCGTCGATGCAGTATTCGTAGACGGGCTGACCGCCGCTGACGCTGACGATCATGCGACGCTTGACCATGGGCGAGGAGCCATCAACTGGACCGCGCCGCTCTTCCGCCTCGAGGCTCCCGCCACGGACGGTCATGACGATCTCACCAGCGCGCAGTTCGACACCTTTCCAGCTCACCCGCACGTGGCGCTGCACACCAGACATCGTATCGCTTACCGCGTAGACATTCCGCGATCGCTGGTACTCGTCCCGATTCGAGCGCGGCGGCGTCGCGCTGCCAGCATCAGGACCTTCAGGCAGAATCGCAGACAGCGCCGCCGCGCGATCCGTACCAGAGGAGATCGTGCTCGCTGACCGGATGTACGCCGAGCGCGCTGGCCCTGAAAGAGTGCGCACGCGCGCTGCACTGAGCAGCACACGTAGTCGTTCCACGCCCGAAGGGACCCTCTCGGAAGACTCCAGCGCGCGCACCAGCACCGGCTCGGGAATCTCCGGACGCTGCACGATCTCGACCAGGAGATTCGCTCGCTCGGCGCTGGAACCGATTGAATCAATGAGTGCGAACAACACCGGCGATGCCGCACCGAGCGCCGCCGGTTGTGAGCGAAGTGTGGTCCGGATCAGCCGAACACGCTCCATCGTGGAAGGAACGGACCCGGCCGCCGTCAACGCGAGCATGAGGACGCGCGGTTCCTGGCCCTGCCGTTCCAGCACCGCGTTCAGCAGTTTGGCGCGTTCCACCGAGGAGGAGATGGAGCCGATGGCTCCAATCAGCTCGGCACCCGACGTATGGGCTGCGGCAGGATGCCGTGTCATCAGCGCGCTCAGGACGCGCGCCTTCTCCACGCCCGAGCTCATGGTTTCCGTCGCGGCGATCAGGGCCGCAATGACGGAGGGATCCAGCGTCTCGAGCCGCGCGATGCGAATGAGAACGCGCGCCCGCTCCACCGACGACGAAATCTCCGCGGCAGCGGCAATGATCTCGAGGAGCGTCACAGAGTCGCCCGAAGAGGCGGCTTGCTCCAGTAGCCGGTTACCACTCGCTTTACCGGCGAGCAGCGATCCCACCGTTGCTCGCGAATCCTCACTGGCTGCCCCGACCACGGGCTGGCGCGGATACACGTCCCCACCTCTGATAGCTGCGCGTTTGCCAGCGCCTTCACCTGCCGGCGCATCGGCCGTCGAAGTTGTGCCTTCACCACCGGCGCCAGCAGGAAAGCCCCCCTCTTCGGCGTAACGCCCCGGCACGTCGGCCATAGCGTGAGCGTCGCCACGCAGCGCCGGCGTCATGCCGGCGAGCGGGAGCGCGAGCAGGATGGCGACGCTGGCGATCATCAGCATGCGCGCCGGACCGAGTCCCGTACGCGGGGCAGATCCGTCCAGGATGGCGAGCAGACGGCCCTCGAACTGTGAGCGCCGTGCCATGGCCATCGCGACCGCAGGACCGCCGCGGTCGCCGATGGCACGCACGATGTCGAGCAGATGCTCGGCGTACATCGCTGGCTGCGTGCCGAGCGATATCACGGCGTCGTCGCACGCCCGCTCACGCTCCGTGCGAAGCCGCCGCACCGCCGCCCAGATCAGCGGATTGAACCAGTGCAGCGCCAGAGACAGGTTTGCGATCCACTGCGTGATCGCGTCGCGGCGCTTCACGTGCGCAAGCTCGTGCGCCAGGACGAGTGTACGCCGCTCGGCATCCCAATCCGCCGCTCCCGACGGCAGCCACACCACCGGCTGGAGAACACCCCACGTGAGCGGAACGCAGCCGCGATCGCCATGCAGCAGCGTCACACCGCGTGCCAGGCCGAGCCGCTGCGCGAGAACGTGAGCCGTATGCAGCCACCCTCCATCCGTTACCATGGTGGCCCGGCGTTCGAGCAGCCAGACACCCGCGACACCAGCGAACAGACGCAGCAGGATCAACGCGGCACCGCATAACCAGAGCGCCACGAGCGCATGCCGCCAGTCCAGCCCAGCGGCGATCGCCTGGCCGGAGCCATCGTGGGCCTCTGGAATGGGAGGCGCCGTCGCGCTGAACGTCCTTTCGCCTGACGATTCCAGTACCAGCGGCAAGGATTCGCCGGGGGCGGGCGGTGCCATGCGCTGGGCCAGCGCCGAGATTTCGGGAGGCGCAGCGGGAAGCACGGGGAGGGTCCACTGCGGGGCGACCATTTGCGCCGCTGGCAGCAGGAGGAAGGCCGCCAGTGCGGCTGCCAGGACCGCATGGCGCGCGGCTGCTGAAGCTCGGCGCATCACCCGCAGCGCCACCAGCGCCACCAGGAGGATGATCGATCCCTTCAACGACGCGCTCACCAGTAGAGCCATCACATCGAACACGGCCGTCGAGCTCATCGCCGATCCTCCTTGCGCGCCGCTGCAATGAGACGCGCCAGACGGTCGAGCTCCCGGCGCGACAGCCGCGACTCCTCCACCAGCGCATTGACCACCTGCTCGGCGCTTCCATCGAAGAACGTGCGCACGAGGTGACCGAGCGCGTTCCTGCTTGCGCTCTCGCGAGGAACGGTTGGCAGATAGATGTAGCGGGGTCCATCCGCCTCGTGCCGCAGCTCTCCTTTCTCCTCGAGGAGCCGGAGCGCCGAGCGTACAGCGGAGTAGCTGGGTGGATCGGGGAGTTCGTCCATCACCTCTGCGGCGGTTGCCCTGCCGCGCCGGTAGATGATGTCCATGATCTGGCGCTCGCGTCGGCTGAGCGTGTTGGCGGCGCTGTCGGTCATGCGTGGCATCTCCCCGTTCGCGAGCAGGGCCTGGTCCGGAAATGCGGAATTTTCCGCATCCTGATGCTGAATATTCCGCACTGCCTCGGCCCCGTCAAGGCCCCGGCGCCGCTGGCCCCTGAATCCATCGTAACGAGGCCGGCCGCTGCCGGCGGCAGCCGTCAGGGATGCCGGGGGCCGGTCGTCGGGGCGAGCATTCCCCGCCATCCCGCGGGCCGCGGCTCGAAACGTGACAGAGGGGCAGAAGATGAACTATGGAGGTAGTGGATGCACGTGCTCATCACGGGCGGTACGGGTGTGATTGGACGACCGGTGATCGACCGCCTAATGAGAGGCGGGCACACCGTTCGCCTTTTGTCACGGCACGCCGGGCGCGACCGCTGTCTGTGGCCCGAGGGAGTCGAGGCGCACGAGGGTAGCGTCGCTTCGACCGATGAAGTCGCTGGGGCGGCAGAGGGGTGCGATGCGGTGCTCCACATTGCGGGAATCATCGAGGAGCAGCCGCCAGACCTGACGTTCGACAACGTGAATGTCGGGGGGACGCGCCGTATCGTTCGCGAGGCGGAGCGCGCGGGCGTACGGCGTCTCGTTCACGTCTCCTCGCTGGGTGCCGATCGCGGCAGCTCCGATTATCACC
>CAZWSO010000237.1:0-3655 GCA_964636485.1 uncultured Gemmatimonadaceae bacterium
CCACCAGCTTCTGGTTCGACGCCGGCATGAAGAGCTTGTCGGCGTCGCGCGCATACAGTGTGTCGCCGCGCTCGGGTTGCACCACCAGAACGCCCCATCGTGCACTGCGGAACTCGGGGAGCGCGAGAATGGAATCGATCCGGGCAACAAGGCGCTCGCGCGAGAGGGGCTCGGGTGCCGCAGCCAGCGCGATCACCGTGTCCTCGCCGAGCTCTGGCGCATCTGGCAGCGGCTCCGGCAGCGGCGCGCGCGCCGCCGCGCCACATCCGAGCATGAGCGTCGCGCCGAGCGTCGACAGGAGCATCATTCTGCGCATAGGCGTGCTGGTCATTGAGAACTGGCTCCCGATTCCGCCAGGCGTCCTAGTGCTCCTCCCCCGAGCCCTCGCTCTCCGGCTCCGGCCCATCCACGCCTTCCGCCGTGGGTGATTCGGGCGGAATCCAGGGCGTGCCGCGCTGCGTGGAGGTCTGCGAGTCCGGCGAACCGTAAAGCCGCGCGTTCAGATCCTCCTCGAGATGCTCCGCCTCCGAACCGTACTCATCATCGGGACCCGTGCCGAGCGGTGCTCCGCTGCCGCTCGTTCCCTCGGCCAGATGATCGTCGATTGCCTCCGGCTCCTGGTCGCGACGAATCGCGTCCACAACCAGGTCGTTCTGATAGGCGTGCAATCCTATCACGTCGCTGAGCACGCGGTCGGCTATCCGGCGCTCCGCTTCCGTACCTACACGGCCGCTCAGACGCACCTCGCCCTTCTCGGCGGTGACGAGAATGCTGTCGGCGTCGATGGCGTCGCGCGCTGCCAGCTCCTCGTGGACGATCGCGATCAGCTCCTCGTCGCTCAGCTCGCCCGGGTCATAAATATTCTCGTAGTCGCGCCCCATGGCTCTCCTCCTTCGTATCAGCGGCCGAACATGTAGGTCACGCCCAGAGTGAGCGCCGGAGTGTGCCGCCACTCGCGTTGTGGGTCGCCCTCCAGCAGAATCGGCGCCCCGCCAACCGGCGGCGTGAAGTAACTCTCCGGATACGAATAGCGGATCAGGTGATCCGAGAAATCGAGGCGCAGCGACACGTTGCCGTCCGGGATCCATCGCACGCCGCCGCCCCAGGAGAAAGCAAAGGCAGTGCCGGGAGAGAATCCGCCCACGTCCGCTGATGCACCGAGATCCGAGGAGAGGCCCACCGCGGTGTGCAGTACGGGCGCCAGCCGTCGCCACGTGCGCGCGCCCACAATCGAAAAGCTGAAGCCCACGTCGACAATCGCCAGTGTCGTGCTTTTCGTCCCGACCTCCTGCTGCCCCGCCGGCTGCCCGGGATCGAGCACCGTGCGGTCACTGAAGACGACACCGAGTCGCGAGGTGAGCGCAATGGGGCCGCTCAGCCGCCAATCGTGCCTCCCGCCGACGATGACTCCCGACTGGAATCCCACCCCGGCGGTTCCCGCATTGCCATTGAAGATCCCGGCGTAACCGGTGAGTCCCTGGCCGTAGCGGATGTCACGGAAGGGACTCGCACCGGGCAGGTGTCCCACCTGCGCGGCGGCGGGCGCGGCTACGGCAAGTATGAACAGCACTAACGCTAGACGTCTCACGAAGGCTCTCCCAGGATTCTGAGGTCCACACCCGTCATCTCCGGCGGCTGCTCGACACCGAGCATGGACAGCACCACCGGACCCACATCCTTCAGCGCACCACCGCCGCGCAGCGGCCGGTCGCCATCAGGGTCCACGATCACCAACGGTACCGGATTGGTCGTGTGCGCAGTGTGCACGCCTCCCGTTCCGGGGTCGATCATCATCTCGCAGTTGCCGTGGTCTGCCGTGACCAGCAGCCGTGCACCAGCACGGGCACCGGACTCGAGCACGCGCGCCAGGCAGACGTCGACCGTTTCCACCGCCTTCACCGCAGCGGAGAATACCCCCGTGTGCCCCACCATGTCACCGTTCGCGTAGTTCACCAGGATGAAGTCGTGCTCGCGCGACTCGATCGCCCGACAGAGCACATCGGTGATCCCAGGCGCACTCATCTCCGGCATGAGATCGTAGGTCGCCACATGCGGGCTCGGCACCAGCTCCCGGATCTCGCCGGGATACGGCTTCTCGATGCCGCCGTTGAAGAAGTATGTAACGTGCGCGTACTTCTCGGTTTCCGCGGTGCGAAACATCGTCTTCCCACGCTCGCTCAGCACCTCCGCCACGATGCGCGCCAGCACGAAAGGAGCGAACGCGGCCGGTACATCCATGGTTTCGTCGTACACCGTCATCGTAGCAAGCTCCACCGCCGGCCTGTTCGGCACAGGAAAGCCGTCGAACGCAGGATCGGTCAGAGCGCGCACGATCTGGCGCATCCGGTCAGCGCGAAAGTTGAAGCAGATGACGCCGTCCCCATCGCGCATTGGCGCCACCGGTCTGCCGTCGCGCTCGGTCACCACCGGGGGAATGAACTCGTCGCTCTCGCCGCGCTCGTACGCCTCCCGGATGGCCCCGAGCGGATCGGTCGCCCGTGGTCCTGCGCCCTCCACCATGGCGCGATACCATTTCTCGATGCGGGGCCAGCGCCGGTCTCGGTCCATCCCGAAATAGCGGCCGCCCAGGGAGGCCACGTCGGCGCGGCCATGTGCGCGCTCCAGCAACTCGCGCATGAAACCGAGCGCTGACCGCGGAAGCGTGTCGCGACCGTCGAGCAGCGCATGAATCGCCACGCGAGGTACGTGCTCGCGCGCCGCGAGGTCGATTAGCGCGTAGAGGTGCGTGTCCACCGCATGCACGCCCCCATTGCCAATCAGACCGGTGAGGTGGAGAGTGCTGCCTCGCTCTCGCACACTCCTGCAGATGCTGGTGAGCACCGGATTGCGAAAGAACGATCCATCCTCGACTGCCAGCGTGATGCGCACCAGATCCTGCGGTACCATGCGCCCCGCACCGAGGTTGAGATGCCCCACCTCGCTGTTCCCCATCTGCCCCTCGGGCAGCCCTACGGCGAGTCCCGAGGCTTCGAGCAGCGTGCGCGATGTCGTGGACCAGAGACGGTCCCAGGTGGGGGTGTCGGCCTGGGCGATGGCGTTGCCTTCGATCTCGCGGCGATATCCCCACCCATCCAGCACCACCAGCACCACCGTCCGCTTGCGCGAGTTCGCCATCTTTGCCCAGTCGGGTACACGGTCTTATAGTATGTAAGTCGCTCGGCGCATCTCGCCGCTGACAATGTAGCCGCCCCCACACCGACCAACCAGCGATGCGCTACCTCTGTATTCTCCTCGTGCTGCTCGCTCCGTCGCTGTTGCATGCTCAGACGACGGTGAGGAGCGACGCGCGCCTTCTGTCATCGCCGTCGGGACGCGCGCTGGCAACGTTCCGCGCCGGTGCCGCGGTGCAGCCCGGCGCCACACGCTCCGGCGCAACGCAGGTTACGCTTCGGGGGTACATTCACCGCAGCCTCCTCGGTGCGGCGCGCGACTCGTTCCGAATCTCGGTCAACGCATCCTCGGGCGCGCTGCTGCGCGCTGCGCCATCGCGCAACGGCCGCGTGCTCGCGCTGCTGCACAACGGCATGGGTCTGCACGAGGTCAGCCGGCGCGGTGAGTGGGTCCAGGTTCGCCGCACTGCCTGGGTGGCAACGTCCGCCGTTGAGCGCACCCGGCAGGCTGCTCGCCCGCGGCA
>CAZWSO010000238.1:0-3605 GCA_964636485.1 uncultured Gemmatimonadaceae bacterium
CCTTCGGATTGGAGGGAGAATGGTTTGGGGTGAGAAACGAAGGTGTGCTCAACTCATATGGGACCTGGACTTTCTCCAGTCTCGATTCGCTCGAGCTCGGCATTGTCGAGCGATTCGAGCGGGCCCGGGATTTCGGAAGCGCCGGTGTGCCGGTGACGGGAGGTCAGTTCGCTGCATATGCGGGCGATCAGATCCGCATGAGCGATCGGGTCTCGATTACCGCCGGCGTAAGGGCTGACGTGCTTGTGATCTTCGGGCGCGCCCCCTACAACCCCGTGGTCGACTCGATCTTCCAGAGGCGAACGGACGAGATGCCTCGTCGTCGCGTGCACCTCTCTCCGCGCGCGGGGATTACGTGGGATGTCTCCGGGACGGGACGTCACCAGCTCCGCGGCGGTGTGGGCATCTTCACCGGACGTCCACCGATCGCTTGGCTGCACTCGGCGCTCTCCAGCTACGGCGTGGGCACTGGACAGCTGCGATGCGGCGTGCTGCCGACGGACCTTGGCCCACCGCCAGCATTCGTGCCAGACCATCAGATGGCACCTACGGCATGCGCTGATGGTGCGGAGCTTTCGTCCGCGCCTCGCGGCGACGTGGATCTGCTGGACAGCCGGCTGCGAATGGCGCAAACGCTGCGATTCTCCCTCGCCTACGACCGACGGCTGCCGGGAGACCTGCTTGGCACCGTGGAGGCGCTGGTCACACGCAACATCTCGGATTTCGCCTTCGTCAACCTGAACCTGGGCGAGCCGCAAGGAAGCGATCGGTATGGCCGCCTCCTTTACGGCACCATCGGACCAACGGGGCTGAGCGAACCGGCGTTGCGGTCGAACTTTTCGGAGGTGATAGAGCTCAGGAATACATCGCGCAACCACGCTTACCAGCTCTCGGCGCGCCTCGACAAGCAATTCTCGCGCGGCCTGGCGGCGACCGGCTACTACACGTTCACGCGCGTGCGCGACGTTCAGACGCCGCTGCGAGTCAACACGCCCGGACTTGTCAACTGGTCATCGCGCGCAGTGTCGGGCCGTCACGACGAGCTGCGCCCGGAGATCTCGCTGAATGATGTGCCTCACCGCATCGTCCTGGCCGGCACTTACAGGGCGCCCTGGCGCAGCTGGTCCACCGAGCTCTCGCTTTACTATGTAGGTGAGTCGGGCAGTCCGTTCACCTATCTCGCCTGGGGTGTGGGACGGCGGGGAGATCTGAACGCCGATGGCTCCAGCATGAACGATCCGATTTATGTGCCCCGCAGTGCCTTCGACGCGACCGAGATCCAGTTCAGCGGCAGATCGGACGAACAAGGCGCCGACAATTCGCCGGTCGCACAGGCCGAACGTGTGAGCCGGCAGCAGGTGGCTCTCGAGGGGTTCATCGAGGATTCGCGGTGTCTGCGACGACAGCGCGGTAGCATCCTGAAGCGCAACAGCTGTCGCGAGCCTTGGTCGCACACGACGATCGCATCGGTGCGACAGGCAGTTCCGGTCGTCGGCCGCGGCCTGGAGGCTCAACTCGACGTCTTCAACGTGCTCAACCTGCTCAAACGCGACTGGGGGCTGCACCGCGTGGGTTCACCGGCACTTCTCGAGCACGTCGGACAAACGGCTGCACCTGCGGAGACCGCGCAGCCGATCTTCCGCTTCGACGAAGCGGCCGTGCGCTGGACTACGTTGCCGGCCGAATCGTCCTTTCAGCTCCAGCTTGCGCTCCGCTATCGTTTCTGAAGCCCCAGACGCTCGAGCAGCAGCTCGAAACGATGGAGTCCGCGCAGATCCTGGAAGACGAACTCCGATAGCGGAAGATGCAGGATGTTATGCGAAAGCGAGCCGTCATCGATGGATCTCTCCAGCCAGTCCAGAGCTCGATCGGCTTCACCGAGGCCGGCGTACACCACGGCAACGTAAACGGCGCCGTCGAGGCGCCGCGAGCGATCGAGCAGGCCCTGCTGGATGCCAAGCGCCTCCTCCCTCTGGCCCGCACGCGCCAGAACGTAGCCGAGCATGGCGAGCGTTTGTGGGTGGCCGAGTTCCGCCTGGGGACGCAGCACGGCAATGGCCTCCGGCCACATCTGCCTCTCGATGTGGCACGCTGCGGCGATCTGTGCAGCCCTTAGCAGGGGCGGCTGAAGTTCCGCGATCTGCCGAAGCCTTGCGAGCGCCTCATCACATCTACCATTTGCGACGAGCGCGCGCGCAAGCTCCGCCTGCGCACTGGGCGAAAGCGGATCGATCTCGAGTGCACGTTCGGCTTCCGCCAGAGCGTCTGCCGGCCGTCCAGTCAAGAGGTAGAGTCCGACCAGCCATTCTCGGGTACGTGAGCGCGCCGGATCGAGGGCAATCGCACGCTTCAACTGCGCCTCCGCCGATGCAAAATCATACAAGTTAAGCCGGACGAACCCGAGCGTGCCAACTGCCTCGGCCAGCGAGTCGTCCAGAGCCACGGCCATGAGAGCTGCTGTCTCCGCAAGCTGGAGGAGATCGCGAGCCGGCATGTCGGGATTGGCAGCCGAGCGGAGCCTCTGATACATACGCGCCAGGCCGGCGTACGCCGCGGCGAACGTGGAATCGGCCGCGATCGCCCTCCTGAAGTATTCCAGTGCCTCCAAAACACCGCTGTCACTTCGGAGCAAGACTGGATCGCTTCCGCGGAGGTAGAACTCGTAGGCTGCGATGCTCCGGGTGGGGCGATGATGACCGCCTGTTGCGGCGACGCCGCCCAATCGCAGGCCGAGCTCTCCGGCTACCGACCGGGCAATCTCGCTCTGGACCGCGAAGACGTCCTCAAGCTCCCGGTCATACGTCTCCGACCAGCGCGTAGAGCGGTCGCGAGCGTCGACGAGCCGGATCTGGACGCGAAGGCGGCTGCCGATCCTCTGTAGCCCGCCTTCCAGGATGTTGGAGACGCCAAGGCTGTCGGCGATGCTGCCGATGTCGATCTGACTGTTCCGAAAGGCGAATACGGAAGTTCTCGCGATCACCCGCAGATCGCGATTTCTCGCCAGCATGGCGATGAGCTCCTCGGTCATGCCATCGGCCAGAAGCACGTCGCCTGGATCAGCGCTGAAACTCGTAAGCGGGAGCACGGCAATCGATGGCTCCCGCGGGGCCACAGGCGGAGGCGCGGAAGCTGTCGGTCCCAGTCGGCTTGCGCCGAAAACCAGTGCACTCAATGCGACCGCGGCAATGCCGTAACGGATGGCTGGATGCAGCCGCTTCGGTGCGGGCGCGGTGGTTACACCAACGGTCTGAGGTGACGGTTTATCATCATGACGCTCAGCTGCCGGCACGGCTGCGGAAGCCTTCGCTTCTTCCACGGCGCGGTGCGGAGGCGCTGGCGGCTGAGGTTGCATGAGCGCTGGCGGCTCTATGCGCACGCTCGCTGGGGGATCGTGCACACGCGCTGGCGGTTCCGTGCGCAGCCGCTCTGCAAGCTCCAGCACTTCGGCCGCCGGCTCCATTCCGAATTCCTCCCGGAGCAGCCGCTCGTGAATCGAGCCGTGCTGGATCGCGCCGGCGCGGTTGCCGCTGACGTCGAGCGCGAGCATCAGCCTCACGGCCACGCGGGAGTCGTATGGATCGTGCGCCGCCCTCGCCTTCCACCAC
>CAZWSO010000239.1:0-3566 GCA_964636485.1 uncultured Gemmatimonadaceae bacterium
CGCCCGGCCAGCACCGGCGCCCGCCCCCCTGGGCCCGCCGACACAGCCGCCGCGGCGGCGCGGGAGCGCCCGTGAACGACGCGGTGACCGTCTTTGTGAATGGCGTGCGCGTGCAGTTGTCCGTAACGGGGACGGCGCTGGACGCCGTCCGCATCGCCGATGCAGCCGCGGCGGATGCCATCGAGCGCGGCAAACGCGGGCTCTCCGACAGCCGCGGTCTACCGATTTCTCCCGGCGATCAGGTGTACGCCGGGGCGATCTACCGGGTCGTCTCCGCCCGGGCCGCCGCTTCCGATCCCACTACCTGACCGAAGAACATGGCCGTCCCGATCACGCGAGAGCTCGTACGCGCGCTCCCGAAGGCCGAGCTGCACTGTCACCTCGACGGCTCCCTTCGTCCGGAAACCATGATCGAGCTTGCCGCTGTGTTGGGAATTCCGCTGCCGCACGACGAACCGGAAGCGTTGCGCGAGCACATGGTGGTGCGCGACGCGGCGACGCTGGAGGACTACCTGGCACGGTTCGACGCTACACTGGTGCTGATGCAGCGTGCCGATGCGCTCGAGCGGATCGCATGCGAGCTGGTGGAGGATGCCGCTCGCGATGGCGTTCGGTACCTCGAGATCCGATTCTCACCCAGGCTCAACACCCGCGGTGGACTCTCCCATGACGAGGTGCTCGAGGCGGTCACCGCGGGCGTACGTCGCGGTGAATCCGAGCATGGCACGACGACGCGAATCATCGTTTGCAGCTTGCGGCACTGGCCGCCCCTGTTGTCCATGGAGCTGGCGCGACTCGCCGTGCGCTGGCGCGATCGCGGTGTGGTTGCGTTCGATCTTGCCGGCAGCGAGCGGGGTCACCCGGCTCGGGCGCATGCGGACGCCTTCACTTTCGCGCGTGCTCACGACATGGCGGTGACCGTGCATGCGGGTGAGGGCGACGGCGCCGACTCCATTCGCCAGGCGGTGCACGAGTGCGGTGCACATCGCATCGGCCACGCTACGCGGCTCCGCGAGGATGCCTCGCTGTCGCAGTACGTCAACGATCGCCGCCTTGCCCTGGAGATGTGCCTGACGAGCAACGTGCAGACATGCGCCGTTCCTGGATACGCCGAGCATCCGTTGCGCGAGTACTTCGACCGCGGCATGAACGTCAGCCTGAACACCGACAATCGGTTGATGAGCGGCGTAACGCTCACCGACGAGTATCTGTTCGCGGCCGAGCACCTCGGCTTTGGCTTCGACGAGTTGTGCGAGCTCGCACTGAACGGCCTCGCTGCCGCCTTCCTTCCGTGGGAGGAGCGGATGCAGCTCCTCGATCAGGCGTGGTCGGCTATCGAATCGCTGGGGACGCCGTGACCAGCCGTGCCGTTCCCGCCGACGCCGTTGACCAGGCCGCCGACGCGATCAGCAGCCGGCTCGAAGCGCGCCGTCCCGCCATTGCGCTGATTCTCGGTTCCGGCCTGGGTGCCCTGGCCGACGAGCTGGATGAACCGGTCGTCGTGCCATTTGCCGAGATCCCGGGCTTCCCTCCGGCAACTGTAGCCGGACATCAGGGACGGTTGGTTGCCGGACGCCTGGAGGGGCGGGACGTGATCGCGCTCGCTGGCCGCTTCCACATCTATGAAGGGCACTCGGCGGACACAGTGGCCCTGCCCGTGCGAGTGAGCGCGGCGCTAGGCGCGCGCACTCTGTTCGTCTCCAACGCCGCCGGCGGTGTAAACCGTACTTTCCGGGCCGGCGCTCTGATGCTGATTCACGACCACATCAACCTGATGTGGCGCAATCCGCTCATCGGTCCCGTCCGGCCCGGCGAGGAGCGGTTCCCCGACATGTCGGACCCGTACGACCCGGTCCTCCTGGGAATCCTCCGTACATGTGCCGAACATCTGCGGCTGTCGGTGGTGGAGGGAGTGTACGCCGGACTCACGGGCCCCGCGTACGAGACGCCGGCCGAGGTCCGAATGCTGGAGCGCCTCGGCGCCGACGCGGTCGGGATGTCCACGGTTCCCGAGGTGATCGCCGCGCGCGCTCTCCAACTCCGCGTTGCCGGCGTGAGCTGCATCAGCAATCCCGCCGCTGGGCTGTCGGCCGCTCCGCTCTCGCACGACGAGGTACTGGAGACCACCGCGCGTGTGCGCGATGATTTCCTTCGATTGGTGCGTTGTTTCGTGTCGAGGATCTGAAAGCGCGCCGCGTCGCCCGTCTCAGGCGAAGTGATTGAGCGGCCCATTGCCGCTTCCCAGCTCCGGTGCCGACGCGATGGCGCGATGCACCCACTCCAGTGAGATGCTAACGGCGTCGCCGAGCGGGTGGCCCTGCGCCAGATGCGCCGTTATCGCGGCAGAGAGCGTGCAGCCCGTGCCGTGCGTGCTCCGCGTCTCGACGCGTTCATGCCGGTGGACCGTGATCGATGCACCGTCGTGGAGCACGTCGATCGCTTCCGGACCCTCCAGGTGCCCGCCCTTTACCAGCACGGCCCTGGCGCCATCAGCAATGAGGTGCTCGGCGGCGGCCCGCATATCATCCAGCGTGCGTACCGTGCGCCCCACGAGAAGGGCCGTTTCGTCCAGGTTTGGTGTGAGCAGGTCGGCGAGCGGCATCAGCTCACGGCGAATCGCATCGATGGCCGTCGGCTCGAGAAGAGGGTCGCCTGACGTGGCCACCATCACGGGATCGAGCACGTACGGCGCAAGCTCATGAGTCGCGATGCCGCGCGCCACCGTACGCACGACGTCCCCATCCGCCAGCATCCCAGTCTTGACCGCTGCGGGGCGGAGATCCGTTGCGACAGCGTCAATCTGCGCTGTGATCAGCCGCGTGTCGACGGCCGTCCA
The DNA here is from genome assembly GCA_964636485.1 of uncultured Gemmatimonadaceae bacterium. GTDB lineage: Bacteria > Gemmatimonadota > Gemmatimonadetes > Gemmatimonadales > Gemmatimonadaceae > CAYXRS01. The sequence goes on from CAZWSO010000239.1 coordinate 2,837, forward strand.
GGCGACGACGCCGAGTGTATTCTGGGCCGTGATCGCGGTAACGACGGAGGTGCCGAAGACGCCGAACCGATGAAAGGTCTTCAAATCTGCCTGAATGCCAGCCCCGCCTCCGGAATCGGAGCCCGCTATTGTCAGCGCGATGTACATGCCGGATGATGCTTCGCTGCGAACCCCTGCACAACCGGCGGCGTGGGCGGCCGTGACGCCGGCGCCCCTCACTGGTCATTCTCAAGGGAGTCACCGCCGTTCCACCGCACCTGGACCACCATGGACGCAAACCCGCTCACCATCCTGCTGATTGAGAACGACGGACGGCACTTGAACGGCGTTCGCGACCTGGTTCGAGCGGCTGGATCGGCCGGGGGAGGACGACTCCTCGAAGCACGCGGCTTCACCCACGGTCTCGAGCTGGCCGCTTCCGGCGACGTGGACGTGCTGCTCCTCGCCCTGCCGCGCCCCGACCAGCAGGGACTGGCGGTGCTGGAGCACGTGCGGGCCACCGCACCCGAGCTGCCGATCGTCGTCATCACCGAGCTGGCTGATGATCCGGCAACCGCCCTCGCGCTGCACGGCTGCGCACAGGACTTCCTGCCGCGCGCCCACCTGTCCACCGGTCTGCTGGTACGGTCGATCCGCTATGCAGTGGACCGGTATCGCATGCAATGCACGCTGCGACAGCTCAGTCTCATGGACGAGATGACGGGGCTTTACAATCGCCGTGGCTTTCTCA
>CAZWSO010000240.1:0-3559 GCA_964636485.1 uncultured Gemmatimonadaceae bacterium
CCGGGCAGGATTGGAAACGGAGCCACTGTTTCGTACTCGTATTCCGCACCCAGCTCGAGATCGGCGTCGAGCCAGTGCCCCACGATCGTATTCCACTCGTCCGCGGCCGAGGCCTCCAGCGCCTCGTCCGTAACCATGTTGCGGATTGAGGCCAGTATTTCGGCGCCCCGGTCGTCATTCGGCAGCTCGCGCACGATAGGTTCGAGAAGCGTGTCGAGCTGCGCGCGCAGCGCCGCCACATCCTCCAGCCGAACGAACTCCCCCTCGTTGCTGATGATCAGACCGGGCACCATGGCTACCGCCCTGTCGAGCATCACGCGCGCGTCGCCTTCTGCCCCTTCCGCCAGATCGTCGAAGAGGAAATCGGAGTAGCGCACCAACCGTCCTTCCGGGTGCGGCTCCACCCGCATCGTGTACGTGACCGCGACCACTACGGAGTCCATGCCGTCCTGCGCGAGACGCCCCCTGATCCGCTGCGCCTCCACGCGCGCCGTTACCCGCTCCGGCCAGGCGAAGCGAAGCGAGATTGTGTCCTGCGCTCCGGCAGAAGCCGGCGCGACAAGCAGGACGACAGCGATAACCGCTAGCGCGAGAAGGGAGGGGCGCATGGGGGGGGAAGGTGGCGGTTCGACCGGTAGTTCCCGTTGGTTCTGGACCGGCCGGTCCTGCTGGGCTTCGGAGGCTCGAGCCGGCTGCAACACAGTAACAGCGGAGATCGGGAAGAAACAGAGAAAAAGGGAGCGGGTAGCGTATTACGCGCTCCCCGCCGGTTCTCAGGCTACCCTTTCCTCCTCCATACTCGATACCGGACCAGAAGTCAAAAAATCCGGCACCAGATCAACCAGCATCCGGCGCAGCACGTCATCGGTCTCGTCCGCGCAGGCAGCGGTGATCATCGCCTCCAGGCGGCACTCGGAATCCTCGGAAGGGGCGGCGTTCTTTGCGCGCAGCACTTTCGGATGGATGGTCGGAACGGCGCTCTCCTCATCGAAGAACATTTCCTCGTAGAGCTTTTCGCCGGGCCGCATGCCGGTAAAGCGAATCTCGATGTCGGTGCCGATCTCCAGTCCGCTAAGGCGTATCAGGTCGGCGGCCAGATCCACCACGCGCACTGGCTCGCCCATGTCCAGCACGAACACCTCGCCGCCCCTGCCCAGCGCCGCGGCCTGGAGTACGAGCTGCACCGCCTCGGGGATGGTCATGAAGAACCGTCGCATCTCGGGGTGGGTGACCGTCACCGGACCGCCCGCCCGGATCTGACGCAGAAATGTCGGGACAACGCTGCCGCGCGAGCCGAGCACGTTGCCGAAGCGTACCGAGACGAAGTGGCGTCCGTGCCGCGCTCCGGCGTGCTGCACCACCAGCTCGGCTGCGCGCTTCGATGCGCCCATCATGCTCGTGGGTCGCACCGCCTTGTCGGTGGAGATGAGGACGAAGTGCGCTGTGCCCGCCTCGATCGCCGCATCCACCACATTCCGCGTCCCCATAACGTTGTTCGTGATCGCCTCGACTACGTTCTCCTCCATCAGTGGCACGTGCTTGTGCGCCGCCGCGTGGAAAACGGCGTGCGGTGTGTGGCGAAGCATCAGCGAGCGGATGCGCGCCGTGTCGCGAATGTCGGCAATTACCGGCGTAACCGGCAGCGCCGGCCAGCTCTCGCGCAACTCCTGCTGCATGTCGAAGATCTCGTTCTCGGCGTGGCCGAGGATCACCAGCTCTCCCGGTCCGAGCTGCGCGATCTGACGGCAGAGCTCGGAGCCGATCGAGCCACCGGCGCCAGTCACCAGCACCGTGCGGCCGATGGCCAGCGAGCGCACGCCGTCCAGCTCCGTGCGTACGGGCTCGCGGCGCAGCAGATCCTCGATCTGCACCTCCCGCAGCGCGCCAACGCGGACGCGGCCGGAGAGGATCTCGAACAGGCCCGGCATCGTGCGGCATGGGAGGCGGAGCTCGCGTGCCACGCGCACCACTTCACGGATGGTAGAGCCGGGCGCGCTCGGCATCGCGATGACGATCTCTCCCACCTTGTGCACGCGGCAGAGTGCGGCCATGTGCGAGATCGCGCCGAGCACCGGCAGATCGTGCAGGCGGAGGCCGTGCTTCTTCTCATCGTCGTCCACGAAGCCCACGGGAATCGCGCCAAGCTGGGGATGGCCCAGCAGCTCCCTGGCGATGAGCTGACCAGCGGCACCGGCGCCCACGATCAATGCCCGCCTGTCGTCGGAGCGCCTTCGTCGCTGCTCCCGTCCGGAGAGTGCGCGCATCAGAAAGCGCGGTCCTATCACGCACGCCGTCGCCATGCACCCGTGCATGAACAGCACGGAGAGCGGCACGCGCAGTGGGGCGACGCCGAGCGCCGGGACAGCCAGCGCGCCGAAGGCGGCGGAGAGCGAGGCGGCCAGTCCGGCGTACAGGAGCGTGAGCTGAAGCTCCTTGACGCTCGCGTGACGCCAGAGCCGGCGATACATACCACCCGCCAGAAGCAGACCCAGCCAGAGCGGCACCGCGACCGCCGTGTACATCACCGCCGCGTCCCAGTGGCGCCCGCCCCACCCGAGCCCCTCGAACCGGAGCACATAGGCCGCGAACGCCGTCAGCATCACCAGCACGGCGTCGGAGACGAGCAGATGTCTGTTGCGGAGGTGACCCATCGGCAAGTGAAGGCGCTGTAACCCTATTCGGCGAGAGGGTGACGACTGGGAGCGCGCGGCCGAAACAGCCGGGCGCCGGGGGAGGAGGGGCCGGGGGGCGCCGGCGGACGACTGTCGGTTGCTCGCCTCCACTGTCACGTCGCGTTGCACCGTCGCGCTGGGTGTCCGTGGACAAACTGACCTTGAGCGGCTACCCAGCTGGTGAACGGCCGCAGCAGCGCGCGGAGCTGGCCAAACATTTCACTGTCCTCCGGTTACACGCGCCCCTAGCTTGGCGTCCATTAGTAGCCGCTCATTAGCGCCGTCTCATCTTCCATCCGTTCGCGTGACTCGATGCGTCCCCACATAGGCTGTTCTCGTGCGACACGACTGGCAGCGGCCGCGTCGGTGATCGCGGTCCTCGCCGCCGGCTGCACAGACCAGCTTCCAACCGCCGGCCGGAACACGGACACCCCTGCGCCGCCTTCTGCTCCGCCTTCCATCATCGGGTATTACCGAGTGGACGTGGATATGGTCACGGGCGAGGCGACGGCTACTCCCATCGATCCGTTGACGGGCGAGGCGGATGTAGCGGCGATGATCTACGGCGGTGGCGGGCAGATGCGCTTCCGGTTCACGGTGCCGGAGGTGAACCCGATCGTGGATCCGGACGACCCGACCAAGAAGCTGTTCACGCTTCTCACGCGCATCGAGAACGGACGCTCGCACGCCATCGGCACGCATGTGCCGCGCACCACCGTCGCGCCCAGCGATACGATGGGAGTCTTCATCTACGTGTCGACGTTGCCCGGCGTGATCGCCGGTTGCGTTCCATCGGTGACGTGCGCGGTGCAAGTCGCCAACTTTCACGGTCGGAGCCAGTTCGAATCGCCCAACCAGCCATACTGGTACTGGGCGGAGATCCTGGA
>CAZWSO010000241.1:0-3527 GCA_964636485.1 uncultured Gemmatimonadaceae bacterium
CCATCCCGCCAAGGAACTCCACCTCGCGAACGATCAGCGGATCGTCGCGGTGCGGCTCGTCACTCAATGCGCCAGTCCCTGATGCTTCTCGTCCACCGCCAGCGGCTTCTCCGCCAGAGGGCGCAGCGCCAGCGCCAGCACTTCATCCATGTTCGATACGGGATGAAAGTGCAGGCGGCCGGCAATGTCGACGGGAAGATCGGCGATCTCACGGGCATTCCCAGCGGGAACTATGACGTGTGGAATGTTGGCGCGAATCGCCGCCACCGCCTTTTCCTTCAGTCCACCGATCGGCAATACGCGGCCACGCAACGTCAGCTCGCCGGTCATCGCGACATCGCCGCGAACCGGGGCTCCCGTGAGCGCGCTCACCAGCGCCACGCCGATCGCCATCCCGGCGGAGGGGCCATCCTTTGGGATGGCGCCCGCCGGGATGTGCACGTGCACGTCGCGCACGGCCGCGAAGTTAGCCTTGATGCCCAGCGGCCGCGCTCGTGCGCGGGCGTACGTCACGGCCGCGTTCGCGGATTCCTTGAGCACGTCGCCAAGCGTTCCGGTGAGCTGGACCCGACCGCGGCCGCGCACAACCGCCACTTCAATCTCGAGCAGATCGCCGCCCACCTGGGTATAGGCCAAGCCGGTTGCAACTCCAACCTTGTCGTCCAGCGAGGTGGGCTCCCAGTCGTAGGGAGGAGTACCGAGGAGGTCGAGGAGATCGGCAGTGGAGAGCGACACGGCGAGCGGTTCCTGGGATGGATTCGATGCCGCGCGCCGAGCGAGCTTACGCGCGATCCGCGCGATCCGCCGATCCAGCTCACGAACACCAGCCTCCCGGGTGTAGCGGCGCGTGACCTCCGGGATCACATCCGGCGCGACGTGCACCGCGGCGGGCTCGATGCCGTGCCGACGGAGCTGTCGGGGCAGAAGGTACTGCCTCGCGATCGCATGCTTCTCGTGGTCCACGTAGCCGGCCAGGCGTATGATCTCCATCCGGTCCCGCAGCGGCTCGGGTATCTGGGTAAGGGTGTTGGCGGTCGTAAGAAAGAGCACCTCAGAAAGGTCGTAATCCAGCTCGAGGTAGTGATCGTTGAAGGCGTGGTTCTGCTCGGGATCGAGCACCTCGAGCAGAGCCGCGGCCGGATCGCCGCGCCAGTCCTGCCCCAGCTTGTCCACCTCATCGAGCAGCAGTACGGGATTTATGACCTCGGCACGGCGCATGGCCTGGATGACGCGCCCCGGCATTGAACCGATGTACGTTCGGCGATGCCCCCGGATCTCCGCCTCGTCGCGCACACCCCCCAACGACATCCTCACGAACCGGCGGCCGAGGGCCCGCGCCACCGAGCGCCCAAGCGATGTCTTGCCTACCCCGGGCGGCCCCACGAGACAGAGCAGCGGGCCCTCCAGCCGACCGACGCGCGCGAGTACCGCCAGGTGATCGAGGATGCGGTCCTTCACCTCGTCCAGGCCGAAGTGATCCTCGTCGAGCACCGCCTGCGCGCGACCCAGGTCCACTGACTCGTCGGTGCGCTCACTCCACGGGAGGGCGAGTAGCCAGTCCAGATAGCCGCGACCCACCGAGGCCTCGGGCGAAAGCGGCGACATTCGCCGCAGTCGCCTCAGCTCGCGGAAGGCGCGTTCGCGCGCCTGTTCAGGAAGGCGCTTTCGTTCGATCGCCGTTTCCAGCTCCTCGAAGCCGTCTCCCTCGTCCTGGCCGAGCTCGCGGTGGATCGCCTTCAGCTGCTCCTGGAGGTAGAATTCGCGCTGGTTCTGAAAGAGCGAGCCGCGCACGTCGTTCTCGATCTTTCTCTCCAGGCGAAGTATCTCGACCTCGCTGGCAAGAATCTCCCCCAGCCGCGCAAAGAGAGCCGGCAGGGAGCGCGCCTCGAGTAGCTCCTGCCGCTCATCCAGGCGCACGCTGAGGTGCGCGGCGACCATGAAAGCCTGCTTCTCGGCCGACTCCATGGCCTGCACCATCGTGACGATCTCCGGCGGAATTCGCCGGTGGAGCTGCACGTACTCCTCGAAGAGTGAGAGCACGCGCCGCACGGGCGCGTGATCCGCGGTGCGCGCCGGCTCACCCTTTCGCTCGAGCGGGCCAATGGTGGCGCGGACGAACCCTGCCGTGGTTGCGTATCGCGTGACGCGAATGCGCGCGAACCCTTCCAGGAGCACGCGCACGGTGCCGTTGGGAAGGGGCGCGCGCTGGAGCACCCGCCCTACCACGCCCACCCGGAAGAGGTCGCTGGCCGAGGGCTCCTGCACGTCGGCACCGCGCTGCGCCACGAGCACGAGCCAGCCCTCGGTTTCCGTCGCCAGCTCCACCGCCGCCAGCGATCCCGGGCGTCCAACGATGAGCGGTACCACCATGTGCGGGAAGACGACCATATCACGGAGCGGGAGCACCGGCAGCCGCTCGGGGACATCGGCCAGTTCGTGATCGCGGTGGAGGGGGATGGGCATGAGAGGAATATAGCCCCAATGCGAGAAGGGCGCCGCTTCGCGGCGCCCTTCTCGCAGATGTCACGCTTCCTTCTTCTGCCTCTTCGTGCTCAACTCCAGCAACGGGGGCGTGCCGTTGAGGACGCACGACTCGGTGATCTTTACCTCGACAATGTCATCACGGCTGGGCAGATCGAACATCACATCCGTCATTATCTCCTCGAGAATGGCGCGAAGGCCACGGGCTCCCGTTCCCCGCTTCAGGGCCTTGTGAGCGACGGCGCGGAGTGCGGATTCCTCGAAGGTGATCTTCACGTCCTCCAGGTCGAAGAGCTTGGTATACTGCTTGGTGAGGGCGTTCTTGGGCTCCTTGAGGATACGGACGAGGGAATCCTGGTCCAGTGACTCGAGTGCCACGCATACCGGAAGCCGTCCAACGAGCTCGGGGATCAGCCCATAGCGGAGCAGATCGTCCGGCTCGACCTCGGCAAATGGGTTGCGTTGCAGATTCTCGAACTTGCCGCTCGCCACCTCCTCCCTCGTGAAGCCGATCTGCCTGCGCCCAGTCCGCGCCTCGATGATCTTCTCGAGACCGTCGAACGCGCCGCCGCAGATGAAGAGGATGTCCTTCGTGTTGATCTGGATGTACTCCTGCTGCGGATGCTTGCGGCCGCCCTGCGGCGGCACCGAGGCCACCGTTCCCTCGAGGATCTTGAGGAGCGCCTGCTGCACACCCTCGCCGGAGACGTCGCGCGTGATACTCGGGTTCTCCGACTTTCGAGCGATCTTGTCGATCTCGTCTATGTAGACGATGCCGCGCTCGCACTCCGCCACGTTGAACTCGCCGGCCTGAAGCAGCCGTACAAGGATGTTCTCGACGTCTTCCCCGACGTAGCCCGCCTCCGTCAGGGTGGTGGCATCGGCGATGGTGAAAGGGACATCCAGGATGCGAGCGAGAGTCTGCGCCAGCAGGGTCTTGCCCACTCCCGTAGGGCCGATGAGCATGATGTTGGACTTGTCCAGCTCGACATCGTCATCCCGTGTGCTCGAGCAGTTGATGCGCTTGTAGTGGTTGTACACCGCCA
>CAZWSO010000242.1:0-3514 GCA_964636485.1 uncultured Gemmatimonadaceae bacterium
ACCATCCCGCGCACGAAGCCGGGGACGCGGGCCAGCCGTTCCTCGCTTTCCGCGCTCCAGCGGGGACGGCGGTTGGCCGCCGCGGTGTGTTTGCCCATGGCCGACCCGTCATCCAGCGCTGTCTCGCTCCCGCGCATCTGCGTCCGGACCAGCTCGAAGGGCTCCTCGTCCAGAGTTCGGCCGCCGATCTGAACGCCCAGCGAGCCGACGAGTTGCGTCTCCATCGGGTTGGCGAGCATCGCGATGCGACGCCCGCAGGCAGGGCAGGCGAAGGCCGCGGCAAAGGTGCCGTCTCCGGGCTGCTGGCGTTCCTCGAAAGCCATCTGCGCATCGCACTCCAGACAGAGAAACTTCACGGGAGTCGATCCTCAATGCTGGCGACCACCGGCTCCAGCGCACGCTCCATGTGCCGGAGGCCGGCGTCGGATTGAAACGGAACGCGTGCGAGAAGCGGGACGCCCAGCTCGAGCGCCAGGTCGGCCCCAGCGGTGCCGGGGAACAGCGGACGGAGAGAGCCGCAGCTTCCGCAGCGGTGTCCGCTCATGTTCTCGATGATGCCAAGGAGGTGAATGCCGCCCGCGCCCGCCGCGCGGATTGCCCGGGCCACTGAACGGCGGGACTCGTCGCTCGGAATGGTGATGAGGATCGTGCCGGCAAGCTGCGGAACCAGCTCCGCCAGATCGGTGAGTCGGTCCATGTCGGGGGGCAGGTCCACCAGCAGGAGGTCGCGCTCTCCCCAAATGGTATCGGCGAGAAACTCCCGCGTGGCACCAACCTCCAGCGCACCGCGCCAGAGAAAGCGATCAGCCGACGGTCCGCTCCAGGCGAGAGGACTGCCGTGATCGAGAAGGAGACCCGAGGACATTACCGCCACACCCTCGCGTCCCTCTGCCGGGTGGACCCCGTCTTCGTCGACGCGCAGCGGTCCAGTGGCGCCGAGCATGGAAGGGATCATCGGGCTCTTGAGGTCGGCGTCCAGCACTGCTACCCGACGCCCCCGGCTGGTAAAGGCGAGGGCGAGACTGGCGGTGATGAAGCTCTTACCAACGCCTCCCTTGCCGCTCGCCACGGCGATCACGGTGCGAACCATGGCGAGCCGATCGTGGACGCGCGCCCGCTGTGTCGCCACCTGTTCACCGAGCGCGGACCGGTCCTCGCCCGTCACATCGAAGTACGTGCGGAATGCCGTGCGGGGCAGGGGAGGGTGAGGGGGGTCGTGCCCGGATAGCGTCACAGGTCCCACGCCGCGCGAGCAAGAAACCAGAGATTGATCACGACGACGACCATTGCTGTGATGTAGAAGCCCGAAACGACGCGCGCCCCCTCGCCGGCGAAGAATGCTCCGTCGATCAGCGCGGGCAGACGCAGCGCGTGAAGCGCCCAGACGGCGCGCGCAAACCACGCGTTCTGCCAGAGGAGGAGACCCAGGAACACACCGATCCCGACTATGGTGCCGATCAGCAGCCAGAGCATCGGCGGACCGAAGCGCGTCGGGAGCATGTCATGCCGCATCATCACGTAAGCAGCCGCAATGTAGAGCAGCACCACGTGCAGGTATACGAATGCGGCCTGTCGGAACTTGGCAGCGCGCAACAGGGAGCCATCCTGCGGAAGGAGCGATGTCGGCCGAAGGGTGGTCAACAATTCAGCGTGGCGCGCCATGGCGCAAGGGCGGCGACCGATGGAGCAAGGAGGTGGTTGTGGGGGTGGCCTCCGCCCATCCCACCCTTGCAGTATTCCAGTATGGCACCTCGCCCGCTCATTGCCGGCTTCGTTCTGTTTCTCGCGGTGATCACCTATCTCGTCTCCGCGTCGCTGCTGCGGCGGAGCCTGCCGGTATTCGACCCGACGCCAGCAGACCGGCCGGCGGGTGTCGCGTTCGCGTCCGAAACAGACACGTTCACCGTGGATACGACCGATCCGAATCGCTGGCGCTACTTCTCGTTCGCGCGGCGCGGACTGGTGGAGGTGCGGCCGACGCCAGCACGAGTGGCCCTGAACGACGGCGCGCCGGGGTCATCCCTGGAGGAGTGGGACGTTGCATTTCGGCGCTATCACGTGGTGCCGGCAGTAGCGGCTGCGGATCTGGGAGCCATCCCGCTCGACAGCGCGGCTCGGCTCACGGTCCGGCCAGATGCGTGGCTGGCCAGCGCCTTCGGGCGCGACACCGCCAACGCAGCCACGGCGCGCTGGTATCGCTACAGCTTCGTAACGCACCTTCTGGAGAGCCGTGGCCATGTGTATGCCGTCCGCGCTCGCGACGGCCGGGAAGTACGCATGGAGGTGCTCAGCTACTACTGCCCGGGGATGCGGGCGGGGTGTCTGACGGTGCGTTACAAATGAGGCTCGCCAGACCCCCGCCACTGTCCCGAAAGCTGGTGCACGCATGAGTGCGGCCACTCACCTCCGCGCGCTGGCCACGAAGCCGCGCGCTTCACGCAGGCCGGGCCGGTCGCCGTTGCCGTCGCCGGCCACCTCGAGCAGCTTGGCGTAGTACTCCCGGGCCTTGGCATCCGCGCCGGAGGCATGCGCCGCCCGCGCCGCGCCCAGCAGGCTGCGATAACGTGCCGGCCACACGGCAAGCCCTTCCTCGTAGGCGGTCAGTGCATCTCCCGGCCGGGAGCGTGACATCAGAAGATCACCGAGCGCTTCGTGCGGTGGAAGCAACGATCCCGGTGTGACCGGGTGCTTCTGCACTGTTTTTTCGAGGTCCGCCGCCGCGCGCATGAGTGCCACCGCCGAGTCGGGTTTCGCATTCGCGTTCGCTATCACGCCGGCGAGAATCAGCCGATCGACCTCAATGTACGTTGCCAGGTCCGGCGTACCGGCAGCCCGGGCACGCTCGGCGAGCGCACTCATGCGATTCTCAGCATCGCGTGCCGTGGCGACCTGGTTTGAATGCGCGGCGCCCAGCCCCTTGGTGAACCAGCTCAGCGCTTCGGGCCACGGGTAGCGTTCCCAGCTCAGATAATCGGCCGCACGCGGCTCGATCGCCGCGGCAGCTTCCCAGTCGCGGCGCTCTATGGCGTAGCGGGCTGGCATCACGGCCGTGTGGAATGCAGCGATCGCATTCTCCTCGTACTGCCCGCGGCTGAGCGCTTCGTCGAGCACTGCCTTGGCCTCACGATCCTCACCGCGCTGAAGGTGCGCGTAGAGCATATAATCGAGGGCGTGGATGTAATGCACAGAGATGCGCTCGCCGGCGGGAAAGCGAAGCGCCGCGTCGGCCGACTTGCGGTTCCATTCGATCACGTCCGGCCAGTGACCCAGCCGTACGAAGATGTGCGTCGGCATGTGGAGCGCGTGCGGGACGCTCGGCGCCACTTCGTCGTAGCTCTGAACGATGTCGAGCGACTCGCTCTCGCGGCCGGTAATGTCGTTCGCATGTATTGTGTAATGGAGTGCGCCGGGGTGAGCGGACTGGCGCTCGTGCACGGTCAAGAGGACGCGCGCGGCTTTCGAGTTCCGCTCCATCCGGTCTTCGCCCGGCGCCTGGCCGGCGGCGATCTCGGAG
>CAZWSO010000243.1:0-3481 GCA_964636485.1 uncultured Gemmatimonadaceae bacterium
CAAGTCGTAATCGACGTCCGTCGAATTACGCTGACTAAGGTCGGCTCCGCTCCTGTTACGTGGCCTTGCTCGCTCGACTCCGCTCAACCGGGGTGGGGGGATATTCCTGTTGTTTGTGGTTTAGTGGTTCATCAACTCGTGAAGACGAAGACACGACGCTCCGGAACGGACGCGCCGTGCAATTGCTGACTCCTGTTTATCGCGCTCGCCCGAGCCAGCGGTTGGTTGCGTCCAGTACCGCCAGTACGCTAGCCGTCTCGGGACTCTCTTTCATCTCGCAGCTCCCTGTCAGCACCACCGAGTCGCGCCCGGTACGCGCCGTGATCCCCACGAACACGAACGCGCGGTCGAAGGCGTCGAGGAGCTTGCACCCGTCCAGCGCCAGGGCGGTCTCCTCACCCTCGGACTGTCCTATCGCGATCAGCGTGGCACGGGCCGCCAGCTCGGCGCGCGAGCGGTCGGATTCCGCGCCCTCCGATTCCCCGACGATTGACTGGTCACCCTTCCGCAACGTCACGCGGCACGTCACACCCCGCGACCGCGACCGCCTTACCTCCACATTCTCGAAGTACAGACGCCGCGACGGCTCCGCCGCCGATGCCAGCGACGCCATCTCCTGCATCGCCCTGGCCTCCACCGTCTTCTGCGGGTCCACGGTGGTAGCCACTGAAATCTTGCGGTGGTCCACTCGCATGCCGAGATGCGCCATCAGCGCGCTCTCCACATTCCTCACCGTCTGCTTGGGCGTGTGCTCCGATGTCGTCAACAGATGTATCTCGCTCACCTCGCCGCTCTCGCTGGCAACCATGCGTACGGCCAGCACGCCGGGCAGAGTGAGCAACAGCTCCTCCGCACGCTTGATGGGCAGAACGCTGCCGGCTATGGCAGATGAGAACGGTGGCTGTGAGGAAGCGTTCAGGGGCACGTGCGAGGGCTGGCTCCAGTGCTGAGCGTACCGGGCTCGTGGGACGTGCGGCTGTGAGGCGGCTGTGAGTAATCAGGCAAGACCGCGCCAGTGCCGGACATGACCGGCTCGAGGCAGGTGCGGCGCTGCCAATATGCTAACCAAAGGCCGGTTGGACAAGCTGTAAAATGAGTATACAAACGATCCTTAACGATTTCTCACGATGTGCGCTCGCTCACTGCACGGTGGGGATCTCGTACTCCCGAAGCTTCCGATACAACGTCCGCTCGCCTATCCCCAGCATCTCGGCGGCCCGCCGCCGGTTGCCCCGCGTCTCGCGCAGCGCCGCCTCTATGGCCGCCCGCTCGATCTCGGCCATGGTCATCCCCGCGCGGATGGACACCACGTTCGGCGGCGCCGACTCCTCGGGCGGCTCGATCCCCTGCACCGGCACGCCCCCCGCCCCCCCGCCCACGGAGCCGCCGGGGCCGATGACGTAGCCGGGCGTCAGCTCGCCCAGCCACTCGCCACCAACCTCGCCGCCGCGTACCACGCCCCGCGCCGCCCGCACCGCGCCATCCTCCACCCGCTGGCGAAGCTCCTCCACCTGAAGCTTGAGCTCCACCAGGCTGCGCACTATGAACTCCAGCTCCCTACCCCGGCTCTCCTCGCCGCCACGCGCCAGCGCCCCTATCGCCACCGGCAACAACCGCGCGCTCCCACCCTCCCGTATCTCCCGTGGGATGTCCTCGGCGGTTATCTCCCGGCCCGGCGCCAGCACCACCATGCTCTCCACCAGGTTGCGCAGCTCGCGCACGTTCCCGGGCCACGCATACTCCACCAGCATCTGCATCGCCTCCGCGGAGATGCCGTGAAAGGGACGGTCGTGCTCGCGCGAGAACTCCTGCACGAACCTGCGCACCAGCAGCGGGATGTCGTCCCGCCGCTCGCGCAGTGGCGGCAGATAGATGCTGAGCACGTTGCAACGGTAGTACAGGTCGGGGCGGAACTCCCCCGCCTCCACCTGCTCGCGCAGCGGCCGGTTGGTGGCCACCACCACCCGCACGTCCACGGTGAGCGCCTGCGCGCCCCCAACCCGCGTGATCTCGCGCTGCTCCAGCACGCGCAGCAGCTTCACCTGCGTGGACAGCGGCGCCTCACCCACCTCGTCCAGAAAGAGCGTGCCGGTGTGCGCCAGCTCGAAGCGCCCTATGCGCCGCTCCGCCGCGCCGGTGAACGCGCCCTTCTCGTGGCCGAACAGCTCGCTCTCCAGCAGCGTCTCCGGCAGAGCGCCTATGTTGACGGCAATGAACGGCTTGTTGCGCCGCGGGCTCAACCGGTGGATGGCGCGCGCCACCAGCTCCTTGCCGGTGCCGCTCTCGCCCTGGATGAGCACGGTGCTCGAAACGGGAGCGATCTGCTCGATCTTGACCAGCACCTCGCGGATCCCCTCGCTCTCGCCGTACAGCCCGGTGATCTCCGACATGCGCCGCCGCTCGAGCAGCCGCCGCACGGCGCCGAACAGCTCGTCCAGATCCGCCGGCTTGGCGTACACCTCGGAGTAGCCGGCGGCGCGCAGCCGCTGGAGCAGCGCCGGATCGTTCACGTCGGCCAGACCCACCACTCCCACGCCATCCCACAGCTGCTGGCGGACGAGGTGAATGGCCTGCGCGTCGGACAGAGCGCCGGTCACCACTATCACATCCGGCTTTTCGCGCGCGAGCGCCGCGTGCATGTCGTCCATGGGAGAGACCACGGCGGTCTCGATGCCGGCGCGCTCCAGCATCGCGTTCAGCCGCACCGCCGGCTCCACGTCCGTGAGCGTCAACAGCACCTTCATGGCGACGGTCCCCCTCCTCCCCCGCGCCGGCCGTCAGCCCTTCTCGGGGCGGCGGTAGAACGGGAGCTTGACCACGCGCGCTCTCACGCGCCGGCCGCGGATCTCGACCTCCAGCTCCTCTCCCTCCACCGCGCCGGCGGCGGGGAGGTAGCAGGTGCCGATGGGGATGCCGAGCGTGGGGCTGATGGTGCCGCTGCGCACATCGCCGGAGCGCTCGCCGCGGTAGTACACCGGGTAGCCGGCGCGCGGAAAGGCGCGCTCATCGGTGGTGAACCCCACCAGCTTGCGCTCCACGCCGCGCTCCTTGTGCTTCACCAGCGCGTCGCGTCCCACGAAGTCGCCCTTCCTGAGCTTGACGGTCCAGCCGAGGTTCGCCTCGTACGGCGTGGTGGTCTCGTCGATGTCGTTGCCGTAAAGCGCCAGCCCCGCCTCGAGCCGCAGCGAGTCGCGGGCGCCCAGCCCGGCGGGCGTGACGTCGCCGGTTTCAAGGAGCCCGTCCCAGACGGGGGCGGCGTGCCCAGCTTGCAGGTACAGCTCGAAGCCATCCTCGCCGGTGTAGCCGGTGCGCGAGATGACGGCCGGCGCGCCGGCCACCTCGCCCTCGGTGAAGTGATAGTAGGCGACGGCCGACAGGTCGGTTCGGGTGAGGCGGGCCAGCACGTTCTGAGACATCGGCCCCTGGAGCGCGAGCAGCGCGATGCGGTCGCTGGCATCCTCCAGCGTGCAGTCGAAGCGCG
>CAZWSO010000244.1:0-3477 GCA_964636485.1 uncultured Gemmatimonadaceae bacterium
ACATCGCCACCACCATGCCGCCCACCACCACGCCGAGCACCACGATCATCACCGGTTCCATGAGGCTGAGCAACGCGGAGACCGCCGTGTCCACCTCGGTGTCGTAGAAGTCGGCGATCTTGGAGAGCATCTCGTCCAGTCCGCCCGTCTGCTCACCCACCGAGATCATCGAGATGACCATTGGCGGGAACACCGCGGACTTGGCGAGTGGTGCGGCGATGGTGTCACCGCCAGCGATGCTGGCACGCGACTCCATGATGGCGTCGTGAATCACCCGGTTGCCAGCGGTGCGGGCCGTGATCTCGAGGCCGTCGAGGATGCTCACGCCGGAACTGATCAGCGTGCCAAGCGTTCGTGTGAAGCGCGACACTGCCGACTTGCGCAGCACGTCGCCGAGCACGGGGAGCTTCAGCATGAACCGGTCGATCACGAGCTGACCGCTGGAGGTTGCGTAGTAGCGGCGAATGGAGAACACGAGTCCCCAGGCGCCGAGGATTATCGCCCACCAGTACGCCTGCAGGAAGACGGACAGCCCGATGACGATCCGGGTGGGGAGAGGCAGCGCGAGGTTGACGCTGGCAAACATGCTCTCGAACACCGGGATCACGAAGATGAGCAGCACGGCGATCGCGATCACCGCCACGCTGATGATGACTCCCGGGTACACCATCGCGCCCTTCACCTTCTGCACCAGAGCGTCGTTCTTCTCCAGGAACGTCGCCAGCCGCATCAGGATGGTGTCCAGAATACCACCGGCCTCACCGGCGGCGACCATGTTCACGTACAGATCGGTGAACGCCTTTGGATGCTTGCGGAGTGCATCGGCCACGGTGTTGCCGGACTCGACGTCGTACACCACCTGGCGCGTGACCTCCTGGAGCGACTTGTTCTCGCTCTGCTTGGAGAGGATGTCAAGCGCCTGCACGAGCGGCAGACCGGAGTTGATCATGGTGGAGAACTGCCGCGTGAAGATGACGATGTCGCGCATCTTGATGCGCCCGCCGCCGCCGCGCTTCTTCGACTTCTGCTCGTCGACCTTGACCACGATCAGTTTCTGGCGCCGAAGCTGCTGGACCGCTTCCTCCCGGTTGGGCGCCTCCATGGTGGCGTTCTTCAGATCGCCACTCAGGGTCCGGGCTGTATAGGCAAACATGGGCATGGTATTTCCTCAGTCTCGGCTATCTGCGAGCGCCATGGCCGGCGATTTTCGACTGCTGCTGCCTGCCGTTCCTAGAATCGGCCTCCTCATCGGGCATGGTCTCTCCGGTCATTCGCAGCAGCTCGTTGGGATCGCTGGAGACGCGGAGCGCTTCCTCCAGCGTCACTTCGCGGCCGGTGTAGAGCTGATACAGTGCGTCGTTTAGCGTCTGCATCCCCCACTTCTTGCCGGACTGCATGAGTCCGTATATCTGGTGAATCTTGTCGTCTCGGATCAGCGCCCGGATGGCCGGTGTCACCACCAGGATTTCGGCGGCGAGCGAGCGGCCGCGTCCCTTGGCGCGCGGCAGCAGCGTTTGGGTGACGATCCCCTCGAGCACGAATGCGAGCTGCGCCCGCACCTGTGACTGCTGGTGCGCGGGGAACACGTCGATGATGCGGTTGATGGCCTCGGCCGCCGAGTTGGTGTGCAGCGTGGCGAAGGCGAGGTGGCCGGTCTCGGCGATGGTCAGTGCCGCCTGGATCGTCTCCAGGTCCCGCATCTCACCGATCAGAATGACATCGGGGTCCTCGCGCAGCGCGTACTTGAGCGCGTTCGAGAAGGACTTGGTGTCCGTGCCCACCTCGCGCTGGTTGACGATGCATCCCTGATGCCGGTGAATGAATTCGATCGGATCCTCCACCGTGATGATGTGGCCCCTCCGCTCCCGGTTGACCTTGTCGATCATGGCGGCGAGGGTGGTGGACTTGCCGGATCCCGTCGGCCCCGTCACCAGCACGAGCCCGCGTGGCTTCTCCGCCATCTTGGCCACTACCGGCGCCAGACCGAGGTCGTCGAAGGTGCGGATGTTGAACGGGATCTGCCGGATGGCCATGGACACGCACCCACGCTGCTTGAAGCAATTGCCCCGGAACCGCGCCAGGTTCTGGATGCCGAAGGAGAAGTCGAGCTCATCCTCGGTTTCGAACCGCTTCTTCTGATTCTCGGTGAGAATCGAGTAGGCGAGCTGGAGGGTATCCTTGGGCGTCAGCACGTGCTCCACCGCGGAGTCGACAATGTGCCCGTCCACCCGCAGCTTCGGCCGTTCGCCGGCCGTGATGTGCAGGTCGGACGCATCTTGCTCGATCATCTCCTCGAGCAGTGCGCGAAGATTGAGCGTTTGGGGAGCTGGAGAAGTCATCAGTAGGTTCCGTTGTAGGGCCGTGTTCGGCGCAGAACTGGACAGGGGCCGGGCGATAGCAGCCACCCCGCAGGCGAAGGCTTCACACTCACGCGGAGGTCTCCCGGACCACCTGCTCTATCGTCGTGATCCCCTTCATCACCTTCAGAAGACCATCCATCCGGAGGGTCAGCATGCCATCGGCAATGGCGCCGTCACGAATGTCGCCGGCACTGACGTTCTGTAGAACCAGCTTGCGCAGCTTGGGAGTCATGCTCATCACCTCGTACAGACCCTGACGGCCCCGCAGCCCGGAGCCGGAGCACCGGTCGCAGCCACGTCCCCTGAAGAAGGCGATTTCCCCGATCTTGGTGTCGAGCGTGTACTCGTCCATTATCGGCCTGGCGTCCTTGCTGGCGGTCCGTTTGGCATTCTCCAGAGCCTCTTCCGTATAGTGCATCTGCCGCAGCGTCATCTCCGGTGACAGCTTGGCCGCGCGCAGCTCGACTTCCTCCGGTGAGTAGCGCGTACGGCAGGTGTCGCAGATGCGGCGCACGAGCCGCTGTGCAAGAACGAGGTTGACGGCGGAGGCGACGTTGAACGGCTCGAGGCCCATATCCAGCAGACGCGTCACGGTTTCCGGCGCGGAGTTGGTGTGCAGCGTGGACATGACCAGGTGGCCGGTGAGCGCCGCCTTGATGGCGATGCCACCGGTCTCGAGGTCACGGATCTCACCGATCATGATGATGTTCGGATCCTGCCGCAGAAACGCCTTCAGCGCCGCCGCGAACGTGAGCCCGATCTCGGTGCGCACGAGCACCTGGTTGATCCCGTACAGGTTGTATTCGACGGGATCCTCGGCGGTCATGATGTTCACGTCGATGTTGTTCACCTTGGACAGCGCCGAGTAGAGCGTCGTCGTCTTGCCGGAACCCGTGGGACCGGTGACGAGCACCATGCCGTACGGGTTCGACACCGCCTCCATGAGATCCTGCTCGGCGCGCGGCTCGATGCCGAACTTCTCGAGCTCGAGCGTCAGGTTCCCCTTGTCGAGGATTCGCAGAACGACCTTTTCGCCGAACAGCGTTGGCAGAGTGGAGACGCGGAAGTCGATCACCTTCTTCCCCATCTTCAGCTTGATGCGGCCGTCCTGCGGCAC
>CAZWSO010000245.1:0-3388 GCA_964636485.1 uncultured Gemmatimonadaceae bacterium
GCGCACGGAAGAGCTGCGCTTTCGAGGTGCCGGCCTGAACGCCAAGCGCGGCACCAATCTCCTCGTGTGTGTAGCCCTCCACGTCGTGCATCAAGAACACCGTCCGATAACCCTCCGGCAACGCATCTATCGCTTCGGTGAGCCGCCGCTTGAGATCCGGCTCGGCAGCGCTGCGTACGCCCGTCATAAGCCCCGCCTCATCCAGATCCGCCTCCCGCTGGCGAAAGCGCTTCACCTTCCGCAGTCCGTTCAGGATCACGGAGACGGCGATCGTGTGGAGCCAGGTCGAGAAGGCGCTGTCGCCGCGGAACTCCGCGAGCCGGTCGAAGGCGCGAATGAACGCCTCCTGCGTGAAGTCCTGGGCGAGGTCATCGCTGCCGCACATGCGGTACGCCAGACGGTAGATGCGGTCGACGTTCGCCTCATACAGGACGCGCTCCGCCGCGGCATCACCCGACCGGGCTCGCTCGATCAACTCAGGTTCGCTCACCCGTTGGTCCGTCCGCGGTTCGCTCGGTTCCCGTCGACATCTGGGACACAGGGTCCTGCGAGAGGGTTGCGTGGGGGTTGCACCCTTCTTGCCCTCCCGACCTACATGCCGTCGCCAACCGACACCAGGACCCGGTTGCTGGGTGTGCTCGTCATCGTTGCCGTGGCCGGGGCGCTCAAGGTCACCCAGCCAGTCACGCTTCCGCTGGTCACGGCGGTGTTCATCCTGGTGTTCGCCTGGCCGCTCGAGCTCCGGCTCGAGCGCGTGATGCCGCGTGCTCTGGCCTACCTGCTTACCATCCTGGCCGTCCTCATCGTGCTCGCCACCTTCATCACCATGATCGCGCTGAGCCTCAGAGTGATGATCGATCGCGCCCCGGACTTCATCGAGCGCGTTCAGCAGCTCCGGCAGGATCTGAGCGGGTGGGCCGAAGAGCGCGAGCTGCCAATCACTACGGAGGGCAACGGTGTCGGCGCGGAAACGATCGCGCCGGTACTCGCTTCGCTCTGGCAGGCAGGAGCGATGCTCTTTCTCACCATAGCGTTCTTCATCCTCGCACTCGGCGAGGTACGCCGGTTCCGTGACAAGCTCATCGGCAACTACGGACAGCGCGGCGAGCGAGCGCTGGAGAGCATCCGCGATGTTGCCGGAAAGGTGCGCGGTTTTCTTCTCGCCCTCACCCTTGCCGGTCTGCTGGGCGGCGTGGCAAGCCTCATCTACGGTTTCGCGCTCGGGCTCGAGCACGTGCTCGTTTGGGCGTTTCTCGCCTATCTGCTCAACTACATCCCGGTGGTGGGCTCGACCCTGGCCGTGTTCCCGCCAACGCTCTGGTCGCTGGTGCAGTTCGAGGGAATCGGCCGACCGATCGCTGTGCTGATCGGATTCGGCGCCATCCAGTTCATCGTCGGCAACTACATCGCCCCAATGTTCGAGAGCCGATACACGAAAATCAGTCCTTTGATAGTGCTCGTTTCGATCGTGCTCTGGTGGTGGATCTGGGGGCCGATAGGAGCGGTGCTCGGCGTCCCGCTCACCGTTGCGATCGTGATGGCATGCAGCTACTTCGACAGCACGAAGTGGATCTCGGTGCTTCTTTCCGAGCGGCGTACGAAGGAGCGTTGAGTCAGCCAGAGTGCTCCCGCATCGACTCCACGTCCACACCCATCCGAATGCACCACTGCACGTAAGCGGAGGGAAGGATCTCCGACGGCTTGATCTCGCTGCGCCCACCCCAAAAGACGTTGGTGTACGACACCGGTATGCCGGCTTCCTCCAGATGCCGATCGATCGCTGCCTTGTGTTCCAGCACCAGTGCCTTGTCCGTGCCGTGGGCCACAGCCATCACGTTCACGTTGGCGAACTCCGGCCCCCCCTCACGCCAGTACGCATGCGTGAGGATGTGATGGCGGCCGACCTCGCGACCGGCCTCGACCTCCCGCCCCTCCGGCACGCGCCAATGGAAGAGGGCGTTGTAACGTGTGACCCGTGTGCCCGCGGCCGACGGCTTAACGTGCTCGAGGAAGGTGGAGAAGCGGCCGATGACGCCGCGCTCGTTCAGCCGCGCCGCAACGCGGAGGAACTCCTCGAGCGGCAGCCCCGATTCCTCCGCGCGAAGGCGCCAGGGCTCCCGGCGGATCTCTTCCACCGCGAACTCCCGCTTAAGCGGGCCGAGCACCCGCCACTCCTCCGGTGTCAGGCTCACCACGTTGGTATCGAGCACTGCGCCCGGTTCGTCGGACCGGCTTCCCGGCGGCATTCCCTTGCGGCGCACGTGTCCAACGCCGAGCGCGAAGAGTCGCCTGGCTGGCATCATCCGGAACGCTTCAGCGCCTACCCGCTCCCTCAGCAGCTCGCAGTGCTTCTGCATCGAGAACCCCATTGGCACCTTGAGCGTGGTCCACAGGCGGTACGCGGATCCCGGAGTGGCGGCATCCGTGGAGCGTATTACGACGTGTCCCGAGAACGGATCCTCCTGTGCCATGAAGTCGAACCCCGCGTCGAGCCGCTCGGGGGCAACGCGCCAGGCGACGAGCGCGCCGGGCGCCAGATTGGTGGCCATCAATGTTTGGCGCACGCGCCGAATCGTTCCCGCCGCGACCATTCCCCGGATGCGCTCCAGCACCACGTCCAGTGGCACGTCGCACAGCCGGGCGATCTCGGCGAAAGGATCGCGCTGGAACCCGACGATCCGATCCTCGGACACCGCCAGGATGCGCGCGTTGACGGGATCGATGATTTCGACTGGCACTGCGAGGGTGCTGTGCTCGGTCATGGGCGCCGGTAGCAGAACTGCGGCCGCGGGGCGGAGCGCGAGCCGACAGGATGGTTGATCCGCGGCGCGGCCAATGGCCGCTCCGAGCATCGCGAGGCAGAGACTCCCTTCATCTAGTACGCGCGCGACTCCAGCAGCGCTACGGTTTCATCCTTCAGCAGCACCCAGAAGCTGTATACGGCGAGCGCCGTCCCGAAGGGAATGTTGAAGAGGTGAAAGACTGATACGACGAGCGTCAACGGCCGAGCCCACGACTTTCGGGCCATCAGTCCAAGTCCGGCGATCACGCTGGGGAGGGAGATCACGGTCAGGAACAGCCCAATAATGGTTCCCAGGGTGGTGGTAACGAAGAAGGCTCCCGCCTCCCCCGACAAAATACCTCCCCCAACGAGCGCCACGAACACCACCAGCGCCACAAGCAAGCCGAAGCATCCGAGGATGAGGTGAAGCAGTCCGAGAAGACTCACGTGCCTCTGCATGTCAGGTCTCCCAGCGCAGGATCAGCGCCTTCTGCCGCTTGCCGGCGAAAGGTCGACGATCAGCGCGATGATCAGGCCGATGATGGGAACAGCGGTCCAAAGCCCCCCGAACCAGAGCTGCACCGCGGCATACCAGAGCAGCGTGGT
>CAZWSO010000246.1:0-3323 GCA_964636485.1 uncultured Gemmatimonadaceae bacterium
TTGCCGCGGTGGCGGTGTTCGAGATCCACATCGAGATGAACGCCGTCGCCACCATGACGCCCAGCACTATCCGCCGCCCTTCCGTGCCAATGGCCGATATGAGTCCGTACGCCAGCCGGGCGTGCGCGTTCCAATACTGAAGCGCGGCTGCAAGCAGGAAACCGGCGAGGAAGAGGAAGACGAGCTCGTTGGCGTACGGTGCCGCGGCCTCGCGCGTGGATGACACGCCCAGCGTGGGAAAGAGCACCAGCGGCAGGAGCGACGTGGCGCCGAGCGGTACCGGCTCCGACAGCCACCAGATGGCCATCCAGGCGGCCACCCCCAGCACGTGAGCGGCCGCGCGTGGGAGCTCGGCGGGAGCCAGAAGGAAGAGCAGAAGGTAGGCAGTTGGTCCCGCAACGATCGCAATCATGCGGCGCCAGCGCTGCCACTCCTGAGGCGGCGGTGAGACCTCTCGCAGTACCGGCCGTCGAGCCGGCAGGGTCACCCGCCCTGCCCGCCGCTCGGCGTCTCCCCTCCAAGTCTCTCCAGGAGTATGGGTTCGAGCATTCGCGCCACTACCGCGTGGCCAGCGGCCGAGAAATGCGGGTCCACTCGGCCGTGCACTTTCTCTCCCGCGTCGTGGGCGGCGCGCAGCTCGTCGGTCGTGTCGATGAATTCGAGACCGCGTTCGGCCAGCTTCGCCCGCATGATCCGGTTGGGCTGGTCGATGTCGAGAACCGACTCGTCGATCTGGAAGCCGCGAAGGTAATCCTCGAACTCCCGGCGGTTGACCTGATACGCGGAGGGGATGAGGACGAACAGCGCCGGTGCGCCGTAGCGCGCTGACTCGGCGGCGATATCGGCCAGGATGTCGGCGGTGACGGTCCAGCGGGGCGCGTCCGCCTCGCTCACCCGGAGCTCGACCGGGTCGGCGCGGGCGGTGACGCCGGCCCGCATCATCAGCACCTTCGAGCCGTTCTTTGCCATCACGTACATGTGGGAGTTCGCCTCGAGGAACTCGTTGACGGGGTAGAGTACGGCATTGATGATCTCGCGCCTCGATGCCTCCCGGGGAAGGCGCAGGCGGCGGTTGGGGACCGGCACACGCGGCCGGAACGCCTCTGTGCGCGTCGACACGATGTCGTTGCCCAGGTACACGAACACCAGCGTCATGTCGAACCGCTCGCGCGCCAGCGCGTATCGGGCGCGCAGAAGATAGTGCGGCGGATCCCAGCTCGTCACACCGGTGTTGCGTACCGATGCCGGGACACCTCGGGCCGCCAGCCCTGCCTCCAGCAATCCCGGAACGCTCTCCTCGTACTCCACCTGAAAGGCAGCCATGTACGAGTCGCCCAGCACGAGGATGCTGCGCTCCGCTTCCACCCTCCCGGCGGCGGACACACGGTATCCCTCGTGATCTGTGAAGATGCGGACCGGCCCCTCGCCGGTGT
Source organism: uncultured Gemmatimonadaceae bacterium (assembly GCA_964636485.1). GTDB lineage: Bacteria > Gemmatimonadota > Gemmatimonadetes > Gemmatimonadales > Gemmatimonadaceae > CAYXRS01. The sequence goes on from CAZWSO010000246.1 coordinate 1,434, forward strand.
TGAAGGTTGTGTTGAGATTCGGGCGATGGGTCCAGCCGAAGGTGTCCGCTGGCATCCAGACGTCGGGACGGACCCGAACGAGCTGCTGAGGCGCTGCCAGGCGCACCGCCGCTTCGCCCAGGAGGACCGCCAGCAACATCGATGAAGACAGTAGCGTGACGTTGATGAGGGCGCTACGGAGCCGCGACGAACGGGGCGGCTCCGGCGAAGGGGTCGGGGACGGCTTGGTAGGGGGCGGCTGAGTAGCGGTCACAGGTGGGATCGCTGCTGGTGACGGAGGAACTGGCACATACGATACCGGTCCGGCGTGCAACTGGAGGACCATTCTACAACGCCGCGCGAAGCTAAGGGTAAGCGGCAGAAGTGGCGGTGCGAGCCGTGGCATGCCACAGCCCAGCCACCGATCGTGGCAGGACTGCCACAGTCCGGTCCCCTCGGCCGAATTCGGGCCGGCCCCGGCACGACTACCAGCGGCCCGACGGTTGCCACTGTGCGTACCCACTCGTTACCCTGCGGAGAGGCGAGGGCAAACCCGCAGCAGACCCCGAGATCAAGTGGCACACGTACATATCCTGGGAATTTCCGCGTTCTACCATGACAGCGCGGCCGCGCTGGTACGCGACGGCGAGATCATCGCCGCTGCGTCCGAGGAGCGTTTTACCCGCAAGAAGGGCGACCCCGACTTCCCGGCCCGCTCCGTGGAGTACTGCCTCCGGGAGGCCGGCATCGGTGTGGGCGACCTGTCGTGGGTGGGCTTCTACGACAAGCCGCTTCTGAAGTTCGAGCGCATCCTGGAAACGTACATCGGGGTGGCTCCGCGTGGCTTCCGCTCCTTCCTCAAGGCTGGTCCGCTGTGGATGAAGGAGAAGTTGTTCATGGGGCGGGAGCTCGCGCGCGCCCTCGACTACGAGGGAGACATACTCTTCGCCGAGCACCATGAATCGCACGCGGCAAGCGCCTTTTTCCCGTCTCCGTTCCAAGAGGCGGCGATCCTGACAATGGATGGTGTGGGCGAGTGGGCGACGACCTCCTATGGTGTCGGCCGCGGCAACGACGTAGAGATCCTGCAGGAGCTGCACTGGCCCGACTCGCTTGGCCTGCTCTATTCCGCATTCACCTACTACACCGGCTTCAAGGTGAATTCGGGAGAGTACAAGGTGATGGGGCTCGCTCCATACGGCGAGCCAAAATACGTCCAGACGATCCTCGACAACCTGATCGATCTGCGGGAGGACGGCTCCTTTACACTGGACCAGAGGTACTTCAATTATCTTTCCGGGCTCACCATGACCAATGGTGAGTTCGACCGGCTGTTCGGCGGACCGCCGCGCGTGCCGGAAACCAACCTCACGCAGCGCGAGATGGACCTCGCGCGCTCGGTGCAGGCGGTGTGTGAGGAGGTCATGCTGCGAATGGGCCGAACGGTGCATCGGGCCACGGGGATGGATCGCCTCTGCATGGCCGGCGGCGTAGCCCTCAACTGCGTTGGGAACGGTCGCCTCCTGCGCGAGGGACCGTTCAAGGAGATCTGGATCCAGCCAGCCGCCGGCGATGCGGGCGGAGCGCTGGGCGTCGCACAGTTGATCTGGCATCGCCATTGCAAGCAGCAGCGATCCACGAACGGCTGCGATGCCATGAAGGGAGCGTACCTCGGTCCCAGCTTCTCGGAGACTGAGATCGCGCAATACCTCGATTCCATCGGCGCCGTTTACGAGCGGCTGGATCGTGAGGTGCTGCTCGATCGGACGGCAGCACTGCTGGCAGAGGAGAAGATCGTCGGTTGGTTTGCCGGCCGCATGGAGTTCGGGCCACGCGCGCTGGGAGCGAGGAGCATCCTTGGCGATCCCCGCTCGCCGCGGATGCAGGCGCAGATGAACATCAAGATCAAGT
>CAZWSO010000247.1:0-3235 GCA_964636485.1 uncultured Gemmatimonadaceae bacterium
GAGGGCGCTGACGCGGGCGCGCTGTTCTACGTGATGCCGTTCATCGCCGGCGAGTCATTGCGCGACCGGCTCAACCGTGACGCTGCGGTGGCACCGGTGGAGGTCGGGCGTATTGTCCGGGAAGTGGCGAGCGCGCTCGACTATGCTCACCGCCAGGGGGTGGTCCATCGGGACATCAAGCCGGAGAACATCCTTCTTTCCGAAGGGCACGCCGTCGTCACCGACTTCGGCATCGCGCGCGCGGTGGCCGAAGCCTCTGCGGGGACGACGCTGACGCAGGTCGGGATGGTCGTCGGCACGCCAGCGTACATAGCGCCGGAGCAGGCGGGCGGGGAAGCCGTGGATGGCCGGGCCGACCAGTACAGCCTGGCCTGCGTGGCGTACGAACTCCTCACCGGTCGCCCGCCATTCGCCGGCGCGAGCGCGATGGCACTCGTAGCGCAGCACCTCACGGCCCCGCCACCGGCGTTGCGCACGACCGAGCCGGTGTCCGACGCGATGGAGCGAGCCCTCCACCGCGCCATGGAGAAGGAGCCCGACGGACGATTCTCAACCGCGCTGGAGTTTGCGGAGGCGCTGGGCAACACCGTACCAGTTGCCAACGCAGACGGCCCGCGGCTTCCCACCGGCACCCTGCCGCAGCGGCCGCGCCTCCCCGTGCCACTCACGCCGCTCATCGGGCGCGAGCCCGACGTCCAGTCAATCGTCGCGCTCCTTCAGCGCCAGAGCGTACGGCTTCTGACTCTGACCGGTCCCGGCGGGATCGGGAAGACGCGTCTCGCACTGGAGGCGGCTTCTCGCGCCGCCCTGAACTTTCCCGGCGGCGTCTACTTCGTCGGGCTCGCCGAGACGAAGGACGCCGATGCGTTCACCGGCCAGCTGGCGCAGGCGCTCGGGCTGCGTGGCGCAGCCGTCGGTTCTCAGGACGCGGTGCGCAACCAGCTCCGCGTCCGACAGGCGCTGCTCGTGCTGGACAACTTCGAGCAGTTGCTCGATGCGGCCTCGGCGGAGGTCTTGGGGTTGCTCGCCGAGTGCCCCGGACTGAAGGCGCTCGTCACCAGCCAGGTCGTGCTTCGCGTCTACGGCGAGCATGAGTTTCCGGTGGACGCCCTCCCCGTTCCAGCCGCTCATCAAGCATTGCGGCCCAGTGTCGTTGGCGAGTCGCCGGCGGTGCGCCTGTTCGTGGAGCGCGCCATCGCCGCCCGCCCGGACTTCCGACTCGACGGTGATAACGCAGCCGCAGTGGTGGGCATCTGTGCGCGCCTGGACGGGGTTCCGCTCGCAATCGAGCTCGCCGCTGCGCGCGCCAGGACGATTCCACCGCAGCTGCTCCTCCATCGGCTTCAGCAGACACTCGACGTGCTCACCGGAGGCGCTCGCGACCTGCCTGCACGACAGCGCACGATGCGCGGCGCGATCGCGTGGTCGCACGATGCCCTCCCGAAAGAAGAACGGCGCCTGTTCCGGCGGCTGGCCGTGTTCGGCGGAGGGGCTACCGTTGCAGCGGCGGTCGCAGTGTGCGGTGACGGAAGCGCGCCGGAGCTGCTCGAGGAGCACCTCGCCTCGCTCGTCGAGCACAGTCTGCTGCGTCCGGAGACTGGCGTCGATGGCGTGATCCGGTATCAGATGCTCCGCCCGCTGCGCGCGTTCGCGGCCGAAATGCTCGTCGCAGCAGGTGAGCAGAAGGCCATCGCCGACCGCCACGCCGAGGTCTTTGCCGCGCTCGCCGCTGAGGGGGAGCCCCACGTTGCACGCGGCGACGCGCAGTGGCTCGATCGACTCGAGGCCGAGCACGACAACATTCGGGCGGTTCTCGACCGCCTCGCGGGCAGTGGTGCCGGGCTGACCGCGCTCCGCGTGGCGCTGACGCTCTGGAGGTTTTGGGACGCACGGAGCTACGCCCGCGAGGGGCTCAACCGTCTTCATGCGCTGCTGCTTGCTTCGAGCGAGGATGTGCCGCCGCGGCTCCGCGCTTCTGCACTCTTCGCCGCCGGTGCCCTGGCCGACCGGTGCGGCGACTACGTTCTGGGCCGACAGCTGTTCGAGCAGCACCTCGCCCTCGCCGTGGAGCTCCGCGACCCACGCGCGATCATGGTATCGCGTAACAACCTGGCGATCCTCCTTCTCCGCCGAGGGGACGCGGACGCAGCGATCCCGCTCCTGGAGGAAGCAGCCGCCGCCATCCGTGAGACCGGCGACCTTCGAGGCGCGGCGCTTGGCATCACGAACATCGGCAACGCGGAGCACATGCGGCGCGACTTCTCTGCGGCGCGCACCCGGTACGAGGAGGCGCTTCAGCTTTTCCGTGAGAGCGGCGACCGCGCCAGCGCGGCGTGGGTGCTGAGCCACATGGGGAGGCTGGCCCGCGACGAGGGAAATACTGGCGAGGCGCGGACGTTATACGGCGAGAGCGCCACGATCTTCAGAGCGTCTGGCGACGGACGAGGCCTGGCAGCGGTGCTGATGGATCTGGCCGAGCTGACGGCATCCGAGGAACGGCTGGACGAGGGGCGCGCGATGCTCGAGGAGGCGCTGATCCACTTTGGCGAAGCCGGCGACCAGCACGGCATGGTCCGCGTGTTCGAGATCCTGGCCGGCCTTGCCGCGGCGCAAGGACACGACGAGCGCGCCGTGCGCCTGGCCGGCGCGGTCGCCGGTCTCCGGGAGACACTCGGGGCGCCGCTCTCGGACGCTGACAGGAGCAGGCTCGAGCAACGGGTCGCTGCCGCCGTCGCGCGCCTGGGCGCGGCCGCGAGTGAGCGCGCGTGGGACTGGGGCCTCATCATGTCGATGGAGGAGGTTCTGCGCTTCGTTGCCGCGCCGGAGCCAGACTAACCCCGCTTCTCGCCGGTGGACCGTTTGACAATCGAGGCGACCCGGTGCATCGTGGTGGCCAGCCCCATAGGAGATTGCGCATGCCACGTTTCATGGTCACTCGCACACTTCCCCCGCTTACGCCGGAGCAGATCCAGGCCGTGGCCCGCAACGTCGTCGCTGCCTGCGACGAGGTAGGCGGGATGACCTGGATCCGGAGCCATCTGACAGCCGACGGTCAGCACTCATTCTGCGAGTTCGACGCACCCAGCGACGAGGCATGCCGCGAGCACGCGGCCGTTGCCGGACTGCCCGTGGACAACGTGATTCCGCTCGGCGCGGAGATCGGGCCTTCCGCTGTCCGATAAGCGCCACGTCAGCCACCGCTGCGTTGGGCCTGGCGTGACGTCCCGTTAGTTGC
>CAZWSO010000248.1:0-3208 GCA_964636485.1 uncultured Gemmatimonadaceae bacterium
CCAGCGCGCCGGCCGGCGGCGAGGGTGCTTCAGCCACCCGAAAGGCGCCGGCGAAGAGCGGCGGCGACACGGGAGCGGTGAAGGCCGCGGCCGGCAAGAAAGAAGCAGGCACCTCGAAAACCGCGGCCAAAAAGGCTGGGACCGCCCAGACCAAGACCGCGGCGAAGAAAAAGGGAGCCGCAAAAAAGAAGAAGAGCGCCGCCAGGAAGAAGAGCGCCGCCAAGAGGAAGAGTGCCGCTAAGAAGAGTGCGACCAAAAAGAGGAGCGCCGCGAAGAAAAAGGGCGCGGCCCGGAAGAGCCCGGCTCGGAAGGGGCGGGGCGCTGCCAAGAAGAAGAGCGCAGCGCGTGGGGGCTCGGCCAGGAAGGGCGGTGCCAGGAAAAGGGGCGCCGCCAGGAAGGGGGGAGCCCGTAAGGCCACTCGCGGCAGTGCCGCCAGAAAGGGCGGGAGGAAAACGGCTTTACGCGGCAGCGGTTCCCGAAAGGGCGGGGCGCGCCGAGCCACCGGCAAGAAGTCGGTGCGGCGACGCCGCTAGGTCACGCTCGCTGTCGACCCGAAAGGCGGAGCGCCAGCGCTCCGCCTTTTCGTTCCCCCTGTTTGCGGAGTAACTTCACCCCATGGACCTCGTCCGCGAGACGCCGGGCCACACCGGCACCGCCCTCGCTCATACCATAGACCTGCCCCACGTCTTTCAGGAGATGTCGCACATCCTGAGGCGCGCGGTACCATATGATGAGCTGTTCGTGGTGCTGGTTGACGAAGACGGCGGCGAGCCCCGGGTAAGCTACTCGAGCGGTGTCGATCGGCCGCGGGGTGACACCAACACCCGGTTTGCCGACAGCTGGCGCGCGGCAATCGATTCCGGATTGATGAGCGCCGAGGACGTGAACGAGGGGATCCAGCTCACCCTTCCGCTCACTGGCGACAGCGGCATGCTGGGCGCGATGACGGTGGTCGCGGAGACGCCCGGTTCGCCACAGCGGCGCGAGGAGATCGAACGCACGCTCTCCACGATCGCGGCGCAGACCTCGGCGGCAATCGAGCGGGCGCGCGTGGTGGAGCGCGTACAGGAGAAACGCCGACTGGAGGCAATGGGCGAGGTGGCAGCGGGAATCGCGCACGAGCTCCGCAACCCGCTCTTCGGCATTTCGTCCGCGGTGCAGCTGCTGCGATTCCGGTCGCAGGACGACCCGGTAGTGGAACGCAACGTCGGTCGCATCCTTCGCGAGGTCGAGCGCCTCAACGGGATGGTCAGCGACCTGCTGGAGTACGGGCGTCCTCGTCCGCTCGCACTCGCACCCGGCGATCCCGATGCAGTTTGGGATTACATACTGGAGGGAAATCGCGGCCTTCTGGAGCGCCCGTCGCTCCAGTTGGTCCGTTCGCGCGAGGGACCCGCCACTGTGCGGATCGATGCGGAGCGGTTGGGTCAGGTATTCCTGAACGTGCTGGTGAATGCATGCGAGGCGGCGCCGGACGGCTCGGTGGTCGCGCTGCACTCACGCGTTCTTCCGCGCGGCGGCTGGCGATGCACCCTGCACAACGGCGGTGCACGTATACCGGCCGAAGACCTTGGTCGAGTGTTCGATCTCTTCTTCTCGACAAAGCCCGGCGGCACCGGCATCGGCCTGGCGCTCTGCAAGCGCATCATGGAAGAACATGGCGGAAGGATCACGGTGGAGAGCGCCGACACCGGCACGACGGTTACCATCACCCTGCCCGCCCCGTAGAGGGCGCAAACGGCTCCTCCCGGGCCGCCGCCGCGCACCCCTGCCCAGTGCCGTCTTTCCGGGGGGATCGTGACGCTCGGTCCTCCGCGGGTTATTGTATCCCCCATGTCAGAGTCCGCCGTTCCGCTCCTGCGAGCGCACGCACGCCATGCACCGTGGAACGCACGCGGACTAGCATCACACGCTACTGCCCTCGTTGATGCGGCGGCAATGCGGCCGACCAATGCCGCCGCGCGCGCGACGCTGAGCGCGCGCGGCGTTCGATTCTACGTCGCCAACAGTCTGCTCGATCGACCGGAAGGAACGGGCACCGCGGCCACGTATGGATACCGTCATCTGCTGCAACTGCTCTTCATCAAGATCCGCCAGCGCGAGGGAATGACACTCGAGCGCATCCGCGGCGAGATGAAGGAAGCTACGGGCGACGCGCTCGAACGTCGTGTTGCAGTCGCCCTCGCTCCGGCGCTTGGCAGCGGGGCCGACCGCGCCCCGGAACCTCCGGAGAACGGAATGGGAAGCTGGCGCCGCATCCAGGTCGCTGACGGCATCGAGATTCACGTTCGCGAAGACTCCCCCGCCGCGCGCGACCAGGCCGTGCTGGCGATGCGGGAGGCAGTCAGAGCGGCATTGGGAAGGGAAGACGTGAGATAGCCGCACCCGACCCGGCTCACGCCCCTAGCTCTTCCACCACAGCTTCCCAACCCCCCTTCTCCATCCGGCGGCCGCGAACGCCTCCGCCCACTCACTGCCGACTGCCGGCGCCCCATTGATCTGCTCCACAGTGGGATCGCGGCGGGACCCCGCCCACGTCGACCGGGTGAGGTGCGCGGCCAGTGCGCCGGCCGCCTCGGACGCAGTGGCCTCGTCAATTCCCTCGCGCAACTGTACGCGCCGTCCGCGGCTCTCTGCGGACATGAGAACGCGGCCGCGCCTGACAACGAGCAGGGCGCCGGCACCGCGCGGGCGCTCGAGGCGGCCCACTGTGGATGGCGGCGGAAGCGTGTACACGTTCGCTGGATCGCTGGCGGCCATCACGTGCACCGGTGCTTCCGCCTCGGGCTCCTCTCGAGCCGAACGAAGAAGCTCCACCGCCGCCGGCACCGCGAACTGTGCACCAGCCAGCCCACGCACAAAGTAGCCGCGACGCACCTCGCCGCGGAATTCGAGACGAGTGAGCTGGCGGTAGATCATGCTCCATGCAACAGGAGGCCGCTCGCGCTTCCACCAGTCGCGCGAAGCGACACCATAGCGGTCGAGCCACTGTCGCGCGATGAGCTCGGCGTGCTGATCGGCTGACGGTAGCTCCCCGCTGGTGCCGGGCGACTCCAACAGCGCCCAGCGCCCGATCCAACCCGATGGAGGATCGCTCGCGCGCGGTGGTCGCCACTTCGGCAGCCGTCGCAGGTTGGGGCGTCGCTGCACGACGGGCCGATCGGCGGACGGGGTGAAATCCGCCGGCAGCCAGCGCGCCGGGTCAGGG
>CAZWSO010000249.1:0-3169 GCA_964636485.1 uncultured Gemmatimonadaceae bacterium
GGGCCGCCACCGAGGCGGCGATGCAGGTGGCGGTGCAGCTGGTCCGGAGTGCGAAGCGCGCCGCCGAGTGAGCGCCTTCGCCGCGCAGTGCCACATCACTATTGATTGGATGAGCATATGATCATGCGAAGTGCCGGCGCTCTCCTCCTGTGGCTCATGGCTGGGCCAGCCATCGCTCACCCACAGGTCGACGCCGACGACGTCCTGGTCGACTCGCTGAGGCGGACCGGGGTCAGGGTCGAGGCCCCGAAGTCGGTCATCTGGGTGCAGCAGGGTGCGCTTGACGATCAGGAAATCCATGCGTTCGCCGAGTCGTTCGGTCGCGCGGTCGTTGCGATCGAACGACTGATCGGAAATGGCATCGACTCGAGCCACTACGGCGGCGCGCAGATTCACGTCTTCGTCGCGCGCAACGTCGGCATCTCCCACGTCTACGGGTCGTATCAGCACATGCGGTACAATCTCCCCTACCTGTTTCTCGATGCGGAGAAGGTGCGTTCTGGCGAGGCACCCTACATCCACGAAAGTGCCCACATCGTCGCGTGGAGGTTCGGCTCGCACTCGTTACGCGAGGGATTGGCATCCTACCTCGAGGCGCAGATTCGGACGGAGGCGGGACTCCCGGGTTCGGCACTGTTCGGCGCCAGTTCGGTCGAGGCGGTGGACAGAGACGCGGCCGCCCGCCTCGACGCGCCCGCCGCGGCGGAAGTACTCGCCTGGATCGGCGCAACGGGTGGTGCTTCCGCGTCATTGACATAGCCGGAGACGCGACGCTGGCGGCCCCCGCCCCCCTTTCCCGACATCACTGCTGAGGATCGTCACCTGCCTCCGGCGCCGGCGCCGAAGGCGGTCCAGCCATCCAGGGAGGATCGTCGGATGACCATCACCCAGCGCTCCCGCGCGTTCGTCCTGCTCATCTGCGCCGTGGCCGCGCTCGTCGCGCACCCGCGACCGGCGCACGCGCAGGTTTACGCGGTCACGCTATCGGCCTGGAACGACGCGTCGAGCGAGAACTGCCTGCTGGAAGTAAAGCTTTCCAGCGCCCAGCAGGGTACGGGCTTCCCGTACTACGAACAGGTGTGGGCACATCAGCCGATCTACTGCACCGTCAACCTGGACATCAACTGGGGAAGGTCTCCTCGATGTAGCGGTCATGGCGGATGACGCGCGCATTGAGCTCGAGCAGCACGCCGCGCATCTCGCGCATGCGCTCGATGAGCTGGTCGTGCAGGATGAAGTCGGCGCCCAGCGAGGTCTCCATCGGCTCGCCGCCGAACCGCATCGCCCCGAATACCCCCTCGCCCCCCGGCGGCTTCGTGTGCGTGCGCCGAACGGGCGGCACGACCGGACGCCGGAGGTGGCCCTCTTTCGCCCGTTCGGGTGTGTTCTGAAGAGGGGAGCGCAGAGACTTCTTTTCGCCGACTGCTTCATCGCCGGTCGGTAGACACGGAGGTTCATATGTTGGCCGGGTTCCGCCTGCGCGCTGTCGCATTGACGGTGCTTCAATTGGTGCTCACAGCGTGCGGTCGCGATGGGCCGACCGACCCGCCAGCGCTCTCGGATCGCGTGGCCGAGGTCGAGGCGCTCACGTCGACCAGCTTCACCGCCACGGTTGGCACCGAGGTTCTTCCCGCTCCAAGCGTTCGTGTGCTGGACTCGGCGGGTAATCCGATGGTGGGGATCCGCGTCACCTTCACGGCGCTGGACGCCATCACTCAACACGACCAGGTGGTGCTTACGGGCGAAGCCGGTACGGCCGGTGTTTACTGGCATTTGGGCGGAAAAGTCGGACAGCAGCGGCTGAGAGCAACGGCTGGCACCAGGGCCGTGGTGTTCACAGCGCTGACGGAGCCGGGGCCCATCGCGAAGCTCGCCGCCGTCAACTTCAGGCATCAGGTTGGCGCACCCGGCGCCAGCGTGACTGTGCCACTGCGCGTTTCGGCCACCGACCGGTTTGGAAATCCGATCGGCGGCGTGGAGGTAACCTTCGAGGTCGAGGGTGGAGGCGTCATTGCAGCACCATCGGCGGTCAGCGGCGCTGATGGCAGGGCCAGCGCAGGTGAGTGGACGCTCGGTCCGGCTCTGGGGTGGCAGCAGGTGATCGCGCGCGCAGCCGGTCGGCAATACATCTTCACTGCCGAGGCATGTGTGGAATCCTGCCCGGAACTTGTCTTCGTTCGCAAGGGCGACATCTACGTGTTCGAGTTCGCAACCCAGAGCGAGCGCCGGCTAACGTGGAATGGAAGTAACCGCGACCCAGCATGGTCGCCCGACGGCCGGCGGATTGCCTTCGCTCACCAAGAATCGACGTCAGGTGTAGAAGTCGTCGACATTTACATCATGGACGCAGATGGCACCAATCTCGTCCGACGGACGGCGGGCAGACGCTTTCACTCGCCGTCGTGGTCACCCGACGGCTCGTTCCTCGCTGTCGCTGGTGTTAGCCGGCTCTGTGAAGATGGTTGTGACATCTGGATCCTCGAGGTAGCATCGGACGAAGAACCGCGCCACTTTGCTGCCATGGCCGCGGACCCGGCGTGGTCGCCGGATGGGACGCAGATCGCGTACGTAAGGCTCAGCGGAGATGATGGATACCACGCGCTGCACATCGCGAGCGTCGAGGGCACGCACACCGCGGAAGTGGTGCCGGTAGACGCGCACTCAATCGCAGGCCCGGCGTGGTCTCCCGACGGGAAGCAGATCGCTTTCACTCGGTGCAGCGGCGCAAGGTGTCTCGTCGCAACCGTCTCCCCGGACGGCTCGGCCATCATCCTGCTGACCCTCCACCATAGCGACCCGCACCAGACGTACCCGGCGTGGTCCCGGGACGGCCGCCTTATCGCGTACGAGGAGAGATGGGCGTGGGAGAATACGAACGCTGTCTTCTACATCCCCGCTGCCGGGGGAACTCCGGAACTTCTCGTTGGAGAATGGGCTCACAGTCCGGCGTGGCGGCCATAAAGGCCCAGAGAACGTACGCCACCACCGTCGCTTCATGGCGCTCAGCCACGCCGGATCCATTGGCACCCCAGGCGTGCACAGCCCGGCAGGCCCTATGTCTTTCGCAGCGATACGCGCAGTGCCTCTACGTTGGGCGAGCACTTCAGCACGAACGGTCTTGCCGTCATGTGCGTGCATTCGGCGATCGCGTACGCAGACGCTCTCTGCA
>CAZWSO010000250.1:0-3118 GCA_964636485.1 uncultured Gemmatimonadaceae bacterium
CAGCTGGAAGCTGACAGCCGGCAAGTCTCGACGCAGATAGCTGCTTCTGCTTCCGGAAAACGAAAGCAACAGAACGCGCGGGGGCCTCCGGAACGCCACGCCACCTTCTGTGTACATTTGATCACACACCGGCAGTGATATAGATTACTTTCGCCCGTCGCCAGACGGGCCATGTTGCACCCTCTTCCGGTGGGCACCCTCGTGCCCCACCGCCTCCCTCGATCGTCCTCCTTCGCACGGCCCCAAGCCGGTACCGCGGCTTACCCCTCCGCCAATGCTGGCGGTTCGCCCACCTTCCTCTGCCCCACCCCGCGATGAAGCGGCTCGACTATCTCCCCGTTTTTCTGCTGATCCCGATCTTCGGCTTCGTCGTCGCGCAAATAGCGCAGGGGCCAAAGACGCTGGCGACCGCCCAGGCCGCCATGCTCGACAGCGCCCGCGCTGAGCCGTTCGATGTCGCCGCTATGGTCGTCGCCGCAGCGGCGATTGCCGAGGCGCCATCCGCGCGCAACGTCAGCGAGATCCGCGACCGTATCCGCCGCGCCGAGCAGGGTACGTACATCGGCGAGATCCTGCTTAATCGCGACTCGTCCATCGCCCGATGGCCGGAGCGGCTGTCGCGGCCCATACGAGTGTGGGTGGGCAGCGGACAGGGGCTGCCCGGGTGGGATCCGTCGTTCGAGGGGAAGGTGCGAGAAGCGTTCGGTGAGTGGACCAAAGTCGGCCTGCCGCTCGCCTTCACCTTCGTGGTGGACAGCGCGGGCGCCGATGTACGCGTCGTCTGGGTGGAACAGTTCAACGAGTCCATCAGCGGCAAGACGCTCTGGGCTCGTGACCGGAACTGGTGGATCGTGAACGGGACGATCACTCTTGCGCTGTACCATAACCGTGGCGACGCGCTCGATGCCCGCGCCATCCGAGCCATCGCGCTGCACGAGATCGGCCACCTGCTTGGCCTGGACCATACCGGTGACACGTCCAACATCATGACGGCCAGGGTACGGGTTCGCGAGTTGTCGGAGCCCGACCGTGCCACCGCTCGTCTGATCTACTCGCTGCCGCCGGGTTCCATCCGGTAGTCGGCCCGCGCCGCCGCCCGCTCGCTTCTTGCACGGGCGGCGGGCCATGTCCGATTCACCCAGCTACGACGTCGCCATAGTGGGCGGCGGGCCGGCCGGCCTCAGCGCCGCCACATGGCTCGCCCGCTACCTCCATTCCGTGGTCGTTATCGATTCCGGCGATCCGCGAAACTGGGAAGCGCGAGGGATCAATGGCTACCTGGGCCTCCACGGCATTCCTCCCGCCGAGCTGCGCGCGCGCGGGCGCGAGGAGGGGCGCGCGCACGGCGTCACCTTCGTGGACGCCGAGGTGGAGATGGCGCAGCGCCTTGGTGAGGAGCACTTCCATCTGGTACTCCGCAATGGAGACGCGACTGTCGAGGCCAGAAGGCTTCTCCTCGCCATCGGCCTCCGCGACGACTGGCCCGACATCCCGGGGCTCGAGCGCTGCTACGGCGAGACCGCCCACCACTGCCCCGACTGCGACGGCTACGAGGCGCGTGGGTGTAAGACGGTGGTGGTGAGCACCGGGAAGCGAGCTGTGAGCATGGTGATGGCGCTCTCGAACTGGACACGGGAGATCTCGCTGTGCACACACGGCCAGGATCCGGAGCTCGATGAACCGCTGCGTGCCAGGCTGGTGACGCTTGGCGTGCCCGTCATCACCACACGTATTGCGGCACTCGAGAGCAACGACAGGAGCGCCCATGCGCTCTTATTCGTTAACGGCGACAGCATCGGGTGCGAGCGCCTCTTCTTCGCTCTCGGCAAGCACGCGGCGGACGATCTCGGCGTGCAGATCGGCTGCAAGCGGGATGCGGACGGACTGATCGAAATCGACGAGCACTGCCACACCTCGGTGATGAACGTCTTTGCCGCCGGCGATGTGACGCCCGGTCCTCAGCTCGCGATCCACGCCGCGGCGCAGGGGGCGGTGGCGGCGCTGGCCATACATCGGTCGCTGCTGCCCGCGGAACAGAAACTGTAAAAGCCTGAACGACGGGGCCCGGGCGCCGGGCCGGGCCGAACCGCTGGCCAGGCTTGAAGCTGAGACAGGCGCTCGTCATCATATCCGTAGCGCAGTCCCCCGTGGACTGCGCTATGGCGTAGACGCCTGCGCGGGAGCTGCCATGACGGATTTCGAATCGGTCATCAGGGAAGCGGGAAGGCAGCACCGACGGGTCCGGGTGCGCTTCCAGGACAGCCCCACCACCGTCTATGATCGCGAGTACGAGCCGTACGCGATCGAGAACGGCCAGGTGGTCGTCTTCTCGTACCTGCGCGACGAGTTCCGGACACTGCCGCTGCACAGCATCCTCGAAGTCGAGGTGACGTCGCGGACGTTCACGCCCCGCAGGAAGGTAGAGCTTTAATAGGGGGCCGGGTGCCACGGGGTTCTCGCGCCCTGCCGCCTGACCTGCACCGCTGGCTCGAGCCTGCTCACCACCGCAGCGTCACCGATCTCCGCTCCCCGCCGCGCACCATGTCGAGGAGGGCAGAGCGCGAGGGTTCGTTCTCGAGGGCGAGTCGGAACGCCTCCGGTGTTCGTGTGTTGGCGCGGTTCACGGCAAGGATCACGTCGCCGGGCCGGATGCCGGCTCGCGACATCGGAGTGGCGGGCGCCACGCGAAGCACGAGCAGCCCCTCGCGCACGCCAAGCGCCGGCTGGAAGTCGCCACGGAAGGCAAACAACTCTGCGCCCGCAACAAGCACCAGCGATGAGCTGCCGGCGGCCGGCACGGGCACGAGCCTTACGGTGCTGCGCCCACCGGGGTCAACCTGCACGGCCCGCAGCCGCGCCGTGTCGACGTTCGTGACGGTGCCGGACCTCACGATCACCCGGGACGGCTCCACCTCCCGTCCGCCCACGCTCCTGGGCGTCGTCGTCACCGTTATCTGCTGCCCACCCTGCCCTGTCGTGACGTTGAAGCTCGTGACCGGACGCGCCGTAATGCGCGCCGTGACACGGCGAAGCTGAGCGCCACGTCGCACCTCGATCGGCAGAACGGCGCCCGGCTGGAGCAGTTCGGTGAACGGTGCGGAGCCGCGCACCACATCGC
>CAZWSO010000251.1:0-3111 GCA_964636485.1 uncultured Gemmatimonadaceae bacterium
CTCGAGCGCCGTCTGGCGTTGCTGATGAGCGGAGTGCTTGTAGCCATCCTGGCGACGTCGCTCGTGCTCACATACGGAACGCTTACTCGCGCCGCGGAGCAGGCCGCCCGCGAGCGAATCGCGCCGGCCGCCCGGCAGGTGGCGGCGTCGGCGGAAGCATCCATCGCGCAGCGCGGGCAGATCATGCGGCAGTGGAGCTCCGACCCGGCGCTCCGGCGCGCGCTCAGGAGTGCGAGCGCTCTGACCGACAGTGCGCTCGCCGAAGGCGCACATGTGCCACATGGCGCTGTCGCCGCCAGCGCGCTCGGCGCGTTGACACCGCATCTCGCCACTGCCGACACCCAGACTCCGCTCCATGTGCATGACGCGCGTGGACGCCTCGTGATGGCGGCCGGTACGAGAAGCGAGCCCGAAAGCGACGGCGCGCTGGCGCGCGAGCTGGAGCGACTCAGCGCTGCCGGCAACGATTTCGCGTCCGATTCCGTGACGTTCACATCGATGCACGGGGCTGGTGACCGGTTCTTCTTCTGGGCGCTGGCGCCGGTGGGCGGCGTTGGTGCACCTCTCGGCTACATCGCCCAGCTTCGCCGGGTGGGCGGGCCCCCGGACGCGCAGTCTCAGCTCCGGGATCTGATCGGCGAGCGCGTTACGATGTACCTCCACAATCAGGACGGCACCGCCTGGACGGCAGCTCCCGCCATCACAGCCGCCGCTCCCGAACGGCACGAGGGTCGGCGTGGCCTGTTCCACCACCGCCGCGAAGGCCACATGATCGCCGAGGAGGCGATCGTCGCGGGTACGCCCTGGGTCCTCGTTCTGGAGACGCCGGTGAGCGCCGTTCACGCGGGGCCGCAGCGAACCGTGCTTCAGCTGTCGCTATTGAGCGTACTCCTCGTGGCCGGGGGTGCTCTCCTGTCGTGGGCGATCGGACGCCGGATCACCCAGCCGCTGGCTTCGTTAACGGCCGCGGCGGAGGCGATTGCGGGGGGAGACTACCGGCAACGGATGGGGCACGCGGCGCACCGCCGGGACGAGATCGGCAGTTTGTCGGCGATGTTCGACCAGATGGCAGGAGAGGTGGAGGCAACGCGGCGCGCTCTCGAGCATCAGGTGGTCGAGTCTGACCGCGCGCGTGAGCAGGCCGAGCGAGCC
This sequence comes from uncultured Gemmatimonadaceae bacterium, assembly GCA_964636485.1. Lineage (GTDB taxonomy): Bacteria > Gemmatimonadota > Gemmatimonadetes > Gemmatimonadales > Gemmatimonadaceae > CAYXRS01. The sequence goes on from CAZWSO010000251.1 coordinate 1,153, forward strand.
AACCGGGCAAAGGGAGACTTTCTGGCGGTAATGAGCCACGAGCTGCGCACGCCGCTCAACGCCATCGGCGGCTACGCGCAACTGCTCGGCCTCGGAATGTACGGTCCCGTGACTCCGGCGCAGCAGGACGCGCTGGCGCGACTGGACCGCAGCCAGGCGCATCTGCTGCGGCTGATCGACGAGGTGCTCAACCTGGCCAGGATCGACGCCGGCGAACTCAGCTACCGTATGGATCGCGTGGCTATGGCTGAGGTGATCGAGGGGCTCGAACCATTGGTGGCCCCGCAGATGCTGGCCAGAGGGATCCGCTTCGAGCTGGGAGAGGTGATGGATTCCGTGGGCGCGCACGCCGATGCCGAGAAGCTCCAGCAGGTGCTCCTCAATCTCCTTGCGAATGCCGCCAAGTACACGGGCGACGACGGCACCGTGCGGGTAGAGTGCGAGGCCGACGAAAGGCACGTCTGGATCCGGGTTATCGACACTGGCGTCGGCATCCCGCGGGAGCGCCACGCGTCCATATTCGAGCGGTTCGTTCAGGGCGAACGATCGCTGAGCAGACCGCAGGATGGTGTGGGGCTGGGACTCACCATCAGCCGCGACCTGGCACGCGGCATGGGAGGTGAGCTCAGCGTGCAGAGCGAGCCAGAACGCGGGTCGGTGTTCACCGTGAGGCTGAATCGATATGTCGAGCCTGCAGCCGTGAGCGAGGAGCGCCGCCTCGGCAGCGACAGCCTGGCGTGACCCCGAGAGCTGCCAGCGCCTGCCGCGGCGGGGAGCAGAATCGCAACGCGCGGGTCAGTTAGATGGGACCATGCTCGCACAGTTGCACGGAAACCCGTTCGGGCCAAGCTGTCAGGCCTTCATGTTTCTTATGGCGTTCATCGCTATGTCGTGCCTGGCGCGCTGCAGCTCGGCACGCTCCGCCTCCAGGTCTGGTGCCGGGCAGCCCACGAGCGGACGGTTGTCACTGCCCCTGCGCACGCAACCGCGGCTGGTGAGCGACGGCTCGTAGTTCGGACGACACACGCACCCACCGCCACCCACGGAAACCATTCCCTCGGGACAGGTCCCGGTAGCTGCTCCCTGCATCACGACCTGCGCAGGCGGTCGCTCCCCCCTTGCCGCCCGGCGGGATTCGAGTCGCGCGACGATGCTCTCCACTCCGCTGGACAACTCCGATCGCCACTCCTCGCCACTCCTTCCAACATTCCGCTCCAGGCTACGGGCCAGCGCGTCGAGTGCTGCGGCGGCTTCCATCAGGGCCGAATCCGCCTGGTTCTCCGCCGACGCCATGGCGCGATAGACGAGCGGCACCGCACGCGACGCCGATTCCCCCGCCCCGGATGGCGCCACGCCCGGCCGAGCCAGCAGCAGCACGAAATCGCCGGTGGTGCGCAACGCCTGGATCCTGTCGGTGAGCGCGCGATCGGACTCGCGCACCGCGCGCGGTTGCTGGGCCGATGCCGAGGAGTACGCCCACACCATCACCAGCAGCAGCGCCGCCGGCATCCACCACCAATCGCGTCGATGCGCCATCTCTTCCTCCCTGAAGGATCTGTCGGAGTGACAGAGGGGTCAGAGTCGCTGAAGTGATTTCCTTCAACGACTCTGACCCCATCAATTTATACGATCGATCCTTCAGCGCGTCACCCGGCCAACACCGGGGTCAGAGTCACGACTTTGACCCCCTCTAACCCGTCAACCCCTCCTCCCGCGCCGCCTCCTTCGCCGTATCCTGCGCCTCGTCCGCTACGCGCTCGGCTACGTGCTTCACCTTCTCCGTCGTCTCCTCCGCCGTCTCCTTCACCTGATCCACGAACTGATCCCGCGCACCACCCATGAGCTTCGACTCAGTCCGCGTCGGCGGCATGGCCATGCCCGCCGCCAATCCCAGCGCCAGCGATGCCGCACCAACCATCAGCGGGTTCTCGTAGAACCGATCTTCCACCCGCTGCGCCT
>CAZWSO010000252.1:0-3087 GCA_964636485.1 uncultured Gemmatimonadaceae bacterium
CTGTTCAGGCCAGAGACGTGCACGAATTGGAGGTGGGGATCAGCCCTGCAACCCCATCCCCCACCGCGCAAGGGCAGTCGGGTACGCCCCGTAGCCGAGCAGCGAATCGTGGAAGCGGCGCAGAGTGAACTCGCTCCCCCACGCCGCTCTGGCATCGTCGCGCAGCGCCAGGATATCGTGCCGGCCGACAGCATAGCAGAGCTGATACGTGGGGTACGCGCAGTACCTCCGTGCCTCCGAGAGCGCGGCGGGTTCGTCGAAGCCGAGCTCGTCGCGCAGGATGGCGGCGGCCTCCTCCACGCTCATGCCGCGGGTGTGCAGGGAGACGTCGAGGATGATCCGCAGCGCGCGCCAAAGGAGGAAGTGCGCCTGAAAGAGCCGCTCGGCGGGGGACGACAGCAGCCCCTCCTCCACCGCCAGCTCCTCGCAGTAGAGCGCCCACCCTTCCTGCGCCGCCGGCGTCGCGACCACGCGCCGCGCCATACGGTCGAGACGGTTGGCGGTGACGATCTGCTGGTGATGCCCGGGCACTCCTTCATGCACGGCCAGCGAGACGATCTCGGCGCGCGCGAAAGTGCGCCACGCCTCACCTTCACCGGCGAGCGTGACGAAAAAGCTTCCCTGCTGCTCGCGCTCGAACGCGCCGGGACCGAAGTACGCGGCGAAGGGGGTGAGCGGCTTCAGGTAGCCCGGCGTCGGCACCACCTCCGGCTCCTCGGGCGGCACCGTCATCAGGTCGCGCTCGATGGTGAACTCACGCGCCTCGCGCATCGCCCGCGTGTACTCCTCCAGGGCTTCCTCGCGAGACGGCATGTCCGTGCGCAGCAGCGCGATCAACTCGCGCGGATCGGTACCGGGCCGCAGCTCATCGGCGATCCCGGCCATGCGAGCGCGCACCTCGTCGCGCAGCCGCTCGGCGTAGCGCACGAGCTCGTCCGCGCCGGCGCGGATCATGTGCGCGGTGCGCAGCTTGGCGTCGAAAAGCTCGCGACCGATACCGTGCCTATCGGACGCGCCCTCTTCCATGAGCGCCAGTGCGTCGCCGAAAGCAACGAGCGCCGCCACCGCCTTGCCGCGCGCCGCACTCACGACCTCCGGATCGATGGTACCGTTCCAGAGGAAGGCTTCGTTCAATCCGTCACGCACCAGCAGCAGTGCGGCCGGAAGCGTGGCGCGCGCCGTCTCGATGTGCACGCGGCGCGGCTCGGTGAGCACGTCGGCGGCGCTCTCCAGCAGCCTCGGTATCTCCTCCAGGCGCGACAGCAAGGCGCGGGCGCGCTGGTCCGGTCCCTCACCATCGCGGGCAACGAGCAGGAAGATCCCGTTCAGCGCGTGCCCGAGGTGAAAGGCGGGGTTGGTGGCGAAGGGTCGCTCGCGCTCGAGCACCAGCAGGTCGTGCCGCGCCGCATGGAGCACGGCGGTGCGGTCGATCTCGTCCTCCACCCCGTCCACCTCCACCTCCTCCAGAGAACCCGTGTAGCTCCTCAGCGCCGCGGCATACTCGCGCACCGACTCGCGATCCCAGCGCCCGAACCGGCCATCCAGCTCGTGCCGCCCCGCATGCGTCGCCGATACCGGGTCCATCTGGAACTGGAGGTCCAGATAGCCGGCGATGATGTCGTGAAGGCGGGAGGAGGACATGGCAAGAAAGTTTGCAGGTGCCGGGGCCGAGCGGGCCAGAGACGGTGTCGCAGGAACTGAGGAGGGGCGAGGTGAATGGGCCGCGCCGCAGCGAACTGACGGGTCCCCGGAGCGAAATCAGTACTCCCCGGAGCGAAACTGACTGGACCCGGAACGAACTGACGGGCTCCCGGGCGAAACTAACCGGCGGTGGCGCAAAGGGGCCCGGAACAAGCTAACCGGCCCGGCGGCAAACTGATACTTTCCCCCGGCCCCTCTCCGTCGCCATTTTCATCTCATGCACACGACCACCGCTTCCTCCCCCCTCCGCTACCTCTGGCACAGCGACCGGCTGTACGAGGCGCGACAGGCGCTGGAGCGACGGGACCGGGAGACAGTCGCGGCGCAGATCGCGATCTCGCAGATCCCGGCGCCCAGCGGAGAGGAGTACGAGCGCGCCGCCTGGCTGGGGCGGCGCTTTTCCGAGCTGGGGCTGGAGAACGTGCGTACCGACGACGCGGGGAACGTCATCGCTCGCCGGCGCGGCTCATCGGATCTGGAGCCGGTCGTCATCTGCGCGCACATGGATACCGTGTTCCCGCGCAACACCGAGCTCAGGGTGCGACGCAGCGGCCATCGGCTCCACGGGCCCGGCATTGGCGACAACGGGCGCGGACTGGCGGCGATGCTGGCGGTGGCGAGAGTGATCGACGGCGACAAGCTGCGCACCGTGGCGCCGATCGACTTCGTCGGCACCACCGGGGAGGAGGGACGGGGCGACCTGCGCGGCGCCAAGGCGATCTTCGCCGGCGATGCCTCCGAGGCGCGCGCGGCGATCGTCCTCGACGGCGCCGGGGACGAGCGCATCGTGCACCGCGCGCTCGGCTCGACGCGCTACCGGATCACCTATCGCGGGGTGGGCGGCCACAGCTGGACGTCGTACGGGACGCCAAACGCGGTGCACGCGGCCGCCGCGGCGGCGGTAGCACTGTCGCGCATTCCCATCCCGCAGTCGCCACGCTCGACGCTCTCCGTGGGGCGCATCGCCGGGGGCATCTCGGTGAACGCGATCCCCGAGGATGCGTGGATAGAGGTTGACGTGCGCTCCACCGGGCAGCAGGTGCTGGCGTCGCTGGCGCGCCAGGTGTGCAACGCGGCGATGACGGCCTGCGAGGAAGAGAACGGCCGCCGCGCCCACGGCACGCCGCCGTTGTCGGTGGACATAGAGGTGATCGGCGACAGGCCCAGCGGCGAGACGCCGGCCGATCACCCGCTGGTCGTGATGGCGATCGAGGCGACGCGCCTCATCGGCCGCGAGCCCGAGCTCGCCACGGCCAGCACCGACGCCAACGTCCCGATCAGCCGCGGCATCCCGGCCATCGCCATCGGCGCCGGAGGCCGCGGCGGCGATGCGCACACGCCCGGCGAGTGGTTCGACAACGCCGAGGGCTATCTGGGAATCGCGCG
>CAZWSO010000253.1:0-3080 GCA_964636485.1 uncultured Gemmatimonadaceae bacterium
GGGAGGAACATCGGCTGCACGAGACCACTCGTGGTCTGAACGATGAAGTCCGCCGTGCCCAGCGAGCGTGACACCACCCCGAGCGTGACTGCCAGGCCGAGAATGATGGCTCCAACGGTCACGCCCTTACAGCCATCGACGAAGCCCGCCATCGCCTCGCGAAGCGGCATCCCCTTGAACATGGCGAGGAAGAACGCTGAGAGCACTGCCAGCCCGAACGCTTCGCCGATCCGCACCGAGCCGGTAAAGGCGAACGGTATGATAGCCACTGCGAGCAGCACGCCGATCGGCACCACGAAGTCGGACAATCCGGTTCGGTACCCGGGCGCCACCTGCAACGCGGTGAGCTCGGAGGCGGCGAGCGGCTGGGCTCCCGGAGCGTTCAGCTCGCCCGTCTCGCGTGCCCGGCGGATGGCGCGGCTCATCTTTTTCCCCTTCCACGGGAGCAAGCCCAAGGCGAAAAGCAGGGTGAAGAGAACGGCGAAAATGCCGTAGAAGTTGAAAGGAATGGAGCGGAAGAAGAACTCGCGGGCCGCCGCCTCGGTGGCGAAGAGCGGCGTCGTGCCGGCCACCAATCCTCCTACGTAGAGCGGCCAGGCGTTGAAGGGGATGACGGTGGCCGCTGGCGATGCCGTCGAGTCCACGATGTAGGTCAGCTCCTCCTTCGAGATCCGCCGTTCGTCCGTGACGGGGCGGACAGTGGTTCCCGCCAGGATGGTGGAGATGGTGCCCCCCTGGTGGAACAGCATCCCCATGAGCCATCCGAAAAAGCGGGCGGACCGCTCGCCACGCACGATGCGCTCGCCTGCCGCCACGGCGAAGGCGCGCGCGCCACCGGTCCGGGTCCACAGCCCTATCAGACCGCCCAGCGACCAGAGATACACGATCAGGATCAGGGCGTACGACTCGCTCCCGATCGCTGGCAGAAGGAAGGCGGCGAGCACATTGGGTTGGCCGCTGACCACCCCCGCCACGGCAATGCCGAGAAGGAGGGCGGTGATGACCTCGCGCGTGAGGAAAACCACCATCAGGGTAGCCAGTGCGGGAAGCAGGCTCCAGAAGCCGATGTGCTGGCCGGGCTCGGGCGTAGTACGCGGAGCCACGAACCAGAGCGCAACGAGAATCGCAAGCCCCACCAGAAGAACAAACGCGCTCCGTGCAGTGGAGCGCCGTGGCCCTGGTTCCTCCGCACCAGTGGTCACGTCGGCGGCGGGGGGCGCGCCAGCAGCAGCTGTCTTCTCTTGAGCCATGTGCCTCACCGGTTGCTCTCCGTGCGCGGACGTGCATCAGCCTAAGTGGGATGAGTGCTGCGAAGATGGGCCTTGAGCAGGGCCGCGGCAACGCTCAGGGGAGCTTGCGCGTTATCTTAAGGTGTTGCGTGCCTTGGCGGTCCCTTCAGCCTGCGGAACGCACTCCCTCATCCCTCGACTTCGAACCGACAGGCGGCCGCCGCCGCGTTTGCCATATGATTCCTGAATTAACGGCTCGATCTTCTGCTTTCTTCGGGGCCGTCGCGCTGGCGGCGACAACGATCGCTCTCGGCTGCGGTGGCGGATCCGCCGGCGGGGCCCCCGCACAGGGGGTGGGAGGCTCCGGGGAGGACAGGGTCATCCCCGTCGAGATCGCGAACGCGGAGCTCGGCGTAGCCGAGCGCAGTGTGACCGTGTCGGGCACGGTGGAACCGATTCGGCAGGTGGGGGTGAACGCCCAGCTTTCGGGGGCGCTGCTGAGCGTTTTGGTGGAGGAGGGAAACCGCGTAGCCACCGGCGCCGTGCTGGCGAGAATCGACGCCAGGGAACTGGAGGCGCAGGTCCGCAGCGCGCAGGCAAACGTCGAGGTCACCCGCTCCACGCTGGAGCGCTCCGAGCAGCTGCGCGCCGCGCAGGTGATCACGGCGGCGGAGTACGATCGGGACCGGGCGGCGCACCTCGCCGCCGAGGCTGGGCTCCAGCAGCTCCGTACCAGGCTCGGCTTTGCCACGATTCGCGCGCCGATCGCTGGTGTGGTGACGGAAAAGCGAGTCGAAGCGGGCGACGTGGTGGCGCCGCAGACGAGACTGTTCACGATCGCCGATTTGTCCACCATGGTGGTTCGGGTGCCGGTCTCCGAGCTCGACGTCGCCCAGCTCCGTCCCGGGCAGAGCGCGGAGCTCGCGCTCGACGCGCTCGCTGGCCGCAGTGTGGAGGGGCGTATCCGGCGAATCTTTCCCTCTGCCGATAGCGCCACTCGCCTGGTTCCGGTGGAGGTTGCGCTCACCGGGAGCGGAGCCGAGGTGGCTCGTCCCGGATTTCTGGCGCGTGTGACACTCCAGCTCGATGGGCGCCACGATGCACTGCTGATTCCCGCCGCGGCGGTGGTGGCGGCGGCTGGAGAACCGGCTGTGTTCGTGGTCGAGGAGGGGAGGGCGATTCGCCGCCGCGTCGTTCCAGGCGTCAACTTCCGCGGGCGGGTCGAGATCCTGTCCGGCCTGGAAGCGGGTGCCGCGGTGGTGGTCGCCGGTCAGAACCAGCTCCGGGACGGCATGAGCGTAAGGATAGTTGCCGCGCCACTGCCTGTTGACGCGGTGCGCGCCGAGTCCCTGGTTACCCCGGATACCGTGGCGAACAGAGCAGGTGGGGGGACGACTCAATGACGAAGAAATACCGCGGCATCTCGAGTTGGGCAATTCCTCGTCCAGTGGGCACCGTGATGCTCACGTCAGTGGTAATTGTGCTGGGCGCCATGCTGGCCTCCCGCCTGCCGCTCGATCTGCTGCCCAGGATCATCTACCCGCAGGTGCGGGCTAACGTAAACAACCCCGGTGTCGAGCCGCAGGTGCTCGAGGAAACCGTCGCCAAGCCCCTTGAGCGCGCGCTTTCCGTGACAGAGAATCTCACGCGGCTGGAGACAGAGGTTGAGGAAGGCAGGGTAGCCGTGAACCTTTACTTCCGGTACGGCACCGACGTGGACTTCGCGCTCCAGGATGCCTCGAAGAACCTGGACCGCGCTCGCGGCTCGCTCCCGATCGAAGCGGACCCGCCGACGATCTTCAAGTTCGATCCATCTCAGATCCCGGTGTTCGAGGTCGCCTTCTCATCCGA
>CAZWSO010000254.1:0-1205 GCA_964636485.1 uncultured Gemmatimonadaceae bacterium
GCGACCTTCTGGCGCTCGGCGAGAGTGGTGTCGAGCAGGCTGTCGAGAATGTGCTCGAGCGCCACGCGGGTGACGCGGGTTCCGTGAACGGAACGTGCCGCGCTCACGCGCTGCCTGGCGAGGTGCATTCCCGCCAGGTTGGTGAAGGTGCCGCCCGAGCCGATGAGCTGAGGGCCGTGAAAGTCGCGCGACGGAAGCTGTTCGCGCAGCTCGTTACGCACCGTACGGCGCAGCCGCTTGACGTCCTTGCGGCGGCACATCTCGCTGAGAAACTCATCCGTGAGGCGCAGCGCGCCTAACGGCAGTGAGAGCAAGCGCTCCACCACGCCGTCGGCGCTGAAGGCCAGCTCGAGCGAGCCACCCCCCATGTCGGTAACGGCGGCGCGTCCCTCGCCCAGATCGAAATGTGCGACGGCGCTGCGATACGCCAGGCGCGCTTCGTCCTCTCCGTCGAGCACGCGCACGCTGAGCCCCGCTGACTCGCGCACCATGTCGCGAAACGTGTCCGAGTTCGAAGCTTCCCGAACCGCACTCGTGGCGACCGCCTCGATGCGATGCGCCTTGAGCCGGCGGGCCAGTGTGGCCATTCGAGTGATGGCGTCGGCGGCCCGGCGCATGGCCGCGGAATCCAGATCGCCCAGCCGGTGCAGCCCGGCACCGAGACGCGGCGCCGCCTTCATCTCGTCCACCACCAGGATCGCGCCGCTGGGCGCCACATCGGCGATGATCTGCCGGATCGAGTTGGAGCCGACGTCGATGGCGGCAATGCGTTCCGCTCGCGCCGCCGACGCCTTTCCGGCCGCGCGAAGCTCGCGTGGCCGCGAGGCGGGGCGTGCCGGCGTTCCCATCTATGCCGCTGGGGCTCCGGTCTCGCGCTCCTCCTGGTGATGCTTGATCTGCTTTCCCTCGGCCAGGAACACGGCATCCTCGGCGATGTTCGTCGCCAGATCCGCTACCCGCTCCAGGTTGCGACTCACCAGCAGGAGCTCGAGCGATGCCGAGATGAGTTTCGGGTTCTCGGCCATGTAGGTGAGGAGCGTCCGAAACAGCGAGCTGTGCAGCGCATCAACCTGATCGTCTGCGGCGCAGACCTCCCGTGCCATCGCGCCATCCGCCCTGACGAAAGCGTCGAGCGCATCGCTGAGCATCTTCCGGGCGCGGCGGGACATCTCCTCGATCTGCGGATCGGGGCGCATCCGCGGCGT
>CAZWSO010000254.1:1305-3080 GCA_964636485.1 uncultured Gemmatimonadaceae bacterium
TTGGATTCGACCAGCTCACCCAGGTAGAAGAAGGCGGTCGTGTCCGACACCCGGGCAGCCTGCTGGAGGTTGTGTGTCACGATAACGATAGTCAGCTCGCGCTTCAATTCGTAGAGCAGCTCCTCGATCTTCTGGGTCGCCACGGGATCCAGCGCGCTCGCCGGTTCGTCGAGGAGGAGGACTTCGGGCTGGTTCGCCAGCGCGCGTGCAATGCACAGTCGCTGCTGCTGTCCTCCTGACAGACCCAGCGCGCTCTGCCGCAGGCGGTCCTTCACCTCGTCCCAGAGCGCCGCGCGGCGAAGCGACGATTCAACCAGATCGTCCAGTACGGCCCGATCTGTGACTCCGTTGATGCGGGGCCCAAAGGCCGCGTTCTCGTAGATCGATTTGGGGAAGGGATTCCACCGCTGGAACACCATGCCCACTCGCTGACGAAGCGAAACAATGTCGGTCCCCTCGGAGTAGATACTCGCCCCGTCAAGCAGCATGTCGCCGCTCTGGCGCGTGCCGAGTATCAGCTCGTTCAGGCGGTTGATGGACCGCAGGAACGTGGACTTGCCGCACCCGGAGGGACCGATCAGGGCTGTCACGGAGCGCGGCTGGATGGTGAGGTCGATGCTGCTCAGCGCCTGTTTTCGGCCGTACCAGAACGAGAACTGGCGCGCCTCGATCGTTCCGGATTGCGCGTCGGCGGGCCTGGATGCCGGTTCGCTCCGCTCCGCGTCCGGCTCGACCGCCACCCTCCCTTCGGTCATCCGAAGCGGCCGGTGATGTACGCTTCCGTGCGCGGATCGCTCGGCGCCGTAAACATCACGGTGGTCGGCGCGAACTCTACCATCTCTCCCGTGAGAAAGAAGGCCGTGTGGTCGGAAACGCGCGCCGCCTGCTGCATATTGTGCGTTACGATCACGACTGTCATGTCGGCTCGCAGCTCGTATACCAGCTCCTCCACTTTTTGCGAGCTGATCGGATCGAGGGAGGCGCTTGGCTCGTCAAGCAACAGCACTTTCGGCTCCGACGCCAGCGCGCGTGCTATGCACAGCCGTTGCTGCTGACCGCCGGAGAGTGCCAGCGCGCTGGCCGCGAGCTGGTCCTTCACCTCGTCCCACAGCGCGGCGCGACGCAGCGCCCGCTCCACAATCTCGTCGGTGGCACGTTTTCCCGGCCGGTCGCGCCCAAAAATCTTCAGGCCGGCCGCGACGTTGTCGCGGATCGACATGGTGGGAAAGGGCGTCGGCCGCTGAAAAACCATGCCGATGTGCCGGCGTACGGAGATGGCGTTGACGCCGCGTGCGTAGATGTCCAGACCATTGAAGCGGACTCGCCCCGTCACGCGTGCCGTAGGGACGGTCTCGTGCATTCGGTTCAGGCAGCGGAGGAAGGTGGACTTGCCGCATCCGGAAGGACCGATAATGGCGGTCACATGTCGGTCGAGCATCGTCAGCGTCACACCGCGCACCGCGTGCACGGATCCGAAAAACGCATCGAGCTCCTCGACGATCACGCCGGGCAGCTGCTCCCGGTCCATCACCGCCTCCATCACGGCTGGCTGGCCGGGCAGTTCAGTCTCCGCCGCCCGTTGCGAAGCGGGCGCGGGTGGCGAACCTGGCGAGAAGACTGATGACGAAGATGAGCGCGATGAGGACGAGGGAGCCTGCCCAGGCCTGTGCGTGCCACTCGTCATAGGGACTGACGGCATAGGCGAAGATCTGAAGGGGAAGCGCGGCCATTGGCTCGTCCAGTCGGGTTGACCAGAACATGTTGCCGAAGGCCGT
>CAZWSO010000255.1:0-3062 GCA_964636485.1 uncultured Gemmatimonadaceae bacterium
GCTCGCCCACCCGGTACGCCGACACGCTCTGCACGTCCAGCGAGTCCGCCTCCACAACGTACAGCGTGCCGTCGCGAAAGTAGGGCGTCGTCCCACGCATCCGCTCCGGAACCGCCACGGTGCCGACCAGGCGCCCCGAGTCGTCGAACACCTCGAACGCCGAACCATCCCGCGTGGTCGCACGAACCCAGAGGCGCCCTTCGCCGTCCACGAACAGCGCCGTCCACGGCGTCTTGGCCGAGGGACGAGCGAAGCTGGCCGGCTCGCACCTCGCCGCCGGCGCGCGCTCGCGGAACTCGCGATAGCTGGCAAGTCCGTCGTTCCATTCGTCATCGGTGATCGGTACCGGCTGCCGCTGGCGCTCGATGACGCGCAGCGTGTCGCCGCCAGGAGCGACGAGAGCCAGCCGGTACTCGGCGGTCATGCCGCCAACCAAGCGGCCACCCCTCATGAACGTGTGCACCTGCCGGCTTCCGAACGGCTGCGAGAAGAACGCGATCATTTCCTCGGCCTCGCACTGGATTCCGGCGGCGGCCACCTGTACGCGAGGAGGCGCAGGCACGGTATCGGCGGCGCCGGTACCCGTGTAGCGCACGAAATACGAGTCCAGTCCCTGCTCTCCGCGCTGAACGATGCGCGCCACGAACTCGTTGGGCGACGCGCGGTGCAACGTCTCCTCCGGTCCGGTGATAGGCTGGTGCCGGAACGAGCCGACCTCGGATCCGTCGCGCGATAGAAGCTCGATGCGTGCGTTGCCGGGATCCAGCGCGGCGATGGTGTCGCCCAGCCATGCTAGCGCGTAGAGGTTCGTGAACTCTCCCGGGCCGCGTCCCTTTCGCCCGATGGTGCGAAGGTACCGCCCGCTCTGGTCGAAGATGCGAATCTCGCCGGCCAGGGCATCCGCCACGTACACCGCGCCCTCCGAGTCGGCCAGCACCGATACGATTCGCCCGAACGCCGCCGGACCGTCGTCCACGCTGCCGATAGTCACTACGTGCTCGATCGTCCACCCCGGCGGTTCGCCAGCTATCCGGATGCGCTCGACGCCGCCCACGGTGTCCACCGCGACCGTGAGCGATTCGCTGGGACGGAGTCCTCCCTCGGAGATGCAGCCGGCGGCAAGCAGCACGGCGCCAGTGGCACAGGCGAGATGCGACCGTCGCATCAGAAAACGCTCACGGCGCCAACAGAGTGCAAAGCGGAAGTCACGGCGTTGCTCTCCCGGAACGATCGATGCGCAGCCGCACCACGTACGGGACGTCGAGCTCGTCGGTGGCGACGACGTACATGGCATCGCGCGTGATCACCGGCCGCTGAAATCTCGCCAGCGCAACCGGAGCACTCACCTGGCCGAGGTAGAATCCGCGTTCGTCGAACACGTCGAACGTCGTGCTGGTGGTATCGTCGTGCGTGAGGATGCGCACCCAGAGATTGCCCTCGCTGTCGCCGTGGATCGCCTCGAACACCGGCTTCTGCGCCGGTACCTTGGATGCATCCACCGTCGCTCCGGGCGGCAGCCCCGACGTTACCTGCTCCATAGCGCGGGCGCGCTCGCCGGGCGTTATCGGCAGGCGTTCGTGCGCGCGCTCGACTACCAGCACGGTATCGCCGGTCATGTCCAGCTTGGCGAGCCGATAACTGTCAGTGCGCCCGGACCACACGTGGCCCGACGGGTCCACGAATGCCGCCGGCCCCGGCGAGAAGGGCACCATCATCATCATCCGCGACGTACCCGAGGTGAGCTCCCACACCTCCGGCGGCGCCGACGGAGGAAGCACGAGCGTGTCGGCGGGCTGAACGTCGGAGGTGTAGCGGATGTACAGGATGACCGACTGTCCGTCGCGCGAGCTGAAGTCCTGTTCGATAAGACGTCCTTCCGCGTCCACTTCACCACCCCAGATGAACCCGAACGACGCGACCTGCCGCGGATGTGTCCGGGTGAACTGTCCGGCGGTGTCGAACACCGAGTAGCGAGCGAGCCCGGGATCCACCACCCACACGCGCCCTTCGCCGTCGATGCGCATCCCGTTCGGTCGCCTGAACTCCCCAGGTCCCTCCCCCTCGCGGCCGAAAGTCCGGACGTGCTCTCCGTCGCGATCGAAAACTCGCACCTCGAACGACTGCCGGTCGAGTACGAAAATCCGCCCGTCGTCGTCCACCGCCAGCAGGAGCTGTGCGCCGAACACGTCAGGTCCCTCACCATCCTCGCTCCCGATCCGCAGATCTTCCACCAACCGCCACGCGCTGGCCGAGTTCCACGTGCCGGACGCGGGATTGCGCACGTGCAGGGCGCCGCTGGGGAGCGTATCCACCTGACCACCCCACGTGGACTGGCGCCGTTCCGACCCGCAGCCGGCGGCGACGAGCACCAGGGCGATCACAACGATCGGACGTACGGGCATCATCATCTCCCAGTGAACTTCACGCCGCGCCCGCGGCCTCCACCCGCCGTCGCTCGGCGCGGCGCTCGAACAGCAGATATAGCGCCGGTGTCACCGTCAGCACCAGCAGCGTGGAGCTGGACAGCCCGCCGATGAGCGCGAAGCCGAGTGCGTTCCAGATATTGGCGTCCGCCGCCTTGGAGAACAGCACCAGCGGTAGCAGGCCGAGTACGGTGCTTACGCTGGTCATGAGGATGGGCTTCACCCGCTGCCGCGTACCCAGTAGTATGGCATCGTGCAGCGCCACGCCGTCGTGCCGCCTGAGCTGGTTTACGCGATCCACCAGCAGGATGGCGTTGTTCACGACAATCCCGCCCATCATGATGACGCCGATGTAGGCCTCGCGCGTGAAGCTGGCGCCGGTGTAGAAGAAGATGAGGAACACGCCGATGAGCGCCATCGGAACGGTGAGCAGCACCACCAGCGGCTGACGCACCGACTCGAACAGCGCAGCGCTCACCATGAAGATGAGGAAGAGCGCCACCGCCAGCACTCCGTAGATCTGACCCTTCTCCTCCGTGGACCAGCGCCATTCGTCGCGCGCCTCCACGGAGTATCCCTCCGGAAGCTGCGTGGCGGCGATCACCGCCTCGTGCGTGCGGTCGCCGAGCTTCTGCGGTC
>CAZWSO010000256.1:0-3056 GCA_964636485.1 uncultured Gemmatimonadaceae bacterium
GGGAGCGGAACGTGGATGCGGCCGCTGTCGCGGCGAAAGAGAACGGAACGCCCGGAAACCGTCACGCTGTCAACACGCAGGTGGAGAAGATCCAGCCTGAGTGTGTCCACTGGTGCAGTGCGACGCACCGTCAGCAGCGCCCGACCTTCGATCACCGTGCCAGTGTCGGGCAGGTCGATCATCAGCTCGTAGTGCAGCACATCGATGCCCGCGTGGTAGGCCCTAACATCGGCGGATGGCGCGGCAACGACAGCCTGGGCATGGAGCGAGCCGGCAGTAGCGGTGAACAGCAGGAGCACCGACGCGAGCAGCAGCGTCGCCACTACGAGGTCAGCGCGAAAGCGTATAGACGACCAGCATCTCCTTCGCATCATACTCCCCTGCATCGGGATTGGGTGCGAGCGCGACGACGAAGCGCCCGCCTCGGGTTGTGGCCAGGACGACGCCCGGTCCCACGATCCTTCCTCTCGCTCTGATCCATCCGCCGCGACTCTCGACAGCTCCTCCTTCGATCGGGAACGAAATCCGGTTGGCCGTGTCCGGCCGAACGGAAATGTCAAGCACGGGGCCCTCCGTCCAGTTCACGTGCGCCGGCTGCGGCGTAGTCTGGTAGTGACCGCGGGGCTGGCCGGTAAGTGCATCAATACCGAACCACTGCGTAGCCGGAGCGTCGTTGTCGACGCGCTGCGGATCCGTGCCAACGAGGATGAGGGAGGCGTCGGGCGACCAGCCGACGCGCCAGCCGCCAGCGACGGGGAACAGCCGCACCTCACCGGTCTCGAGATCCACCACACCTGGCTGCGCGAACCCGAAGATATAGGCCATGCCGCTGACCGCAAAGCCGCCGCGCCGCACATCCCGGACTGGCATTCCGACGCGTCGAGCAAAGCGCTCCCACTGCGCCGTCGACAGCGTCTCGTGCTCACCCGCAGAGATCCTGTAACCCCTTCCGAACGCCGCGGTGCGCCAGCCAGGCGCCGGTGAGACGTCCCAGACACTGTCCACCTGCACGCGTCGCATCCCCTCCTCCCCCGCGAGCACGAAGCCGTTTGGGAGCGGCTCGTTCTCGACACCGGCTGGGTCCTCCACCGCGAGGATCGTTCGCCCGTTGGGAGACAGGGCCCAGCGTCCCCGCGCGAACATGCCGCGCACGCCGCGATTCACCCTCGTTACCTCGAGCGCGCGCTGGCCGGTGATCACGCTCGTGTCCACGACGAGCCGTGCAGCTTCATCACCCATTGCCCTGAACGCGAACGCGGTGAGCCGTACCACGTCTTCATCGTGTCCCACCGCAAGCCGCACGCGCCAGAGCGTCTGACTCCCCTGCTGAAGTGGACGCAGATACGCGTTCCAACCCACTCCGGCAAGCGAGTCGCGCAGCGTCTGCGCCACCATCGAGTCTGCGAAGGCGCCTAGCTGCACAGCCTCGTGCGGTAACGCGATCCCCGCCGGCGTTGTCGGCACTGCGGTGGGCGGCGTCGCGTCGCGGCTGCGCCTATCCTCGCACGCCACGAGCACGAGCAAGGCGATGACGGCGGCGACGCCGAGGGTGGAAAGGGTGCGGCTCAGGACGTACATCAAGTAATGATAAGACAGGGGCCGGGAGCAGGGACGACCAAGGCGGACAATACCTGGGCAAAGGATACACCGCGAAGGGGTGGACAGTTCGCCGACCGGCTCCAGTCGTTGCCGCCCCGTTCCTCGCCCTGACCGTCTACCTTCCGAGCAGCCGATCGATTGTCTGGCTCAGGGCGCCCCGCTCCGAGGCCGCGTCAGCAAGGGCATCGGCGAAGGCGGCGGCACGCGGGGTAACTGTGCGCGGGCTCCGCGGCGAGGCATTTGGCGAGCACCCGCTCCACGTCCGCCGGGAAGGGAAGATCCGGGCGTCGTTCCCGAAGCGGGATGGGGTGCCCGCGACAGCGCGAGGTCACGTACATACCCGGTTGCGGCCCCGTGCCTTGGCGCGATACAGCGCGGCATCGGCGGCAGCAATGATGTCTTCGGTGCTGAATGCCGGCTGTTCCGGCACAGTCGCCACGCCCACGCTCACGCTGACGCGCAGCCAGCTGTACTGCTCGCCGGTGACGAGCTGCGCTTCCTCCACGCGCTGCCGCACGCGTTCGGCGAAGGCCACGGCGCCCTCTGCGGCGGTTTCCGGGAGCACGACCACGAACTCCTCGCCACCATAGCGCGCCACGATGTCCACCGACCGCGCTTCGCGCTGGACGATCTTGGCCATCTCGCGCAGTACCTCATCACCCACCAGATGTCCGAACGTGTCGTTGACGTTCTTGAAGTGATCGATGTCGATCATGAGCACCGAGAGGGTGAGCGCGTAGCGACGGGCGCGGTCGAACTCGGCAGCGAGCCGCTCCATCAGCGCGCGCCGGTTGAGCGTCTGGGTGAGCGAATCGGTCGTGGCGAGCCGCTCGAGCCGCGCCGTATCGGCGCGGCTCGCCTCGATGAGCTGCGCCCGGCGCATGGCAACCACGGCCGCCCGAACGACTGTGTCGGCGAAGGCCACGTCGTCGTGGGTGAGCGGGGTCTCGTCGCGCATCGTGCGCAGAAAGACCACGCCCGACGGCGTGTCCTCCACCGAGAAGGGCAGAGCGATCACGGATCGCACACCGGTCGGCGTGTCTGCCTCCCACTCCGTGCGCAGAGTATTCTGCGGCGCGTCGGCGGCCAAATCCTCGACCAGTACGGGCATACCGGTCTCCAGCGCGTGCCGCACCTCGGGATAGCGGGTGAGATCGATCTCCAGGTTGCGTACGCCGGGATTCTCGTATGCCGTGGCCACCACCCCCCGCGTATCGCCAGGGCGGGCGAGAATGAGCGAGCAGTGCGTGATGTTGAGAGCGCGCGCCACGCGGCGCACGAGCAGGTGCGACAGTTCCTCCGCAGAGAAGTCCCCGGCCACCTCGTGCAGGATGTCCACCAGCTTGCGGCGGCTCTCGGCCTCCTCGCGCGCGCGGCGGAGCTCGCCCTCCGTGGACAGTAGCTCATCGCGCGCGTGTCGCAGCTCCTGGCGAATCCGCACCTGCACCTGCACGCGA
>CAZWSO010000257.1:0-3029 GCA_964636485.1 uncultured Gemmatimonadaceae bacterium
CGCGACTTCGACTGGGCGTCCACCGCGCTCGGCCCCGTTGAGGGGTGGTCGCAGAGCCTGCGAACTATTGCCGCCACGGTGCTGGCTTCCAGGAACCCGATGTTCCTCTGGTGGGGCTCCGAGCTCGTCCAGCTCTACAATGACGCTTACCGCCCGAGCCTGGGTGAGGATGGCCGGCACCCCAGGGCGCTCGGCATGCGGGGCAAGGAGTTCTGGACGGACATCTGGCCGGCGATCAGCCCCCAGATCGAACAGGTGATGACAACGGGAGAGGCAACCTGGCACGAGGACCAGTACCTCCCCATCGAGCGGAACGGGCGGCTCGAGGACGTCTGGTGGACGTACAGCTACAGCCCGGTGCTGGATGACGACGGTTCGATAGGCGGCACGCTGGTCGTGTGCCAGGAGACCACTCAGCGCGTCCTCGCCGAGCGCGAGCGCGAGCAGCTCCTTGCCGACACCGCGCGCGCCGAGCAGGCGCTTCGCGAGAGTGCGTCGCGCCTCCGCGCGATCTTCGATGGCACCTACGAGTACATCGGGCTCCTGGCACCGGACGGAACTCTGCTCGAGGCGAACCGTGCCTCGCTCGAGTTCGCCGGCAACACCCGTGAGGATGTGATCGGCCGCCCGTTCTGGGAAACGCCCTGGTTCACGCCAACTCCCGGAGCGCCTGAGTTCATTCGGGCAGCGGTCGCGCGCGCGGCAGCGGGCGAGTTCGTTCGCTACGAAGCCGCGCTCAAACGCCCCACCGGCGAAATGACGACGTTCGATATCTCCCTTCATCCCATTCGGGACGAGCAGGGGCAGGTCGTGCTGATCGTGCCCGAGGGACGCAACGTCACCGAGCACGAGCGGGCGGAAGCGGCGCGCCGCGAGAGCGAGGCGCGCTACCGCACGCTGTTCGAGTCGCTCGACGAAGGGTTCTGCGTGATCGAGGTGCTCTTCGATGAAGGGGGCGCGCCGGTGGATTACCGCTTCCTCGAGGCGAATCCCGCGTTTGTGAAGCAGACGGGGCTCGTGGGCGCCGTTGGGCGCACCGCGGGGGAGATGGTGCCGACTCTCGAGACGCACTGGCTGGAGACGTATGCCCGGGTGGCGGCGACGGGTGAGCCGGTGCGTTTCCAGAACGGATCGGAGCCAATGGGCCGGTGGTTCGACGTCTATGCGTTCCGCGTCGATCGGCCGGAGGACTGCCGGGTTGCCATGCTGTTCACCGACATCACCGCGGCGAAGTCCGCCGAGCGCGAGCGTGAGCGCCTTCTGACCGCACTGGAGGTAGAGCGTTCCCGGCTCGCGGACGTGTTCCGGCAGGCTCCGGCCTTCCTGGCCGTGCTTCGCGGCCCGGAGCACGTGTTCGATCTGGTGAATGATGCCTACTACCAGCTCGTCGGCCACCGTGAGCTGCTCGGCAAACGAGTGTTCGACGCGCTCCCGGAAACCCGGGGGCAGGGCTTCAGGGAGCGGCTCGACGGCGTCCTGACCACCGGCGAGCCTTTCGTCGGACGGGAGTTGCCGCTGCTCGTCGCGCGTACCCCAGGGGCGCCGCCCGAGGAGCGGTTCATAGACCTCACCTACCTTCCGCTGGTCGAGGGCGACGGCACGCGCTCGGGAATCATCGCCCACGGCACCGATGTGACCGAGCAGGTCCGCGCACGTCGTGATGTCGAGCGACTGCTTGGAGAGAGTGAACGGTCGCGGGCTGAAGCGGAGGCCGCATGGGCGGAAGCAGAGGCTGCGAACCGCACCAAGAGCGAATTCCTGGCCGTCATGTCGCACGAGCTGCGGACACCGTTGAACGCGATCGGCGGCTATGCGGAGCTCATGGAGATGGGTATCCGCGGACCGGTAACCAAGTTGCAGCAGGAGGATCTCCGGCGCATTCAGACGAGCCAGCGTCACCTTCTCGGGCTTATCAACGAGGTGCTGAACTACGCGAAACTCGAAACGGGGACAGTACAGTACGATCTGGAGGACGTCCGGGTTCGCTTGGTGCTCGCGGCCGCCGAGGCGCTCGTGGCGCCGCAGGCGCGGGCCAAAGGGCTCACCCTCACGGTGGCTGAGTGCCAAGAGGATCTTGCCGTGCGGGCGGACATCGAGAAGTTGCGGCAGATTCTCGTCAACCTGCTCTCGAACGCGGTGAAGTTCACCGATGAGGGGGGGCGGATCGAGATGGCGTGCGCGTCGTCAGGTGCGGCCACTTCAATCCGGGTCAGCGACACGGGGATCGGGATCGAGGCGGACAAGCTCTTGGCCATCTTCGACCCGTTCGTCCAGGTGCGCGCCGACCTGACGCGAAGGCACGAAGGCACGGGGCTCGGCCTGGCAATCAGCCGCGACCTGGCACGGGGCATGGGCGGCGATCTCACGGCGGCCAGCGCGCCGGGAGTGGGGAGTACCTTCACGCTGACGCTGCCGACAGCTTGAGCCCCCTATCGTGCGTGAGCCGGGAGGCCGTGGTTGGGGGAGGTTGGGCAGAATCCAAGCCGTCGGATCTTCCGACCAGGCGGTCGATTCGCTCGTCCAATACGACGCAGCAGTCCGGGACTTGCAATGGATCCAGGTGCTCGGCACACAGGACCCTGTGACGTGCATGCAACTGCGTGGGGGTTCAGCACATGAGAGCGGCCAACTCTGCTTCGCTGGTCAAAGGTACAGGACGCACAGCCCCCGCCAGAAACGGTAATGGCGAGCTGACCCACGCGCACGCAGTCCGATTCTACGAGAGCGATGACTTCCTGCTGTCGAACGCGGTCAAGTTCACCGAGCGGGGAGGGCGTGTCGAGCTATCGTGCGAGGCCGAGCAGGGTGTCGTGAAGGTGCACGTGCGCGACACCGGCCTTGGAATCCCGCCCGACAAGCTCGATGCGATCTTCGGCCCGGTCGTGCAGGTGCGCGCCGATCTGACGCGGCCGCACGAGGGCACCGGGCTCGGTCTGGCGATCAGCCGCGACCTGGCGCGCGGCATGGGTGGCGACCTGACGGCCACGAGCCGGATGGGGAGCGGCAGCACGTTCACCCTTGTCCTGCCC
>CAZWSO010000258.1:0-3014 GCA_964636485.1 uncultured Gemmatimonadaceae bacterium
GGAGATGGTGCTGCACCAGGCGGACAGCGCCAGGATCGCGCTCGACTCCGCCGAACTGCGGGAGGTTCGCGAGGTCTACGAGGCAGGCCTGGCGCAGAGCTGGGCGGTACTCGGCGTGCAGCCGCAGCTGCTGGCCGACAGCGCCGGCACTCCCGCCGAACGACACCGCTTCGCGGCGCAGCGCGTGGAGGAGTACGTGGATGCGCTACTCGCGGGTCAGGCTCGCTTCCTCGATGTACCTGGGCCGATACAGAGTGCCGTTCGCTCGAAGTATTCGTGGCGCGTGACCACCGCTGGAGTCTCCCGTGCCGTGGAGCTGGCGGAGAAGCGTCGCGCCGAGGCGGATTCGGTGGCGCGTGCCAGCCGGCCGGCAACGCAGGTGCCGATCACGCCGCAAACGCCCCCCGATCAGCCGCAGGACGACTGATCGGACCTCGCCTCGCATTGATGGGTAGGATGCTCGCATGAGATTTTTCGTCCTTGCAGCCGCGCTGGCGGTGATGACATCGGACGCGCTGGCACAGGCGTCCGATGGTATTCCTCTCGATCGCGTCGTGGCCGTCGTTGGGCAGCGGCCAATTCTGTACAGCGAAGTCCTGGAGCGCACGACCGAAGCGCTCGAGGGACGTCCCGCACCAACTGATGAAGCTGGTATGCAGCAGCTGCTTCGCGAGACGGCCGAGCTCATCGTGGATGAGGAGCTGCTCGTGCAGCGGGCGCGACGCGATAGCGTCGTAATCACCGATGCCGAAGTGGTGGCGGCCGTCGACGAGCAGATTGCGGGCGTTCGGCAACAGTTTCAGTCCGACGACGAGTATCGCGCCGAGCTCCAGCGTGCCGGCTTCGCCACCGTGGAGCAGTACCGCACCTGGCTCGCCGAACGGCACCGCCGCGCGATGCTCGTCCAGGGTTTGATCCAGCAGTACCGCCAGGAGGGGCGGCTGGTTCCGGCGCCCGTGTCCGAGCGCGATGTCTCCGAGTACTTCGAACAGCACAGCGAACGCGTTCCCATGCTTCCGCCCACGGTCACCTTTCGACAGGTGGTGATCGCCCCGGACGCGAGCGACGAAGCGCGCGCGGCAGCGCGGGCAAAGGCGGATTCGCTCGTTCAGGAGCTTCGCAGCGGAGTGGACTTCGAGCAGGTGGCCCGACGCGAGTCAATGGATCCCCAGACCCGTCAGCTCGGCGGTGATCTCGGCTGGAACCGCCGCGGCAACATGGTGCCGGAGTTCGACCGCGTCATGTTCGCCCTTCCGCCGGGCCAGATAAGCCCGGTGGTGGAAACGGTGTTCGGCTTCCACATCATCAAGGTGGATCGCGTGCAGCCATCGGAGGTCAAGGCGCGGCACATTCTGATCCGGGCGCGGATAGATTCCGCGGATGTGGAGCGTGCGCGCCTGCGCGCGGACAGCGTCGCGCAACTCTGGCGGGCGGGGACGCCGCACGAGCAGCTCATCCAGCGCTTTCATGACCGCGAGGAGCAGCAGCTCATCGCCGATCCGTATCCACGCCAGGAACTCCCCCCAGCCTACCAGGCCGCGCTCGAGGGGAAGAGCGCCGGCGAAATCACCGATCCGTTCCCGATCGAGGATGCGGCACGGGGCGTCCCGAAGTTCGTGGTCGTGCGCTTGACCACCGCGCAGGGCGAGCGGCGCGCTTCCGTCGACGATTTCCGGCAGCAGATTCGCCAGCAGTTGGCGGAGGAGCGGGCAATCCGCCGAATGATCGACAACCTGCGCAACGAGATCCACGTCAGCATCCGGATCTGAACCGTCGGGTGCCAAGTGCGCGTGGACCTGGCGCTCAAGCGGCTCCTCCTGGTCAGGAGCCGGACCGAAGCAAAAGAGGCGTGCGAGGTCGGTGCGGTGTGGATCAACGGGGCACGGGCGAAGGCATCATCCGAGGTGCGCGTAGGCGACATGATCAGGGTCGACTACGCGCATCGCACGTTGGAGGTGCAGGTGATCGGTGAGATCGGCAGGAGCGTGAGTAGGACGGAGGCGAAGACGCTCTATCGGGTGGTTCGCGACGAACGGGTAGGGGCGGGAGGCGACGCGTGAGGAAGCCACGCATCGCCATCACCCTCGGCGATCCGCGCGGCATCGGCGTGGAGGTGGTGCGGAAGGCTCTGCGCGATCCGGCAGCGGCCGCCGCCTACGAGCCAGTCATTGTGGGTCCGGTGGGCCTGGAGCTGGAGCCGCACGAGGCAATTGGAAGCTGGACCGCCGGCGGCTCGCCCGCCGATGCCGGCCGGCTGAGTGGTCTGGCGATCGAGAAGGCTGTTGATCTGGCCATGCGCGGCGAGGTGGCCGGGATCACTACGGCACCCATCGACAAAAAGGCGTTGCTCGCCGGGGGCTTCGACTTCCCCGGCCATACCGAGATGCTCGCCGCGCTCACCGGTGTTCCCACCGTCATGATGCTGGCGTCCGAACGACTCCGCGTGGTGCTCGCCACCTCCCACATCCCACTGCGCGAGGTGCCCGACCGCCTCGATGCGGACACGATCCTCCACACCGTCAACATCGTGCGCGCTGGCCTGGCGCGCTGGTACGGATTCTCCAGCCCGCGAATCGCGCTGTGCGCTCTCAATCCGCACGCTGGCGACGGCGGCCGGTTTGGGAGCGAGGAGGAGGAGACTCTCGCCCCAGCGGCGCGTCAGGCGGGCATTCTCGGTCCCATTTCCGCCGACACAGTCTTCGTGCGCGCCATGCGCGGTGAGTTCGATGTGGTGATCGCACCCTACCACGATGTCGGGATGACGGCCATCAAGGTGGCCGCCTTCGGACGCGCCGTAAACGTGACGTTGGGGCTCCCCTTTCCCCGTACCTCTCCGGATCACGGGACGGCTCTCGACATCGCCGGCCGTGGTGTGGCCGATCCCTCGAGCATGCTGCACGCGTTACTGGAGTGCGCGCGAATGGCGCGACGCGCCAACCTGGTAAGCCAGCCGACCAGCTGAGCGCGCGCTCAATCGGTCGAGCGATCGACGCCGAACCTCCTGCCATGCATCT
>CAZWSO010000259.1:0-2993 GCA_964636485.1 uncultured Gemmatimonadaceae bacterium
TATGCGCGCGACGCCGACAAGCTCTTCATGCCGGCGTCGAACCAGAAGCTGGTGGTGGGCGCGGCGGCGCTTCGGCTACTCGGTCCAGATTTTCGCTTCACCACCACATTCGCCGCCTCGGGGCGGGTCAGGGGCGGAGTGCTCGAGGGCGACCTCGTGGTGCACGGGCGCGGGGATCCCACCTTCAGCGCGCGGGTGCGCGGCGACGCCCTAGCTCCATTCGGCGACATGGCAGATTCGCTCGCGGCGCGCGGGATCAGGCGAATCACTGGACGTGTGATGGTGGGCGACAGCGTGTTCCAGTGGCCGACGATGGGCTACGGCGTGGCGTGGGAGAATCTGCGAACGCGCTTCGGGGCGCCAGTCTCCGATCTCATGTTCGACGAATCCAGCTCGACGCTCACTGTCACCGCCGGTGCGCGCGCGGGGGCACCGGTCACCGCGTCGGTGCGACCGGCTGTCGGCTATCCGCGCGTGCGCGTGACGGCGGTCACCCTGCCGGCGAGTCAGCCGGGTACGATGCCCACGGACACGCTGGCCATCGAGTATCACGCGGACGAGGTGGTGGTGAGCGGCGGACTGCCCCTGCGCGCGACTGGGACGCTGACCCTGGTGCACCAGGATCCGCGCGCCGCTTTTCTCGCGGCGCTTCGCTCAGCGCTCGCTGCCCGGACGATCACCGTGGGCGACGTGCGTCAGCCGCCGAGGCCCGCGCGCGATACGCTGTTCGTCTATCAGTCGCCACCCCTGAGCGAGATCTCGGCGCTCCTTCAGAAACCCTCGCAGAACCAGACGGCGGAGGTCCTCAAGCGCACGCTCGCGCTCGAGCTCACCGGCGTGGGCGCGCCTGACAGCGGGCGGCGCGTGTTGGAGGCCGACCTGCTTGCGATGGGCGCCGAGGAAGACGGCTTCGTGGTGGGCGACGCCGCCGGGATGTCACGTTACAATTTCCTCACCCCGGAGACCATCGTGCGGCTGCTGAACGTCATGCGCGACGATTCCGTGTTCGTCACTTCACTCCCGCTGATCGGCGTGGAGGGGACGCTTCAGAACAGGCTGCGCTCGTCGGCCGCCGCCGGACGCGGGCGCGCGAAAACGGGAAGCATCTCGAATGGTGCCGCTCTGTCCGGCTATCTGAGCACCGCGGATGACGAGCAGCTGCTGTTCAGCATCCTGGCCAACAACTGGATCGTTGAGTCGCACGATGTCCTCCTCGCCATAGACGCCGTGGTGGACGTGCTGGCCGCCATCCGCTACCGCGCGCTCGTCGAGAGCAGCCCGCGTTGACTGCGGCGGAAGCCCGCGCGCTGCGCAAGGAACTCGAGCGCCGGTTCGTGACCGTGTCCGATGACGTGGAGCTTGGCGGACGCCTCGTGAGGCTGATGCGCCCCGTGAACCCCGAGGCGCTGATCAACGAAGACGACTTCGAGCGCGACGAACGTCTTCCCTACTGGGCGGACCTCTGGCCGTCGGCCCGCGTGCTCGCGGACACGCTCGTCGGCGAGCCGGGCAAAGGCCGCACGCTCCTCGAGCTCGGCTGCGGTCTGGGCTGGGTGGCTATCGGCGCCATCAAGGCGGGATTCACCGTCACCGCTACGGATTACTACGAGGACGCACTCCAATTCACGCGCGTGAACACCTTCGCCGCCACCGGCCGCGCGCCGCACACCCGACACGTGGACTGGCGAGCGCTCCCCACCGATCTCGGCACGTTCGACAGCGTGGTGGCAGCAGACGTCCTTTACGAGCGCCCCTACGCCACGCTCGTCGCCGACGCCATCGCCCGCGCGCTCGCACGTGGCGGCGAGGCGATCGTCACCGACCCCGGCCGCGTTGCCGCCGGCCACTTTCTGGACGAATGCCGCTCCCGCGGCCTGGACGTGACGACGCACGTCCAGCCCTGGCGCGAGGGCACGGTGACGCAGCGGATCCTCGTGCACAGACTGCGCGCGGTTTCATCTGCAGGCTCGTAGGCGAGACCAGCCCCATACGGAGCAGACTGGCAGCTGCCAGCTGCTTGGCTGAAAGCTGTCAGCTACACTTGTGCGAGGGAAAGTTCCAGAAGCGAGCTGGCAGCGTCCAGCTGGTTAGCTGGAAGCTTCCAGCTGCATCTGTGCGAAGGACAGTCCTGGAACTGCGCAACCGAGCTACCCAAGCCTCCCCGCCACCACCTCCGCAATGTCCAGCACCGGCACGGTCGAATCCTTCGCCGCCACTCCATCCGTCATCATCGTCATGCAGAATGGACACGCCGTGGCGATGGCGTCGGCGCCGGTGGCGAGGGCTTCTTCGGTGCGCTCGATGTTTATGCGTTTGCCTTGCGGCTCCTCCATCCACATACGTCCACCACCGGCGCCGCAGCAGAGGCCGCGGTCGCGCGAACGCTTCATCTCGACCAGCTCCACCACCGGCAGCGAACGTTTGAGCGTCTCGCGCGGCGCATCGTAGACGTCGTTGTAGCGCCCCAGGTAGCAGGAGTCGTGGAAGGTGATGCGCTGCCTTTCGCCATTCCCGTTGGCAAGCGGCACGCGTCCATCTTCCAGCAGACGCTGGATGAACGTGGAGTGGTGAATCACCTCGTAGTCGCCGCCAAGCTGCGGGAACTCGTTCCCCACCTGATGAAAGCAGTGCGGGCAGATCGTCACGATCGTGCGCACCTCGTACCCGTTGAGCGTGCTGACGGCGTCAGCGGCGAGCATCTGGTAGAGGTACTCGTTCCCCATCCGCCGCGCCGGATCACCGTTGCACCGCTCCTCCTGGCCAAGTATGGCGAAGTTGATCCCCGCGGCCTGCATGATCCGCGCAAAGGCGACGGTGATCTTCCTGGCGCGGTCGTCGAAGGAGCCCATGCACCCCACCCAGAAAAGCACATCGGCTCGTTCGCCGCGCTCGGCCAGCTCTGCCATGGTGGGGATGTCCAGCCCTTCCGCCCACTGCGCCCGGTCGGATGGACTGAACGCCCACGGCGAGCCGTTGCGTTCCATGGAATCGAA
>CAZWSO010000260.1:0-2977 GCA_964636485.1 uncultured Gemmatimonadaceae bacterium
GTGGAGGCGGACTCGCTGGACGTGCAGAGCGTGTCGGCGTACCGGGTGGGCGAGCGGTAGCCGGCAACCTTGCCCGGTGAGCTTGGCGTCTTCAGAGGTGCTGAAGCCATGACCGTATACGCGGTCATTGCTTCGACACGACGAGTGCCAGGGCAGGAGTGACGGTGCTCGGAGCCGGGGCGTCGTCCCTTAAATTGCCTCCGCCCCACGGCGCGGCTAACTTCCGCCACACTAACACCCACACACATCGTGAAATATCTGCTTCTGGTCGCCCTGGGGATCGCGTTTCTGGCCGGTAACGCGTGCGCTGCTCAGGGACGCGGCGAGCGGGCAGCCGCGCCCGTGCCACAACAGCAGCTCGCCGGCTTTGCCGGCCTGACGGTGCTGCTCCTCCCGACGCGCTATCTGCGAGCCGCCGACGGCGCGGGGTGGCCAGCCGTGTCCGACCAGCGCGCCCTGCTCACCGAGCTGGATGAGGCGATCGCCGGCGAGCTGGACGACCGCGGACTGAGTGGTACGTGGATCTTCCCCGATCGCCTCATGGTATCGGTGCGCCGCAACCCCACCTACGCCACCGATCCTCACACGCTGGGTGCCAACTCGCTGCGTCCCGCGCGCCGACGTCCGGAGAAGGTGCCGGAACCGCTTGCCAGCCAGCTCCGCACCCTCATCGCGCTCACCAACGCGCGCTACGTGCTCTATCCCGTGGAGCTGCGCTTCGAGCCGTACGAGGGTGTGGGCCGCGCCGCGCTGCACATGGCGATAATCGACGCGCGGCTGGCGGAGGTGCTGTGGATAGGCGAGGTAACGGGTGACGCATCTGCCGAGCGCGGGCCGGAGTCGCTGTCGACACTCGCGGCACGGTTCGCGGATCTCTTCGTGGCTCCGTAGCGGGGTGGGCGAGAGCTGTGCCTCACGACTTCTGCCGGCATTCACCGCAGAGAACGCAGAGGAGTTTCGCGGATCTCTTCGTGGCTCCGCAGCGGGGTGGGCGAGAACCGTGTCTCGCGTCCTTCGCCGGCATTCACCGCAGAGAACGCAGAGAAAATCGGGAAGAATCGTACCGGTCATTTCTCGCCGCGCCGGATGGCTACAGCGAATGAATGTGGGGAGCGACCTGGGGCTGTCGTACCATGTAGGTGTCCCTTCGTCTTTCTCTGCGGCCTCGGCGGTGAATGCTGTTGAGAGACCTGCCCCCAGCGCGTCGATCGGGAAGATCGAGGCAAGGCAGTGATGCCCAGGAAGATCACGCTCATCCCCGGCGACGGAATCGGCCCCGAGATCACCGATGCCACGGTCCGCATCATCGAGGCGGCCGGCGCCGAGGTGGAGTGGGAGACGCACCTGGCCGGGATGGCGGCGCTGGCGGTGCACAACGATCCGATGCCGTCATCCACGCTGGAGTCGATCCGCCGCAACGGTATCGCGCTCAAGGGGCCGCTGGAAACGCCGGTGGGAGGCGGATTCCGATCGGTGAACGTGGCGCTTCGCAAGGAGCTCGACCTCTACGCCAACGTTCGTCCCGCGCGCACCATCAAGCCGGGCGGCCGGTTCGAGGGGATCGACATCGTCCTCGTGCGGGAGAACACCGAGGGGCTCTACTCGGGAATCGAGCACTACATACGCATTGGCGACGACCGGCGCGCCGCCGCCGAATCGATCGCGATCATCACACGCTCGGCGTCGGAGCGCGTGATCCGCTATGCCTTCGACTACGCGCTGCGATGTGGACGCAGAAAGGTGACGCTCGTTCACAAGGCGAACATCCTCAAGTACTCGCAGGGGCTGTTCCTGGACGTCGGACGCGAGCTGGCGAAGGAGTACGCCGGCCGCGTGCAGTTCGAGGACCGCATCGTGGATGCGATGGCCATGCACCTTGTGCTGCGTCCGGAGATGTTCGACGTGATCGTGACCACCAACCTGTTCGGCGACATCCTCTCCGACGAGATCTCCGGACTGGTGGGGGGGCTGGGGCTGGCGCCGGGCGGAAACATTGGCGAGCGCGCCAGCATCTTCGAGGCGGTACATGGCACGGCGCCCGACATTGCCGGGAAGGGGCTCGCCAACCCGGGAGCGCTGATCCTTGCCGCCATCATGATGCTCGAGCACGTGGGGGAGGGTGACATCGCCAGCCGGATCACCGTCGCGCTGGAGGAGACGATTCGGGAGGGCACCACGGTGACCCGGGACCTCGGCGGCGCCGCCGGCACGGAGGAGTTCGCCGACGCGGTCATCGCGAGGCTGGCGTGATCCGCACGCTGCACGTTTCCGACCTGCACTTCGGGCGACCGGCAGTGCCCGAGCAGATCGATGCAATCGAGGAGCTGATACAGAGCTCCCGTTTCGACGTCGTCGTCATCTCCGGCGACCTGTCGCAGCGTGCCCGCTCGGGAGAGCTGCTGCGCGCCCGGGCGTTCATCCGCGACGCCGAGCGCGTCAGCCGCACGATCGTCGTCCCCGGCAATCATGACGTCAAGTGGTGGCGCGCGCCGTTCGGTATGCGCAAGCGAGACTACATCTACGATGCGTATCGCACGTACATTTCCGCCGACCTGGAGCCGGTGCTGCGCGTGGATGGAATGACGTTCGTGGGCGTCAACACCGCGCATGGCGTCGGCTGGCATACGCTCACCTGGAACGTGCGCGACATCGGGGTGGTGGGCGACGTCCGCCGGGGACAGATCGAGCGTGTGGGCGAGGCGTTCGCGGCGTCACCCACCGACGACCTGCGGGCGGTGGTGATGCACCACAATCCCATGAAGGGGGAGCTGTCGCAGCGGCATGGCCTGGTGAACACGAAGCGCGCGCTCGGCGCCTTCGCCGATCTCGGTGTGGACATCGTCTTCTGCGGGCACGATCATCAGGAAGCGATCCACTACGTGGAGCACACCAAACGTGGCACCATCATCTCCACCGCCGGCACCGTCTCCAACCGCTCGCGTGGCGGGCGGCCGTCCAGCCTGAACATCGTCACCGT
>CAZWSO010000261.1:0-2926 GCA_964636485.1 uncultured Gemmatimonadaceae bacterium
ACACGTAGATCGTGCGACGTCGAGCCGCCATCGTGGTGGGAGACACGAGCGAGAAAAAAACGGGGTCTTCGTTATACTCGCGGCTGGGCATGATCCACATGTCAACCCCGTGCTCGCGCATGAGGCGCGGGAGCACACGGTCGAGGCGCAGGGCCAGCCAGCGCTGCTGAATCTCCGCCTGCTCGCGCAGCGTGCCGAACGGCCGCTCCTGCGCGGGCAGCGTCGCCAACGGCATTGCCGCAACGGCGACCACAAGCGCTGCAACGCTGATCACGAATCGAGTGACGGAGTGATGAATGCGCATCCCAGTTACCTGGTGGAAGTTTTGACAAGAAGGCATTTACCACGAGGCGCGCGGATCGCCCGGAACAGCACTTTGCGTTCTCCGCGGCCTCCGTGGTGGAATCGCGGATCCGTCACCCGCCAGCACACCCCGTGGTGCAACAGGAGATTTAACCCCCCACACTGAGCTCGTCGTACGCTGCGCCCAGCGGTGCCGCCACAGTCAGCCAGTCGGCCAGCGCCACGTGGTCCGGAAATCCAGGCAGCCGCTCCACGGCCGTCGCTTCCTGGCGGCTCTTTCCAGCAGCGATTGCGCGCGTCGCCATCTCCAGCGTTGCGCTCAGGAAGTCACGCTGCATGAGGACGTCGGCTCGGTCGCCCGTCACGCCGAATTGGCGCGCCCCGTGGCCGAAGACGTAGATCGTGTCAGGCGCGTGCTCTGCGAGCACCGCCTCCAGCACGGCGATCCATCCTTTCACCGAGGCGCCGCCGCGGCGGTCGACAAATGGGTAGGCACGGTTGAAGACCAGGTCACCCATGTGCACCAAGTTGGCGCGCTGAAAGAAGACCACGCAGTCACCGCCGGTGTGGGCATTCCCGTAGTGCTTCGCGCGCACGATCTCATCTCCCACGCCTACCGTCCAGTCGACGCCGAAGGTGGTGTCGGCATAGCTCTGCGGCGTGTCCGAGCCACTCGCCTGCGCGACCGCGCGCTGGAGCTCGGGGACGCGGCTGTGCGCCACGATGCGGCGGACAAACTCGCGGAAGACGCCGTTGCCGGCGGTGTGGTCCGAGTGGTGATGGGTGTTGATCAGCGCGTCCAGCCGCGGCGCGCTCCGCTCACGCAGACCCGCGACACATTCCTGGGCGGTGTCCGGAAACTGGCTGTCCACCACCAGCGCGCCATCCCGGTTCACCAGCCAACCTATGGTCCCGCCCCGAGCGGTGAAGATTCCTGCGTTGCGGCGGAGCTCCACAAACTCGCCGACGGCGGCCCGCCCGAAAGTTAAGGATCGGGGGACGAGACTGGCCAGAATTCCAAGAGATGAGGTGCTGATGAAGTCACGACGGGTCCAGGCCATGTGTGGTCTCCTGTGCAGCCTCTTCGGGTGCGATAGAGTGGCACCTGGAGAGCACCGCGGTCAACGGCTGGTGCGCCCGCGCACACGAGACTACCCGCAACCGGAGCACAACGCGGCTCGATGCAAGCAATGCGTTGCTTTCAGTTGTAAGCGGTCGCGCTCAATTGCGCGCCAGCCTCCGCAGCGCCGCAACCACCGCCTCGCCGTCACCGGCCGGATCAACCTGCGTCTCCTTGTACGCGATCTTCCCATCTCTCCCAATGATGAACGTCCAGCGTGCCGCCGTGACATCACGCGTCAGCGCCAGCTCTCTGCCATCCACCGTACGCGTGATCGTGCCGCCCTGACGCAGAGGTACGCCAAACGCACGCGCGATGCTGCCTTCGGTGTCCGAGAGCAGCGGGAAATTGAGCATGTTGGACCCCTTGAATGCGCGGAGGTTGTCGAGGCGGTCTCCACTCACTCCCACGACCTCCGCTCCCAGATCCTGGAGCTGACTACGGTTGTCACGGAAGCTGCACGCCTGCTTGGTGCACCCGTCCGTCATGGCAGCCGGATAGAAGTACACGACGAGAATGCTCCTGCCCACGTGCTCCTCGCTGCGCCAGACCTGGCCATCGTCCGCGACTGCCTCGAACGTGGGTGCTCGATCTCCGACGCTCAGGGCGGCGTTCTGCGCTTCAGCGCGACCGGCTGCGAGAGACATCGCGAGCCCGACGAGCCCGGAAACCGCTCGAAAAGAAAGCATGGTGCCTCCACCGAATTCATTGATGGAATCGTACATCGCAGTCATCGCTAACGCGAGCATTGGCTCATGATCGCCTCGCCGCCAACCTTTCGCCGAGCAGTACAAATCTCCCCGAAGATGAACGACACGTTTAGCGGATCGCGGGACGCCGAGATTGTTGGCGGCATCCGATATTACCGCATTCCGCGCCGGTCCTCCATGGCTCCGAACAGCGCCGCCACATTCGGCGGCGGGCGCGTCGCCAGACTGACCAGCACCGTGGCAAGCAGTCCGGCGGCGAAGCCGGGGATGAGCTCGTAGACAATGCCGCGCAGCTCCGGAACGATGCGCCATATGATGGTCGTGACCGCACCGGCCACGATCCCCGCCGCCACACCCGCTCTGGTGGTGCGTCTCCAGAACAGCGCCAGCAAGGAAGTCGGTCCGATCGCCGCGCCCAGCCCCGCCCACGCGAACAGCACCAGCCAGAACACCAGCTCTTCGGCAATCCGTCCGAGGGCAAGAGCCGCCGCCACGAGCACGATGACAAGGATGCGGCTGTAGACCACGAGCAGACGCCGGCTCACCGGACGGCCGCGCCGCACGACCTTCTCGTAGACATCGCGGACTACGCTCGATGCCGCCACCAGCAGCTGCGAGTCCGCCGTAGACATGATCGCCGCGAACACCGCGGCCACCACCAGTCCGAAGAGCGCCGGCGGAAGCTGCTGGCGCGCGAGCAGGGGGTACAGGTTTTCGGTGTCGCCACCGAGCAGCGCCGCATCCGGAAAATGGATGCGACCGACGATCCCGATCACCACCGCGCCGGCCGCCA
>CAZWSO010000262.1:0-2908 GCA_964636485.1 uncultured Gemmatimonadaceae bacterium
CTCGACGCGTCGTTCCAGGCCGATAGCGTGACCGCGTAAACCTGCGCGTGCGCCGCTGCGGGTGCGCTGCGAGAGCAGCCACGGCACAGGTGAGCAGCACTATGGCGCGAGAAAGCTGGGTGGTGGTCATCCGACGATCCTCCCTGGATGGCTGGGCCGCCTTCGGCGCCGGCGCCGGAGGCAGGTGACGATCCTCAGCAGATATGTCGGAAAAGGGGGGCGGGGAGCCGCCACCTCCGCGTCGCCGGATATTTCAGGGAGGCGGAAGCACCAGCGGAGCGTGTGCTATCGTTGCTGCTGATGAGATGATTTCAGCGCGTCCACCCAGTGCCGCTTCCACGTCGCCAGGTCCGACCGAGTAGTAGCTCCGAGCTCCGCGCCCGGATCGGCCGAGGCGTAGACCCTCATGAACGCCTCCATCCCCAGCTGCCGGAGCAGGTACTGCACGAACGACTGCCACAGTACATACTAGGTGGCGCGCACCCGCGGCCGCTCCGGTGGCGTGACGGATGCAGGAGCGAAGCCCGTCGCGCCGATCCAGGCGAGTCCCTCCGCCGCGGCGGGCGCGTCGAGGCGGACGGACGGTTCCTCGGCCGGCCATACCGACGGACACGATGACGCGTGCCAGGCCGACGCAGCCTAACGTGCCGTAGCCGTAACGGAAAACCTTTCTCCCCATGCCTCCATCCACCCGCACCGCGCTCGTCACCAGCCCGCTCTTTCTCGAGCCCGGCACGCCGAGGGACGTCGCTCCCGACCCGTCCGGTACCGAACGCCTTCGCCGCGTGCTCGCCGCTCTCGACGCCGAGGATCTGGACCTCCTTCACATAGATCCTCGCCCTGCCACGCGCGACGAGCTCGAGCTGGTCCATCTCCCAGAGTACATCGATCTCATCCGCGCCTACGCCGACGGTACGCGCGAACGTGGCGATGACTTTCGATGGGTGAGTGCCGAGACGTACTTGGCGTCCAACACCTATGATCTTGCCGCGCTTGGCTGCGGCGCGGTATGCACCGCGGCCGACGCGGTCATGGATGGCCGCGCCAGCAACGCTTTCGTGATGGCTCGGCCGGGCGATCACCACGCCTATCCGGCACGCGGGGAAGGGTTCTGCATCTTCAATCACACCGCGGTTGGAGCGCGCTACCTACAGCGCGTGCACGGCGTGGAGCGCGTGCTGATCATCGACTGGGACGTCCACCACGGCAACGGCACGCAGGCGATCTTCACTGCCGATCCGTCGGTGTTCACCTTCTCCATTCACAGCTTTGGCAGCCTCTACCCGCGCAAAGGCGCGGCGAACGAGCGAGGTACGGGACCGGGGCGGGGAACGGTGCTGAACGTGCCGGTGGATGCGGGCACCACCGATCGCCCGTACCTCCAAGCCTTCACGAAAGGACTAGGGTCGATTCGTCCTCCGTCGGACTTCATCCTGCTGGTGGCCGGCTTCGATGCCCACCGTCACGATCCGCTGGGGGATCTCCGGCTCTCCGACGAGGTGTTCCCGATAATGACGGAGATGGTGCTGGAGTACGCCGACCGGGTGTGCGGAGGGCGGCTGGTGTCCATACTTGCCGGCGGGTACAACCTCGACACCATCGGGCCACTGGCGGCGATGCACGTGCGTGGGCTTACAGCTCCACGTACACTGGCTGACGGCGTCACCTGAGCTGCTGTAGAGCACCTGCTTCACTCCTCGCCCCGCTCGATCTCCTCTCGCAGCGCCTCTAGCTCGGCAATCACCTCCAGATCCCTCGGTCTGCCCGCCGCGCGCTTGACGTGGATGAGCCAGGGGAGATCGAGCACCTTGGTGTCGTGACCGAAGAGGGTGAGCGTGATCGTGTGCGGCTCGAGATCCGAGTAGCTTCCGCCGCCGACGATCTCGCCAAACAGGTCGAGGTCGCCCGCTGTCGTTGTGAGGGTGAAGTTGAGGCCGGCGCGGAGCGTCTCGAGCGACCAGTCGAACGGCAGGCCCCGGGGTGCGCCGCGGAGGTAGGGCTCGAGCGGTGCCAGCGCGGTCACGAGGCGCTGGAGGTTTGCGTCGTCTCTGGCGGAAGAGATGTCGACGTCCTGCGTGATGCGCGCCGAGCCGTGCGCGCGCGCGGCGACGCCGCCGATGAGTATGAATTGAACGCCGGCTCCATGAAGCGCGGCGAACAGCCGCTCCAGTCCGGTCACCGCTTGCGTCCGGAGCGCTTCGCGCGCTTCGTCGCCTCGCGGAGCTCGCGTCCGAACGACTGATGCTCGGCGAGCTCGCGCAGCCGCTGATCGACAGGCTTGCGGAGGTTTTCGCGCAGTAGCGTGCGGTCGATGTCCCGTTTGTAGGCTTCGATCACCGGATCCGGCGGCGGGCGCGGGACGAGAGTGACACGGACGCCGAATCCCGCGGCCGCGAGCAGGCGCTCGAGGGTGGCGACGGTGGGGCTCGCATGCCCCCGCTCCAGGCGCGCCAGGGCGGGCTGCGATGTGCCAGCGCGGCGGGCGAGATCGTGCTGGGTGATGCCGGCCTCGCGTCTGACAGCCGAGATGAGCGCTGCTGGTCGGATACCCATTATGATATATAAGATATTGTAATCGATATATTATGCAAGCTCGAGACGATCCGCCCACCCGCCAGAGGAATCCAGAGATCTTCTTCGAAGGGCCAATGGAGAAGTCACTCGACGACAATGCGTGGAATCACCGGCTCATTCCTTTATTACAATGCGGTCCAGATATTCCATTCTCCTCGCCTCTTCCGTCCCGGGTGGCAAGACCAGCGCCTTGGGGCTACGTTTTACCACCGCTCACCCGGTCAGACCCACGGACCGGCGAGTGGCTCCCTGGGGGATGGGCGGTATCCCCAATGCCCAGCACCCGGAGGTGCCTCATGCTTCGCACTCTCGTTACTACGTCTCTTCTCGCCAC
>CAZWSO010000263.1:0-2880 GCA_964636485.1 uncultured Gemmatimonadaceae bacterium
AGCGCGCCGAGCAGCAGCCCCGTGGGGAGCTCGCGGCGCACGACGCGCCACCAGTCGCCCAGCGTCACCTCACGCAGTGCCATGGCGCGAATGATCAGCGACGTCGCCTGCGAGCCGGAGTTACCCCCGGAGCTGATGATCAGCGGGACGAAGATGGCCAGCACCCACGCTGCATCGAGCGCATCCTCGAAATAGCCCATCGCCGCAAGCGTAAGTGTCTGGCCCAGGAACAGCGCCGTCAGCCACACGCCACGCTTGCGGAACATCCCGGTGATACCGGTCTCCATATACGGCTCGTCCAGCGCTTCCATACCGCCAAAGCGCTGCACGTCTTCGGTGTGCTCCTCCACGAGCGCGTCGATCACGTCATCCACCGTGACGATGCCGAGCACGCGCCCACCGTCACCGACCACCGGCACGGCAAGGAGATCGTACTTCGATATGACCTCCGCGGTGGACTCTCGCGACATGCCGGGGTGAACGGTGATCGGCGCGCGGCGCTCAGCCACGTCCGACACGCGGGCCGAGCGCTCCGCCATCAGCAGTTCGCGCAGGGAGACAACTCCGAGCAGTCGGCCCGTGCCTTCCTCCACCACGTAGAGGGCATAGACCGTTTCCTTGGCTCCGCCCACCTGCTGGATGTGTCGCAGTGCGTCCGCCACCGTCCACCCCGGCGGAACCGTGATGAACTCGGTCGTCATCATGCCGGCCGCCGTCTCGGAGTCGTGCTCGAGGATGAGCTGGATCTCCTGCGCCGCCTCGCGATCGAGGTGCTTGCCAATCCGCTCGCGGTCGCGCGGCTCGAGGTCGCGGAAGATCTTCGCTCGCTCATCCGCGCTCAGCGCCTCCAGGAGATGCGCCGCTGCCGTCGGGTCCATGGCCACCATTATCTCTGGCCGCCCCTCGAACTCGGGACGGTCCAGCACGTCCACAGCCTGGTCGAACGGCATTGCCTCGAGCACGCGGGCCGCGGCCTCGGCGGGCAGCTCGCTCAGCAGCTCCGCGATGTCGGCGCCATGCAACATGGCGATCGTCGCCGTGAGCTCGGCAGGATCGCTGTGCAGGAGGTACAGCAGCTCCGCGGAGGGGAGTTCCGCGACCGCGACGTTCCGGGGAGTGGGAGTCCGTTCCATGGGAGACCGGGGTTCGGAGTGCGGCGCTCGGAAAACGGGGGGGACTGCGACGGCGGTCCGGCGCGTTCATTCTAAGCAACGACGCCCAGATTCGCATCGCGAACCAGGGCGCCGTTGCGTGATTCCTCTGGAGGACCGCCTGGCGCTCGGGGGATCACCGCCCCGAGCCCGCACTCCGGCTTCAAGCTACCGTGACGCTCTCATCCAGATACACATCCTGTACGATGTTCAGCAGCCGCACACCATCCTTCATCGGCCGCTGAAATGCCTTCCGGCCGCTTATCAGTCCCATGCCGCCGGCGCGCTTGTTGACCACGGCCGTGCGGCAGGCTTCGACGAAGTCGTTTTCTCCCGAGCTTGCGCCACCCGAGTTGATCAGGCCGATCCGCCCCATGTAGCAATTGGCCACCTGATAACGGGTCATCTCTATGATGTTGTCGCCGGGAATCAGATCGCTGTACACCTTCTTGTGAGTCTTGCCGAACTTGAGCGCGTTGTAGCCACCGTTGTTCTCGGGCATCTTCTGCTTGATGATGTCCGCCTCGATCGTGACGCCCAGGTGGTTCGCCTGGCCGGTCAGATCGGCTGCGCCGTGATAGTCGATGTCGCCCTGCTTGAAGGCGCTGTTCCGCAGATAGCACCACAGTACCGTTACCATTCCCATCTCGTGCGCCGTCGCGAACGCCTCGGACACCTCCTGAATCTGCCGCGTCGACTCCTCGGAGCCGAAGTAGATCGTAGCGCCCACGGCAGCCGCCCCCATGTCGAACGCCTGCTGAACGTTGCCGAACATGATCTGGTCGAACTTGTTCGGGTACGATAGCAGCTCGTTGTGGTTGAGCTTGACGAGGAACGGGATGCGGTGGGCGTACTTCCGTGAGCAGGACGCGAGCACGCCGAAGGTGGAGGCTACGGCGTTGCACCCGCCCTCTATCGCGAGCTCCACGATCTTCTGCGGGTCGAAATACATCGGGTTCGGGGCGAAGCTGGCGCCCGCGGCGTGCTCGATCCCCTGATCCACGGGAAGGATGGAAACGTAGCCGGTGCCGGCCAAACGTCCATTGTTCAGGATCCACTGGAAGTTCCGCAGCACCTGCGGAGAGCGATCGGTCTGCGCCAGCACCCGGTCCACGAAGTCCGGCCCAGGGAGATGGAGCAGTGACCTGTCGAAGCCCTTCGCCTGATAACTGAGAAGTGCATCGGCCTCGTCTCCAAGGAGCTCGTGGATTTCGCTTCGTGCGGTAGTAGCCATGAATGCCTCTGAAATGGAGACGAATCTTGGCCGTGCGCCTTCGGCGGACGGCTCGTGCGGTTCCGACCCGGTGATCAGGTCGGCGCAAGGTGTCGTGGTATACCCTCCGCTGCAGCGGCCGTGCCGCTGGCCGGAGATACATCGGCTACGCTAGCGTCGGGCGGCGCCCAAGTCCAGCCGCCCGGCACGCCACCTCGAGCTGGCTTGCGAGGCCGGTCCGGAGTAGCGTATCGCAACGTTACACGTTGCGCGCCGACGGTCAGGCAACGAACCAGCGCAGAGTCGTGTCCAGGTCCCTCGACATTCTCATCGTCGGCGCCGGCATCTTCGGCACCACCGCGGCCCTCGAGCTCAACCGCCGCGGCCATGCGACAACGCTGCTCGATCCGGGGCCCCTCCCACACCCGCTCGCTGCCAGCACCGATATCTCCAAGGTGCTTCGCATGGAGTATGGCGCCGATGAAGCGTACATGGCGCTCATGGAGGAGTCGTTCG
>CAZWSO010000264.1:0-2874 GCA_964636485.1 uncultured Gemmatimonadaceae bacterium
TCCGCTACATCAATCAGGTGGCGATCTCGATGCGTGCGGGGCTCATCGACCTGGAGGGTGCGGCACAGGAGCTTGACCATACCGAGCAGCAGCTCCACGAGCTGGTGCGGCGCGTGAGGCAAGCCGCCGGCGTCGAGAACGGCGAGGTGTGAATCGTGCTGGCATGGAGCGCATGCTCGCCCGCATCACGCCGTACGAGCTGATCCTCGAGCCTCTCGAGCACGACCTCTTCCCGGCCATTCGGACCGAAGCGGAGCAGCGCGGCAGCGATGCGCGGCGATGTGACGAGTTCCTGCTGCTCGGTCACGTTGGGGCGGCGCTGCGCGCAATGGTGCCGGAGGACGCTCCGCCGGCGGCGTTGGATGAGTATGGCGAGCTGCTCTATCATGGCTTCCAGTTCTGGGCATTCGGGCGGCGGCTTTACGTCCTGGACGAAGAGCTTATGCGGCAGTTCACTGAACCGGAACAGGAGATGACGCCGTGGGAGCTCGCCGCCCCCCCGGCATGCTACGTCCAGTTCCCGTACCAGCGCCTGTGGGCACGCGTCGCGCCCGAAGCTCCCTACGAACCGGCCGACGGGTGCTTCATCTTTGTCGATGATACCGCTCCGGCTCCCGACGCCGGCGCACATCTGCGCGTCGTCCTGGTTCTCGGCATGCGGCCCGACCGCCCCGGCGTCTCGCTGGTCACCTACCGAACCGATCTGGATCCCAGAGCCGCGGCGCGGCACGCGCGATCGCCGTCGCGGGAGGAAGGCGCGCCCTTCGCGAATACGATTCCGGGTGGCGACCGGAAGGGGTTTCGCACGCTCACCAACACCACCGAGCTGGAGGCGCTGGTGTTACGCGCTCTCCGCTGGCTGGATGATCACCCGGACCGACTCGAGCCACAGGCAGGGGCTGCGACGGAGGGGCTTTCTCGTCTGCCGCATGTGATAGCGCGCTCGGGGGACTGAAAGGGAACCTGCGAGAGCCCGCCGCCCGCAGTATCTTTCAGGAATGGACTCGCGCACTGCCGCCCACGTGCTCAACCGGATCGCCGACATGCTGGAGCTGAACGGCGACAACCGGTTCAGGACGCGTGCGTACCGCACCGCCGCCCGTGCGATACTCAGCCTCCAGTGCGACGATATTGGCCCGCAGTGCAGGAACGGTAACCTGGCCCAGTTGCAGGGTATCGGCCCCGCTACCCTCGCGGTACTCCGCGATCTCGTGGAGACCGGCGAATCCAGCCTCTACATGCGCCTTCGCGAGGACACTCCCGAGGGGCTCCTGGAGATGTTGCGCATTCCCGGCCTTGGTACGGCAAAGATTCATGCGATTCACGAAGGGCTGGATATC
Source organism: uncultured Gemmatimonadaceae bacterium (assembly GCA_964636485.1). GTDB lineage: Bacteria > Gemmatimonadota > Gemmatimonadetes > Gemmatimonadales > Gemmatimonadaceae > CAYXRS01. The sequence goes on from CAZWSO010000264.1 coordinate 1,341, forward strand.
GACAGCCTGCACGAGCTGGAGGAGGCGGCGCGGGACGGCCGTCTTGCCTCGCTGCCCCGCTTCGGACCTCGCATGGCCGAGAAGGTGCTGAAGGGGATAGCCTACCTTCGCGAGACCAGCGCGCACATCCTGCTCCCTCACGCGCTGGCCGAATCCCACCGGCTCCTCGCCCTCGTTCTGGCCCATGACGACGTCGCCCACGCGGCCGTCGCCGGCTCCGTTCGCCGCCACTGCGAGGTTGCTCGTGACATCGACATCGTCGCGGCCTGTCGCGTCGCTCCGGCGCTTGTGGCCACGGCCCTGGCGCACGCACCCGCGGTCCGCGAGGCCGTTGGAGTTGGAGGCGGGTCGGTGTCGCTGCGCTTTGTGGATGGCACGCTGCTCGATCTGCATTGCGTGGAACCGCGGCACTTCGGGGTGGCGTTATGGCGGGCCACGGGCAGCACCGAGCACGTGCGCCAGGTTTCAGAGCACGCGCGCCTGCTGGGCTTTTGCATCCAGGCAGACGAGTTGTTGGATCCCTCCGGCGCGCCGGTGTCCACACCGGATGAGCGGACGTTCTACGCCGCGCTCGGCCTGCCGCACATCGCCCCCGAGCTTCGCGAAGGCCTGGGAGAGGTGGAATCGACCGCAAGTGGCCGTCTTCCGTCGCTGATCGAGCTGGGAGACATTCGCGGCGTTCTGCACTGCCACTCGCAGTACTCCGACGGCAAGGCCACCGTTGCCGAGATGGCAACCGCGGCGCGGGCCCGCGGCTGGTCCTACCTGGGGATCACCGACCACTCGCAATCGGCCTTCTATGCGGGGGGGCTGAGTCGCGAAACAATCATCGCCCAGCATGAGGAGATTGACAGGCTCAACGCCGAGATGACCGACTTCCGCGTGCTGAAGGGAATCGAAGCGGATATCCTGCCTTGCGGCCGTATAGACTATGACGCGGAGTTCCTCGAGCGGTTCGATTTCGTGATCGGCTCGGTGCACTCTCGCTTCGGCATGGATGAGGCGGCGATGACGAAGCGCGTACTTCGCGCGCTCGACTCGCCGTACGTGACCATCCTCGGTCACCCCACGGGCCGGCTGCTCCTGACACGCGAACCGTTCGCAATCGACATGGATGCCGTTTTGGATAAGGCCGCCGAGAACGGTGTGGCGGTGGAGCTCAACGCCGACCCCAGTCGGCTCGATCTCGACTGGCGGCTGTGCCGTCTGGCAAAGGAGAAGGGCGTGCAGATCGAGATCGGGCCCGATGCGCACTCGATCGCGGGACTGGACAACATCGAACTGGGGGTCGGCATTGCACGCAAGGGCTGGCTGGAAGCGGCGGATGTGCTGAACACGGAATCGGCCGATTCAGTGGTCGAGCGCGCCGAGCGCCGGCGCGCGCGTGCGTGACCCGGGCGGTGACGGGCCGCCCCGCGAGGGGCGGGCGCGAGTCCAGGGCCCGGCGCGCCTCGCGCGCGATACAAGTGCTGCAGCGCCTTCAGCACGAATATCCGGGCGCCACGTGTTCGCTGGTGCACCACAATCCGTTTCA
>CAZWSO010000265.1:0-2837 GCA_964636485.1 uncultured Gemmatimonadaceae bacterium
AGCGGCCCGTAAATCTGCCGGGAGGTGTACTTCCCTGTACCGAGCATCATCAGGCTCCAGTCGTCGCGCGCCTTCGACATCTCCCCGGATTCCACCACCTCCTGCACCATGTGCGGCGGAATGAACCAGAAGCCTTCGCGGTCGGCGAGAACCACGTCGCCCGGCATCACCAGAGCCTTGCCGATCCGTACCGGGATGTTGATGCCCGTCACCATCACACTCATGCCCTGCGTCGGAAACGAGTTCTTGTAGAACGCCTGCATCCCCGTTTCCGCGATGCGGTCCAGCCAGTAGATACCGCCGTCGACGATCATGCCGTTGTCGGTGGTGGTCTGGATGTAGTGAGCGAGCTTGTTGCCGACGAAGTTCCAGTTCGCGCCGAACACGTCGGCCACGATCACGTCTCCCGGCTGCAGCATGTCAATCGCCGTCTGGTTGCGGGCGCGCGTCGTGCCTTTCGCCTGCGCGTCGGCTTCGTCCACCTCGACGATGTCGCCCCGCAGGGGCATGAACTGGACCGTAACCACCCGCCCGACCATCTTCTGGTCCGGCTGCAGGACTCTCCAGCCGTCGCGGGACTCGAACTGGTTCGGGAAGCCCCGGCCGGGCAGCGCCGCCTGCACTTCTTCGGCGATGAGGCCCTTGAGCCTTTCGAGCATCTCGTCGGGCACCTTCGGCCTGCCGTCCGGGAAGCGCTCGTAGGGATTCTTGCTCGTGTACTTGATCAGCTGCTCCGGCGTCCACTGAAAGAGCTGAGCGGATGCGGAGTCGACACACAGAAGCATGGCGGCAAGGGCGAGCAGCGCCGAGGTGAGCCGCGCGCCCGGGGCAAGCTGCCCGAGCCCAGAGAGTTCTCCTCTTGACATATCTTCCTCCTAACATGCAGCCGGGTGTGGCAGGGGCGGGGCGGTCATGCGTACGCTAAGGACCCGGTCAGAAATAAGTCCACCATTCTGGCCGCCGATGCATCCTCTCCGGCTGCGTTGCTCGTCGCTTACATACTCCCGGTATGCGCGCTCCTCGCGCCTTGCCGGCCAGGCGCCTCGACGCCCAGAATGGCGCACTTATTTCTGACCGAGTCCTAAGCCCGCAGCGTTGCCTTAGTCCTACTTTGTCAGATTCTGCAGCCTCCTGGCGGACGACAGTCCCGGAGGCAAGCGTGAGCGGGCGTGACACTCTACAGAAGGTAAAACGCGCCCGCAGCGTGACTGCCGCGCAGGTCTCAGACCTGCGCGGGTCGCGGCCCGCCATGCGGAGGGCGCGTTTTTCCACGCCAGCGTTAGCTTGCCGGAGCGGACCGTCGTCCGCCCATTTCTGAGAATCTGCTCAGAAAATGTCTCTGACAAAGTAGTCGCCCGGATCGCCTCGGCGGCGCCGAGACACCAGGAAGGCAATGCTGCATCGTCGCAGCAAACCTTCGTAGCAGTGCTGTTGCGCTGCTGCGATAAACTTGACCGGCGCCAGCTGACACACGCTTCATCGGCGCGAGGTGACATGCTGCTCGCGGGAGTTCCCGGCGTACCAGGCGTCGGCTTCAACATCGTCTCGTTCTCCGCCGGGCTTGTCGCCGGATGGCTCGCGGCAAAGCTTCTGCACGATTGGCAACCGCTCGCTGCCTGGGTCGGCGGGGTCGTGGTGCTCGCCGGCTTCTACGCCCTGTCGAAGAACGTTGCGCGCCGGCCTGCAGCAGACATTCGGCTCTCTGCACTGCTGGCTGTCCTTGGCCTGGCGGTTACGTGGTGGATGATGCTGGCGGTCGGTTCATATCCGCGCCGGCCCATCGACCCGCTCCCGGCGCTCATCGCTGCTATCGGGTTGATCATCTGCCTCATCGGGGCGGTGCTGCTTCCGCTTGCGATCCTGCTGCTGGCATGCCGGCGCACCGGTGAACGCGTACTGCTGTTCACGGGCGCCTCCACGCCGATCTTCGTCACTGCTGGATTGTGGGCACTTGTCCTGGCGGTGAACCTCACCGCCCTGAGCGCTGCGCTCGTTCTGGCGCCGGCCGGGTGGTGGGGCGTACTGCCGATCGTCGGCGTACTGCTGGCGCTCCCCGCCGTCTCCTGGCCCGTATGGGGGACACTGTATGTGAAGGTGCTGGCGGCGTGGCGCGCGAAAGAGCACCCTGTGGCACTTCGCGCGGCCCTGCAGGATTTGCGCGCGCGGATCGACTTCCACTTCGACTCCGTGCTCTGTCTCGAGCATCAGTTCGGAGGGGGACGCGTCTGCGAGGTTGTTTCTGGTCTCAAGGGTTCGACGTTCGTTGTATCGGAATCGATTCCCACTCTGCTGGGCGCATCGCAGTTCTTCGCGCTCCTGGCGCACGAGGCCGCGCACGTGCGTCTCCGGCACACCACACGAAGGCTCGTTGCTGGAACTGTCGCGCTGGCGGTGGCGATCGTGGTGGCAGGCGCTGCCGGCATATTGGTATCGATGGCGAGAACCAGTTCGATCGGATTCCTTGCGCCGCTGATCGTGGCCCTCGTCCTGGTGAACCTGCGCGGCCTGTATATCGCCCGGGTCACCCGCCGGCACGAATTCGAAGCCGACGAGTTCGCCGCGAACATCGCCGGCGCCGACGCCCTCCTGGGCGCGCTCGAGGCGCTGCAGTTCACGGAACCGCGCGCCACGATGGTACACAGCCGCTGGACGACGCACGGCACCTGGGAACGCCGGTCGGCTCGGCTGCGGGAATTGCGAGGTCTGAGTAAATCCTGATGCCTGTTCAAGCGCCGGCGGGCCGTTCTTCGGCGCGCAGGCCGGGGCCCGGCGGACCTGATGTAGCCCGACGGCTTCTCGAGCCGCTCCACAACTGTTCACGAAGAACTGGTGGTAGA
>CAZWSO010000266.1:0-2763 GCA_964636485.1 uncultured Gemmatimonadaceae bacterium
ACTACACGGTGGAGGCGGCGTTCACGCAAATGCGCGCACCGCAGCACCCGGAGGCCTACGGGATCTTCATAGGCGGGAGCAATCTTGATGCGGCCAACCAGCTCTACACGTACTTCCTTGTACGCGGCGACGGTCGATACAGCATCCGACATCGCGCTGCCGGGGAAGTGCACACCATCCAGGATTGGACGGAGCACCAGGCGGTGAGCCGGCAGAACGAGCAGGGACGGGCCACCAATCGGCTGGCGATCGCACTGGCCGACGACGTGGTCAGCTTCCGCGTCAATGGCACCGAGGTGGCGAGTTACCCGCGCGCCAAGATGCAGGACATCGAAGGGCAGGCGGGGCTCCGAGTCAACCACCATCTCGACGTGCACATCGAGGGATTCAGGACGCAGCCGGGGGGGTGAGTACCCGGGGGCAAACTGAAAGCTACTCGATCACAAATCCATGGCTCCCGCGGTGAGTGCGCGTCACCCACCGCGGCGAGTCAGCGTCGCTCGCACGGTAACGATCTCCGCCCCACGCATCACCGCGATCTCCACCGTGTCGCCGGGCTGGTGCGCATTCAACGCGTCGGTGTACTCGTAGAGGTCCCCCACGGTGCGCCCGCCGAACTCTACGATCACGTCGCCGGCGCGCAGCCCTGCCTTGTCCGCAGGGCTCTCTGCGCGGACACCGGTGAGCCTCACCCCTTTCACATCACCGGCGCTCATGTCCGGTATGGTGCCAAGATAGGCACCCGACCCGGCTGAGCGCGCCCGAGGTTGTGCCGTGACGCGCACGAGGGTCGGACGGTCGTCGGCGTCGGCGATGTGGCGGACCACTCCCTCCGCCACCTGAATGACGAGCCCCATGCCGGCAATGTTTACACGCTCGGCCACGTCCGTGGCCCGATGATAGTCGTCGTGCAGATCTGTGAAGAAGTGCAGTACCGGCACGTCGCGCGCATAGAACGAGGCGTGATCCGAGGGGCCGAACCCGTCGCCCACTCCGCGGATGTCGAGGCCGACGTCCACGTTGGCTGAGTCGAGCCACGGCGTGAACTGGGGGGCGGTGCCGACACCATAAACGATCAGCTTGTCATCGCGCATCCGCCCCACCATGTCGAAGTTTGCCATGGCCACGACGCTATCCAGAGGCACCGGCGGATTCTGCACGAAATACTGCGAGCCGAGGAGACCCAGCTCCTCGCCGCTGAAGGCGACGAATATGAGCGAGCGTCGCGACGGTCGCTCGCGGAACAGTCGCGCCAGCTCCAGTACAGCCGCCGTCCCGGACGCATTGTCGTCGGCGCCATGGCGGATGGCGTCGCCAGCCTCTGGGTCCAGCGCCCCGAACGTCTGGCGACCGAGGTGATCGAAGTGGGCGCCGACCACGACGTACTCGTGGCGGAGCCCCGGATCCCGTCCTGCCACTACCCCAACCACGTTGTTCGTCGAGAGGCTGGCAGCCAGCCCGGAATGCGCGGCGGCGGCGGAGCGCGCTTCGAAGGGCTGGAGATATCCGGGAGTGCACGCCGACGTACACTCACCAGTGATCACGGCCTCCAGGCCGAGCGCATCGAAGCGCCGAGCGATGTAGGCGGCGGCGCTGTCGTTGCCGGCGGTGCCGGTGCCGCGCCCTTCGAGAGCCGGGCTGGCAAGGTGCGCAACATCCACGCGCACGGTGGCGGTATCGATGCCGCGCTGCGGCGGCGCAAGGTTGGTAGAGCGCTGACACCCCGCAATCGAGAGCGTGACAACGAGCACGACCGCGAAGGCTCGCGCCGCGAAAGCGTGGTGGGGCGGTAACAAGGGTTGTGTCATTCACGTATCTTACCCGCCCATCCGCCCGTCTTCCAGCGATCGCCCTGTGAATATCGTAGCCCTCGCCCTGATTCCGAGGGCCGTGGCACTGAATCTGGCCCTCGGCGCCATCGTCGCCGCGCTCAAGCTCCCCGTCTACCTGGATTCGGTGGGAACAATTCTGGTAGCGGTGCTCGCCGGGCCGCTGGCCGGCGCGATCACGGGTATTCTGTCGAACGTGGTGCTGGGGCTGCTGTCATCGCCGGTGTTCTTCGCCTTCGCTCCGGTCGCGGCGGTGATCGGTCTGGCCGCGGGACTCTCGGCCCGGCTTGGTGGCTTTCGCGCCCCGTGGCGCGCGATTGCTTCCGGCGTGGCGATCGGAGCCCTCGCCGGCCTCTGTTCCGTGCCGATCGCGATCGCTCTCTTCGGTGGCGTGACGGCGAGCGGTACCGGGATCATCACGATCGTGCTGCGAGGCCTGGGACTGCCACTGCACATGGCGGTCGCAGCAGCGAGCGTCTCCACCGACATCGTGGACAAGGCGCTTTCCTCAGTGCTGGTGGCGCTGGTGGTCCTGCGCCTGCCGAGGCGCCTGGTGTCGCGGCTGGGCACCGCGGGCTCGTGAGTGAACCGGGCGTGTCCGGAGGCATTCCGGTGAGCGAGAAAGGCGGAGCGCCTCGCTGGAACCCACTCACCCCGACGGCCTTCGCCGTCTTCCTGACCGTTCTTGCCTATGCGGTAGCGCATCCGTTAGGGGCGGTGTCGTCGCTCGGAGCCGCGCTCCTGGCGGCTGCGCTTACCCGCGCAGGACGGCGGGTGCTCGCCCTGTCGCTCGCGGTGGGCCTGCCAACGTTCGCGCTGCTCTTCCTCATGAATGGTATCGTCGCCCCCGAAGAGCAGCCTGTGGTGCCCTTCGGCCCAATCTCGCTGGCGCCGACGGCTGCGGCCGACGCCGCGCGCATCGCGCTCCGGCTCG
>CAZWSO010000267.1:0-2729 GCA_964636485.1 uncultured Gemmatimonadaceae bacterium
GTGGCCGATGTGATGGTGGATGCGTTCGGTGCATTTCTGCTGATCGAGCTCTGGACTGCCAGAAACACGGGTGTCGAGGAAGTGAACCTCCCACATCGTTCGGTGCGCCGGCCGACGTTCCGGGTGTTCACTTCGCAGCTGCCCGAGGACGACAACACCGTGCAGCAGCTCGGTCGCGCGCTCGCCGAGATTCCCCTGCGACCGCCGCCGCTGGACGTGGAGATCGCCACCGCGGACGAGATCGCTCCCCCGGAGATGCCGCCGCTGCTGGCTCCACCCGTGCCAGGCGCTGCCGGGCGCTACACCCTCGGGATCGAGGTGCAACCGGTCTATAGGCAGGCCAAGACAGGCACCTCATATCCCACCATCTTTCGCACATTGCGCAGTGGACTCTCCGAGGCACTCAAGCAGACGGCCTATCACTTCGCGCTCACGCACTCCACGCACGAACCACCGCACTATCATGCTCTCGGCCGGCGCGTGGCCGTCCGAGCGGCGCGCCACATAGACGACGAGCTGACCAAGCTCTCGCGATCGTTCGATTTCCTGCTCCAGGTGTCACCGGTGAACACCCGTGGAGCACGTGCCGCGTTCGAGGCAAGCAATGGCGAGCGCGAGCCGACGTTCGACTACCGCCCTCTGGTGGTGGACACCGATGCGGTAAAGCGACAGCTGTACGATCTGCCGATGGAGCGGCTCGAGGACCCCACGCTGGCGCACCTGCTGAGCGACGCGCGCGATGAGCTCGACCGCAAGGTCACGATGCTGGGCGATCGCAACACGCCGCGTTTCCTGTATGGCAGTCTGAGCGTGTACGGCACCGTCGAGCCGTCGCTCCACCAGCTCGCCATCGACCTGCTGGCCACGCTGCCACCCGACACGGCAGCGGGTGAAGCGCGTGTGGGTGCCGCCGAGTTCGCCGCCCGCGCGCGGAAGGAGATCGCCTGGTACCGGAAGCGATACGCGCCGATGGCGGCGACGGTGGAGGTGCGCGATGACGTGACCGGTCTGCTCGTTACACAGGGGAATCTGCTGGTGGGCAGCGCGCTCGACGTACCGGCTTCTCGCGTCGATGCGCTGTTGCAGCACGAGGTCGGCACGCACGTGGTCACTTACTACAACGGGCTGGCGCAGCCGCTCGGTCAGCTCGCCACCGGCCTGGCCGGCTACGAGGAGCTCCAGGAGGGGCTGGCCGTTCTAGCCGAGCATCTGGAGGGTGCGCTGGGCCCGGCTCGGCTGCGCACACTGGCCGGGCGCGTGGTGGCGGTGCACCATGTGGTGAATGGAGCCACCTTCGTGGACAACTTCCGGGAGCTCACCTCCACGCACGGGTTCGCCGGCCGGGAGGCGTTCATCCTGTGCATGCGCGCGCATCGCAGCGGCGGGCTTACAAAGGACGCCATCTACATGCGCGGGATCGTGCAGCTGCTCGACTATCTGCGGGGCGACGGCGATCTGGACCCGCTCTTTCTCGGGAAGGTAGCGATACGTCATGTTCCGGCGCTGCGCGAGCTCCGCTGGCGCGAGTATCTTCAGCCGGCGCCGCTGGAACCGCGACACCTCGGCACAGCGGCGGCGCGTGAACGACTCGCCCGTATTCGTGGCGGTATCTCCGTACAGGACCTGATCAACGAGACGTCGCAATGAGAATCGGTTTCGTCATCAACGACATTCGCACGGAAGAGAGCGGATATACCACCACGCGCCTGGCGCACGCCGCGCTGAACATGGGGCACGAGGTCTGGTACATCGGGGTGGGCGACTTCGCCTACGATCCCGACGGCGGTATCGCCGCACGCGGCATTGCGCCTCCCAGGAAGAAGTACACTTCGCGCGATGTCCTGATGTCGGATCTCCAGGGGGACAAGTCCGTGCGGGAACGTATCGGCAGCGGCGACCTGGACATCATACTGCTGCGCAACGATCCCGCTGTCGACGCAAGCGACCGTCCCTGGGCGCAGTTGGCTGGCGTCATGTTCGGGCGGCGTGCGATGCACCGCGGCGCCATCGTGCTAAACAATCCGGATGGCCTGTCGAAGGCGCTCAACAAGATGTACTTCCAGGAGTTTCCGGAGGAGGTGCGCCCGCGCACTCTCATCACGCGCGACCCGAACGATATCAAGAAGTTCGCGAAGAGCGAGGGCGGCACGATCGTGCTCAAGCCGCTCCAGGGTTCGGGCGGCCAGAGCGTCTTTCTCGTCACGCCCGAGGAGGCCTCCAACCTCAATCAGATGATCGAAGCGGTGAGCCGCGACGGCTACGTGATCGCGCAGGAGTACCTCCCCGCAGCCCAGCGGGGCGACATGCGCGTGTTCATGATGAACGGCGAACCGCTGATCTACAAAGGGAAGTATGCCGCGTTCGAGCGGCATCGTGCCGGCGGTGACATGCGCAGCAATATCCACGCTGGCGGGAAGGTGGCAAAGGGCCAACCGGCCGAGACGGCGCTACGCATTGCCGAGGTGATCCGTCCAAAGCTCGTGATGGACGGGATGTTCCTCGTCGGCCTGGACATTGTTGGCGACAAGCTGATGGAGGTGAACGTCTTCAGTCCCGGCGGTCTGGGCAGCGCACAGGAATTCGAGAAGGTGGACTTCTCCCGGCACGTGATCGAGGCGCTCGAGCGGAAGGTGCAGTACGTGGCGAACTATCGGCGGAGCTCGGACCATGCGATCATCGCGATGCTGTAGGAGCGCACTGGAAGGCTGGATAGTGGATGCGCAACGCTG
>CAZWSO010000268.1:0-2693 GCA_964636485.1 uncultured Gemmatimonadaceae bacterium
TCGGCCACCCGGCTCACCGCTCCCTTCAGATGGAACATCGCCACGTACGAGCGTGGTGAGGCGCAAGAGAACGCGTGCTCCACGATCACATCGATAAGATCGTCGCGCAGCTCTGGAAGGTGGGTCGACTTCCAGTAGTAGTTCCAACCGTGGACGACCGTTGAGTCGAGGGCACTCTGAAATCCCACGTACGGTGCGGGCCCGATCAGGTCGACGAGCGGAGTCCGCGTTGCGCGGAGCGGGGCAAGCCGCTGCTCACCGTCCGCGATCGGGCCGGCGTAGCAGGTACCCACTATCACAACCGGGCGCCAGTGCAGATCCGGGGGGATGACCGGTAGCGGTGGCGCGGTGCCGAACCTCACGACGGTACCGAGCTCGTCGGGAGCGTCGCGTATGAAATCACGGTAGAAGCGGAGGACCTCCGCGGCATCGCTGGCGTCCCAGAGGATGGGCCCGGCGAGGACGGTGGGCCCCACCGAGTGGAGGCGGAAATCGAACGACGTGACCACGCCGAAGTTGCCGCCGCCGCCGCGCAACCCCCAGAACAGGTCGGGGTGCTCTTCCTCGGACGCGCGCAACAGCCGGCCGTCGGGTGTCACGATGTCGACTGCGAGGAGGTTGTCGACGGTGAGGCCATGCTTGCGCATCAGCCAGCCGATGCCACCGCCGAGCGTGAGGCCGGCGACGCCGGTGTGGCTAATGATTCCACCGGTGGTGGCCAGACCGTGCACCTGAGTCTCGTGATCGACGTCGCCCCACAGTGCACCGCCCTGCACCCAGGCCCGGCGGTCGGCAGGATCGACGCGCACAGCCCGCATGGGCGAAAGATCAATGACGATTCCATCGTCACAGACTGCGGTGCCGGCCACATTGTGGCCTCCGCCCCGGATGGCGATTTGCAGATCGTGGTCACGGGCGAAACGCACGGCCGCGATCACGTCGGCCGTCCCGGTGCATTGGGCGATGAGGCTCGGTCGCCGGTCGATGGCGCCGTTCCACACTGCACGGGCGATATCGTAGTCGGGATGGTCCGCTCTGATGAGACGGCCTCGGAACCCGTCCAGGCCTGCAACCGTTCCTTCCCTGCTCCCGCGGTCGAGTTTGGCCGTGGTCGGTGTCGTCATGGGGGCCTCCTCTCTCTGGCATCCCCATCCAACCACCACAGGCCGCGCCGGTCAAGTAAAGAATCTGGACTTCCCAACCGGAGGCCGTTGCGCGATACTGCCGTCATGAGGACGTACGGCCAGTACTGTCCCATCGCCCGTGGCGCTGAGATCTTCGCCGAGCGTTGGACACCGCTGATCATCCGCAACCTGTACCTTGGCTGCGGAAGCTTCAGCGAGATCCTCGAAGGCGCTCCCGGACTCTCCCGTACACTGCTTTCACAGCGGCTCAAGCAGCTCGAACGTCTTGGCATCGTGGAGTCGACGCCGAAGGCGGGCGAGCGCGGGCACCACTACAAGCTCACGTCCGCGGGCCACGAACTCTTCACGGTCTGTCAGTCGCTCGGCGAGTGGGGTGCGCGTTGGCTCGAAATCGCCCCCGAGAATCTCGATCCCTTCGTGGCCCTCTGGTCGATGTGCAAAGCGCTGCGTCGAGACCGGCTCCCGGATCGACGCGTAGTCATTCGCTTCGACTTCACGGGTCGCCCGAGCCGGGAACGCTACTGGCTACTCATCGAATTCGGTGACACCGAGATATGTAAGACGTCCCCCGGTCTCGACGAGGACCTCCGCATCACTGCGGAAGCCGACGCCTTCGTGAAATGGCACGCCGGCCAGCTCACCTGGGCGCAAGCCATCCGCGAGGGGCGCATTCGACTCGAGGGTTCATGGGCGCTCGCAAAAGCATTCCCAACCTGGAACGCCCGCAGCATGTTTGCCCACATCAGACCGGTCACTCGCACCAGGACGAGCGCGGCCCGATGACATTGCGCAGAGGGTTCAGCCTCTCGCTTCGCTCGCCTAGGTGACCTGGTCCCGAAGCTGGGCATAGAGCCAGGTGCGGGCCTTCTGCCAGTCGCGCTCGACCGTGCGGGTGGCCACCTGCAACGCCGCCGCCGCCTCCCCGGTCGTCAGCCCCGCAAAGACCATAGGCGTGCGCAATGTGGAGCTCCAGGTCCTCCGGCCTGGTGTCGGCGGCAAAGGTCTCGCGAAACGTTCGAGCGGCCAATTCGGCAAGCGCTGTCGCGTCGGTTACCTCGCCGTGCCTGATCATGATTGCCATGCTGACGACCTCCCCACAAACGGAGCCAGATCGCAGGGGGTGGGGTGCGCCTCGGCTCGATCACCAAAGCAGGGGAACAGTCACTGCCGGCATGTGCTCGTGAAGCTGAAGGTTGCGCTTGGCCTTGGCGGGATTTCACTCGAAGCGCAGCGCGAGCGGCGCTCACCATCGCGAATCAATCCGTCTCGTGTGCGCCGCTCGTCGGCTGCGGCGATTTCCAACATGCGAGTCGCGAGACTAGGCAGGAACGTAGGTCAACCGGATCACATCCTCGCCAATCCGATCATTAGTCACAAGGCGGAGCGGCGGCCGGGGTCCGGCGAAATATGGCTTCCCGCGACCAAGCACGACGGGGTGCAGGTAGATTCGATACTCGTCGATCAGCCCAAGTTCCGTGAGGCTGCGCGCTAGGTCCGGGCCAGCAACTTCGATCTCGCCGTCGCGCTCGGCCTTCAGATCGCGGATCG
>CAZWSO010000269.1:0-2690 GCA_964636485.1 uncultured Gemmatimonadaceae bacterium
GCCGCGCCTCGGTGCGCGCCGGCGTCAGCTCGACCGAGCCGATCGTGTTGGCGATCACCTCCAGCGGCATCGTCGCGCTGGCGCTTCCGGCGGTGGCGGTGATTGTTGCGCGGCCGGCGGCCACCGCCGTGACCACGCCGAACTCATCCACGCGCGCGATGGCGGGTGCGCTGCTGCGCCACGTCACATTGTCGCGACTGACGTCGCCCATGGTCGAGAACGGAGTCGCCTGCACGTGCGCGCGCTGGCCCGCCACCATCCTGGAAACCGTGGGCGCGAGCTCGACTCGCGACGCCGGCCCGGGGACCATGCGCACCTCGATGCGCTCCACGTAGGGGCGGCTGCCGGGGACAGTCGCGACCACACTGACGGGGAGAATCCCCGTCGAGCCGGAGGTCACCAGGCCGTCGGGGGTGACGCCGCCCTCGAAGCGGGCGCCGCCCTGCGCGAAGCGAACGCGGACATTGTCCAGCTGACGCCCCGAAGCGTCGAACGCCGTGGCGCCCAGCCGCAGCGTATCGCCGGCGATCACCTCGCGATTCGCCGGAGTCACTACCAGTCGGGCAACCGGCGACTGCGGCAGCGAGGCGGGAGGCGGCTGCTGCTGTGCTCCCTGCGGTGCCTGGAGGAGCGCGAGCATGGTGAACGTCGTAAGGATCATGTCGGAAAGCCGTGTTGAGGTGCGAAAAATGGCGAACCTTTAAAAATGCGCCCCGGGTGGGGCGTGCGTCAATCAAATTTATACCACCGCAGGACCGTCGGTGTTTCCCCTCTCGCCGGCCAGCGCGCCAGGGCGTATCGAACCGGGTACTGAGAGCAGCGCCCAAGCCACCTCCACCAGTATGAACCCCCACCTTTGATCGAGGATCGCCACCCATGCCAGGCACGAGGCGCCTACCAGGTTGAGGAGGTGGTAGCTGCGGTGGCGGCGGCTCAGCCAGCCGCGCTGATAGGCGAAGTACGCCGCCAGTACCAGAACCGCGCCCAGAACTGCGATGAGTTGATCGCGCACAGGTATACCGTGAGATTGGGTGTATGGGTTGGAACAGGCTCACGCTCTCGCTGATCTGGAAGGGTGCGCTGAATCCGCGGCTCGGCGCGGATCTGCTGCGCGTTGCGTGGCGGTTCCGGCGGCTCCGCTGGTACCGGCGCTTTCCGTTCCTTCCAGTGCCTTCGGGCGATTACCTGCGCTGGCGAATGCACACCGCTTATGGAGCATATGACTCCGTGCCGCCGGTCGAGGATATCGTGCGGTATGCGCGGTGGGTAGGGAGGCGGAAGTGACCGGGGATCGGGGTTCGACGTTCGACGTTCCGTTGGCGGCAGCGGCAAGTGATGGCCGCGCGGTGCCGGCACAGTCCCGTTCTCGCGTGGAATCAGGCTCCAGCGCTTCGGCCACGGCTGGCGGAGCTGCGGCTACGTTGCGCCTCGAGGAGCAGATCCGCGCCCAGGCGTACGGACTCGGCTTCGATCTCGTCGGCATCACGCGACTCGGCGAGGTCGAGACCGCCGACGCGTTCGACCGGTGGATCGCCAAGGACTACGCCGGCGACATGGACTATCTGCCGCGCTGGGCCGCGAAGCGCCGTGACACTCGGCTGCCGTATGCGGGCGTGTCCAGCGCTGTCGTTGTGGCTATGAACTATGGCGGGAACGAACCGTCTGGTCCCGTAGCGCGGTACGCGCTCGGCGACGACTACCATGATGTGATGGCGGAGAGGCTGCGCGAGCTGCACCGCTGGATCGAGACACGGCTCGGCCGCTCGGTGCGCGGGAAGCCGTACGTGGACACCGGTCCCATTCTCGAGCGCGACCTTGCGCGCAAGGCGGGGCTCGGCTGGTTCGGTAAGAACACCAATCTCATCAATCCGGGGATCGGATCGTTCTTCTTTATCGGATCGCTGTTCGTCGAGCTGGAGCTCGAGCCCGATCCGCCGTTCGAGAGCGAGCACTGCGGCACGTGCACGCGGTGTCTGGAGGCGTGTCCCACGCAGGCCATCGTGGCGCCGGGTGAGCTGGATGCGACGCTGTGCATCTCTTATCTCACCATCGAGGCGAAGGGAGAGATTCCGGTGGAGCTGCGGGAGTCGCTCGGCGGGCTGATATATGGGTGCGATATCTGTCAGGAGGTGTGCCCGTGGAACGAGAAGTTCGCGCGGCGGGTGGCGGAGCCGGCTTTCGCGCCGCGGGCGGCGGTGGCGGGGAAGGATGCCCGCACGCTCGCGCGTGAGCTGCTGGCCATGTCGCAGGAGGAGTTCGCGGCGGCCTACCGGGGGTCGGCGATGAAGCGGGCGAAGCTGCGGGGGCTGAAGCGGAATGCGGCGGTGGTGCTGGGGAACGTCGGGAATGCGGCGGACGTGCCGGTGCTGGTGGCGGCGCTCGACGATCCGGAGCCGCTGGTGCGGCAGCATGCGGCGTGGGCGCTGGATCGAGTGCGGCAGCGGACATCGGGCGCCTGATCGCCCGTCCGCCGGCTTTCATCGGTGTCAGGCCGCCAGTTCCCCCGCCCCGAGCCGTGCGATCAGGGCAGCGGCTCCCGGCCCACCTCACTGGTCGCCGAGCTTTCCTTCAGAGCGCCTGCAGTGCCATGCGGCGCCGCCACGCGGCCCTCGGCAACCGGACTCCGACCGGGAATCAATCGCGCCACCGGCATTGGCGCCTGACCGGGAAGCGGGATAGCTTCGCAGCAC
>CAZWSO010000270.1:0-2687 GCA_964636485.1 uncultured Gemmatimonadaceae bacterium
CACGCTCTCCGGCGGCGAGCGGGGGCGCGTGGGGCTGGCGCGGCAGCTCGTCGCGCCCGCTGACGTGCTGTTGCTGGATGAGCCCACCAACCACCTCGATCTGGAGACCACCACCTGGCTGGAGCGCTACCTGCGCGCTGCCGATGAGACGATCCTGCTCATCAGCCACGACCGGGCATTCCTCGAGGCGGTGGCGGATCACGTGCTGCACTTCGAGGCGCGATCGGCGTTCAGCTACGCGGGCGGCTACTCGGCGTTCGTCACTCAGCGCGAGGAGCGCCGGCTCACGCAGCAGCGCGCTTACGCGCAGCAGCGCCGTACCATCGCTCGGGAGGAGGACTACATCCGGCGAAACATCGCCGGACAGAACACGCGACAGGCGAAGGGGCGCCGCAAGCGGCTCTCACGGATGCCGCGGCTCAGTCCACCGCCCGGCGCGGAGGCGACTATGGCGCTCCGACTCGCGCCGCGCGAGCGCGGCGGCGAGCAGGTGGTGATCGCGGAGCATGCCCGCCTGAAGGTGGAGGACCGCGTGCTCGTGAAGGACTTTACCGCCACGGTGCGTCGAGGAGACGTCGTCGGACTGGTGGGCGCCAACGGAACGGGTAAGTCCACGCTCCTGCGCGCGCTCGTGGGCGAGCATCCGCTCGATGGTGGCCGCCTCGATCCTGGCGGTTCGATCTCAGCGGCGTTCTACCGGCAGGATCTCGGGCAGGTGCCCGTGAACCGCTCGTTGTACGACGTGATCGGCGACCTGCGTCCGTCATGGGGGCGCGGGCAGGTGCTCGGCCACCTGGCGCGATTCGGCTTTGCCGGTGACGAGGTGCAGCGCAGTGCCGCCACGCTGTCCGGCGGTGAGCGCGCCCGGGTCGCGCTGGCGATGATCATGCTGTCCGGCGCCAACCTCCTTCTGTTCGACGAGCCCACCAATCATCTGGACGTCGAGTCCATCGAGGTTCTCGAGGATGCTGTGGAGGAGTTCGACGGCACGGTGATCCTCATCAGCCACGATCGAGCGCTGCTCCGCGCGCTAACCACGCGCATGTGGGTGCTGCACGGCGGCCGCATCACGGATTATGCGGGCGGTTTCGAGGAATGGGAAATCGCCGCCGCGGAGCGCGAGCATGCCGCCGCGGTCGCGGCTGCGGAGGAGGAGCAGAAGCGCCGCGTGCAGGAACGCCAGCGCACGCGGCGCGCAGAGGATTCGGATGCGCTAAGTCGTCCCGCCGTTCGCAACGCGCAGCGAGCGGTGGAAGAGTGCGAGGCGAAGGTCGCATCGCTGGAGTTTCGCCTCTCCGAGCTGACGCAGACGCTGGAGGATCCCGCGCTCTACGCCACTCAGGAGGGAATCAGCCGCGCTACGGAGCTCGGCACGGAGCTGGAGCGTGTGCGCCGCTCGCTGGACGAGGCTATGGCGGATTGGGAGCGCGCCGTTGACAGCCGGAGCTCAGAGCTCGGCGTTCGTGGCGGTGACGAGTAGGACATCGTTGCCGAAAAGGGGCAGCGCCGCATCCCGGGATCACGAACCCGAACCCCGGGCCTGAACGCCAAACGCCCCGCGCAAACCCCTGATCAAGGACCCGAATCCAGAACGCCGGATCCGGACCTTACCCGATCACGATCGGATACAGCAGCCTCACCGCGCCCACCACCAGCCCGATCGATACCACGTCGAGGATCACTCCGGCTTTGGCCATCTGTCGCACCGTCACAAGCCCGGAACCGAAGACGATGGTATTGGGCGGGGTGGCGACGGGAAGCGCCATCCCGCTGGAGGCGGCGAGCGCCGCCACCAGCATCAGCGCCGCCGGCGGCTGATCAAGAGCGACAGCGAGCGACGCGACGATAGGCATGGCCATCGCCGCGATGGCGGTGTTCGATGCGATCTCGCTCAGCGCGATGGCGAAGAAGGCGATGCCTGCGTAGATGAGCAGGGGGTGCATGCCGCCGAGCACGGTCATCCGAGCGCCCAGCCACGCTGCCAGCCCCGAGCTCTCCATCCCCATTGCCAGCGACAGGCCGCCGCCGAACAGCAGCAGCACCTCCCACGGGATGGTACGCGCCTCCGCCCACGTGAGCAGCGGGCGCCGCCCGCCGTCGCGCGTGCGACCGGTAAGAACGAACAGCAGTACCGCGCCGGCAAGACCGAGCGACGCGTCTGACAGGCCTGGCAGCAAGTCGGTCAGCCCTGGAATGGCGAACGTTCCGAAGTCCTTCCGTTCCCGCATGAGCCAGCCCACCGCCACGCACGCGAATACGATGAGGGTGTTCCGCTCCCCGCCCTGAAGGACGCCGAGCGCACCGCGCCGCTCACCGATCAGCCGCGCCGCGTCGCCACCAAGCGTCACGCGCGCCGGGTAGAGCAGGAATACCAGCACCACCCAGGCAATGGGAAGGAATACGATCGTCACCGGCAGTCCGATCGCCATGAACTGGGCGAACCCGATCTCGACACCGGTGAACTGCCGTACGGCACCTGCGAAGATCAGGTTGGGAGGAGTCCCGATCAGTGTGCTGATCCCGCCGATGGACGCGGCGAAGGCCATGCCCAGCATCAGCGACGTCCGCATGTTGCGGCCGTGGCGATCGTCCGCGAACAGGGCGCCGATGGCGACGACGATCGGGAACATCATTGCCGCGGTGGCGGTGTTCGAGATCCACATCGAGATGAACGCCGTCGCCACCAT
>CAZWSO010000271.1:0-2663 GCA_964636485.1 uncultured Gemmatimonadaceae bacterium
GGGCGGCGTTTCGCCTGTCGTTTGCGGGGCTTCAAGGAGCCCGTCCCCTTGATTGAGCCTAATCCCCGCCGATTCCCGCCTATACCTTCAGAACTCGTGCGCCCCCCGACCCTCCCCCACCCCCGGCCAGTGCTGGAGAATTCGACATGGCGATCGT
The DNA here is from genome assembly GCA_964636485.1 of uncultured Gemmatimonadaceae bacterium. Taxonomy (GTDB): domain Bacteria; phylum Gemmatimonadota; class Gemmatimonadetes; order Gemmatimonadales; family Gemmatimonadaceae; genus CAYXRS01. Next base: position 158 of record CAZWSO010000271.1, read on the forward strand.
CATCCAACCCGAATCCGTGCTCACCGACGAGATCCTGATCCGCTGCGAGGAGCGAGCGGCGCGATACGATCAGGAGAATTCCTTCTGCACCGAGGACTTCGAGGAGCTTCGCGATGCCGGCTACCTGATGCTCCCGGTTCCGGAGAAGTTTGGTGGCCGCGGGATGTCGCTCGCCGAGGTGGCGCGCGAGCAGCGGCGACTCGCGTACTACTCGGCGCCGACGGCGCTGGCCGTCAACATGCACCTCTACTGGCTGGGCGTCGCGGCCGATCTGCACCGCGCCGGTGACCACTCGCTCGACTGGGTGCTGGAGGAAGCATCGAAGGGCCACATCTTTGCCGCCGGACATGCCGAGAGCGGCAACGACATACCGGTTCTCCTCTCCACAACCACGGCCGAGCGCGTGGGCGGCGGCTACCGCTTCACCGGCCACAAGGCGTTCGGCACTCTTACCCCGGTCTGGTCCTACATCGGCATTCACGGCATTGACACCAGCGATCCCGCGGCGCCGAAGATCGTGCACGGCTTCATGCCGCGCGCCACCGAGGGCTACGCCGTCCGCGACACGTGGGACGCGCTCGGCATGCGGGCGACGAGGAGCGATGACACGATCCTCGACGGCGCATTCATTCCCGACCGCTACATCGCCCGCGTGGTGCCGGCCGGCGCCGCGGGGCTGGATTCGTTCGTCCTCGGCGTGTTCGTGTGGGCGCTGGTAGGGTTCGGCAACGTCTATTACGGTCTGGCGAGGCGCGCCCTCGACATGACCATCGATTCGGTGAAGCGGAAGAAGGCGATCGCGCTGAGCCGCTCGATGGCGTATCACCCCGAGGTGCAGCACGCGGTGGCCGAGATGGGGCTGGAGCTCGAGTCGATCGGACCGCACCTGGACAGCTTCGCCGAAGACTGGTCGTCCGGCGTGGATCACGGCGCGATGTGGCCGGCCAAGCTGTTCGCCGTTAAGTACCACGCCACCGAAGCCGCATGGCGCGTGGTGGATCGCGCCCTGGACGTGGCAGGTGGCTTCGGGATCTACCGCCGCGCGGGATTCGAGCGGCTTTTCCGCGACGCGCGACTGGGTCGCATCCACCCCGCCAACGCCATGCTGACGCACGAGATCGTCGGCAAGTCGCTGCTCGGCATCAGCCCCGACGAGCAGCCGCGCTGGGGGTGAGCGTGATGGAGGCGCCCCCCCCATGGGAGCGCCTCCACCCGCAACTCCAACTGCCTACACGAACATTGCCGGACTGATCTCCAGGGCCACTTCCGAGATCCGGTCCGCCGGGAGCCCGGCGCGTCGAGCATGCTCGAGCACTGCGTCGGCGTTGGGCGCCTCGTACTCGCAGTAGATCTTCCCTTCAGCGTCGGACACGTAGCTCTTGATCCAGACGACACCGTTCATCTCCGCGAGCACGTCGTTCGACTTCCTGCTTGCGGTCCGAAGCTGGTCCCGGGTCAGCTTACCGACATTCCGTTCGATGATGTAGCGTGGCATGGTCCCTCTGCGGTTGAAGTGTCAGTCGGTTCGATCCGTCTCGGTCTCACGTCCAAGCGCGCGGGCCAGGCCCTCGTCGCTCAGCTCGCCGGCAATGCGGCGAGCGACATCGCGTACGGCCTCGGCGGCATCGCTGCTGCCGTTTGCCTCGAGGGCTCGGCCGACGCGCTCCAGCATCCAACCCTCGCCCCGGCGGTCGCCAAGCTCCCGCCTAATGGCGAGCGATCGCTCGAAGTACCCGCGCGCATCCGCGAAGCGCCGAATGGCGAGCATCACGTCGCCCAGCACAGCCAGGGAATGCGCCTCCAGCCGTCGCTGTCCCGTGTCGGCGTTCACGCGCGCACCCTCTTCCAGCGCGGTGCGCGCCTCCTCGTAGCGTTCCAGCCGGAGGAGCGTTGCGCCGACGCTGTTGAGGATGAGTCCCTCGTGCATCCTGTCGCCCAGAACGCGGCAGAGGTGCAGCGCCGTGTCGTAATGGTCGAGCGCTTCGGCGGGCGCGCCGTTCTCCCAATGCAGGATGCCGAGTGTGTTGCGCAGCGACACCTCGCGCTCCCTATCCTCCAGGCGTAGCGCAATGTCCAGCGCCTGCTCGTAGCGGGCGATGGCGCTGGCGCGCTCACCCGCGTCCCGCAGTCCGCGCGCCACTCCTTCCACCGCGTTCAGCTCACCGAGCTCGTCGCCGGCGGAGCGGCACCGCTGGAGCACCTGCTCCCACACGCCGAGCGCCTCGGAGGGCCGCTGGCATCGCTCGTTCACCGTGGCGATGCGGCTCAGCATCAGCGTCTGCGCGCCGCCATCCTTCAACTGCTCGAACAGCGTTGCCGCCTCCTGAAGATGCGGCAGAGCTTCATCGCACCGGTCGAGTCCGAAGAGCGCCTCGCCGAGCGCGCGCAACGCCTGTGCCAGGCCATCGGCGTAGCGCACGCGCCGGCACAGCTGCACGGCCGTCCGGTATGTCTCGAGCGCTTCGTCGTTCCGCCCGTGCTCCAGGTAGATGCGCGCCAGGTTCGG
>CAZWSO010000272.1:0-2660 GCA_964636485.1 uncultured Gemmatimonadaceae bacterium
TCCATCAGCGGCTGCAACTGCTGCTCGTTGTCACGAATGAAGGCAACGTTTTCGGGTGAAACCTCCGGCGGCAGTTCCTGAATGTAGCCCTGCCGTTGAAACTCGTGTGCCATCATCGATTGCATGAAGGCGAGCGAGATGAGCATGTAGTCGCGCACCGTAAGGCCAGTGTCTTCGATGGCACGGCGAAGCCGGGGCTCTCCTTCGATGAGGCTGGTCACCTCGGCCAGCGATTGATCCTCCTGATCGCCCATCGCTTCCATACGGCGGCGCAGCTCCGGATCGGTACGCTCGAGCTGGTGCAGATTGCGCACGGCTCGCACGTACTGCTGCATCAATGGCATCGTCAGACGGTACTCGCGCACGGCACGACTCATTTCCTGGTCGCCGGTGGCTGCATCCATGTGCGTTTGTGCCGCCTCCGCAACGCCGGGGGGGGCGACCGTATCTGGGGCCGGGTCGCCGGCTCGGTCGGGGCACGCCGTCAGGAACATGGCCGTCGCGAGCGCCAGCGGCGCGAATCGACGCGATTTGTTGAGATGCATGAGCGTGCTCCTTGGCCGGGTTCGGGTTCGTATCGACCTTCCGCGCGCGATTTGGGCGCACCGTGCGTGCCATTAGTGCCGCATCCGCGAGGGCGATCGGTTTGGAGAACGGGCGCCAGACGCGCTCTCCATCGGGTACTTCAGCTCCTACCAATGTCACGTTCGCGCACGCGGAGAGCCAGCGGTCGGAGCCCCAGAACCACGGATTCCAGCTTCTGCTGGGATAATCGGACGGACCTCCCCAAGTCCGGGGTTCAGTAGCGCGACCCCGTAACGCGAAGCGCTGACCGGGATCTTCTGAGACCGACTCTCCGAGCTCCGGCCAGTCTATCACCCTTCCTTCTGATATCCGATATTCACCCATGGCCACCAGCGACGAGCGAAAGTTTCGAAAGGCGCTTCAGGCGCGGACTTTCGAGCCGGTGTACTACCTCTATGGAGACGAGGAGCTGCTGAAGGAGGAGGGTGCGCGTCAACTCCTCGACGCGGCAGTGGACCCGGGCACGCGCGACTTCAACCTCGATTCGCGCTCGGGAGTCGCGCTCGACGCGGAGTCGCTCGCGTCGCTGCTCGCCACACCGCCAATGATGGCGGACCGGCGCGCGGTAGTAGTTCGGGAGGCGTCCGCGCTCCGGAAGGATGCGCGAGCCGCGCTTGACCGTTACGTGCAGAAGCCCGCACCCGATGTCCTCCTCGTACTGATGGAGCCGGGCGGTGAGCGTGGCAAGCCGGACAAGATGCTTGCCGCGCTGCCCGGCGCGATTCAGTTCAAGCCGCTCACCGGCGACCGCGTTCCAAAGTGGATCGCGCACCATGCGCAAACCGTGCACAACGTGGAGATTGCGCCCGAAGCTGCGGACCTTCTTCTTTCCGCCATCGGCAGCGATCTGCCGGCGTTGGCCGCTGAGCTCGACAAGCTGGCGAGTTACACCAGCGGCGCGATTATCGACGAGGCTGCCGTGTCGGCCGTGGTCGGGGTGCGCCGCGGCGAGACCATGGGCGACCTGCTCGCGCGCATTGCGCACCGGGATGCCTCTGGCGCGTTGGCGATGCTGGGCTACGTCCTCGATCAGCCGAAAGTAAGCGGCGTGCAGATCGTGATGGCGCTCACCACTCAGATGCTCGGGATTGGCTGGGCCGACGCCGCGCTGCGGCGCGGACTGCCGCGCTCGCGACTCTACTCCGAGCTGTTCGATCTGCTCAAGCGCTCGGGAGGGCTCTTTACGGGTATGCCATGGGGCGAAGCGGTGAAGCTCTGGAGCTCCGCCGTGTCTCGCTGGGATGCTGACGCGATCGATCGTGCCCTCGCCACTCTGCTCGCCGCCGATGTCTCGCTCAAGGAAACCACGGTTTCCACCGATGAGCAGATTCTGACCACGGTTGTGCTGGAGGTATGCAGCTAAAGGCAGTGGCCCCGGCGTCGTGTGCCAGTGTCGGAGCGGGCGGCGGCGGGCGGCGAGGGGAGCTCCTGTCCCATCACGAATCCCTAACTCCGGGCTCCGGCTGTATATTTCCCCCATCTCCCGCCAGGTTTGCCGATGCCCCGTTTGCACTTCCTTCTCGCTCTTCTCGTCGTCCCGTCTCTTATGCTGGCGCAAGGAAGCGCCCGGTCCGCGGATGACACGGTATTCGCGCGCGCTCAACAGCTGGTGGCGGAGGGAAACGGCGAAGCGGGGCGCGCGCTGGTGGCGAGGCAGCTGGAGCGTGCAACGCCGGGATCGCCGGAGTACGTGGAGGCGCTGTTCTGGCGAGCGGCCCTTGCCGCCACCGCCATCGAAGCGGAAGCCGACTACCGGCGCATCATCGTCGAGCATTCAGCGTCGCCGCGCGTGGAGGATGCGCTCACGCGAATGGCGCAGCTCGAGCTGGCGCGTGGGCGTCACGCTGAGGCGCAGCGACACCTCGAGCGTCTTGTGCGCGAGTACCCGGCAAGCCCATCGCGGGCGCGCGCACATTACTGGCTGGCGCGTGTTCTGTTCGATGAGAACCAGCTCGCGCGTGGCTGCGCACGCCTGTCCGAGGCGCGCGCCGCCGCGCCGGCCGCGGACGCCGAGTTGCGCAACCAGATCTAGTACCACGGGCAGCGGTGCGAGGGAGGAGACACGAGCGCTTCCA
>CAZWSO010000273.1:0-2580 GCA_964636485.1 uncultured Gemmatimonadaceae bacterium
GCCAAGCAGGTGGTCCAGCGCCGAGAGCTCGGTGCCCGGCAGGTGCACGCCCTGCTGCGGCTGCTCCAGCTGCCGCGGGTCGCCCACCAGCACCATCGCCGGCGCCGCCGGTGCGACCGCAAGGGCGTCGGCCAGGTTGAACTGCCCTGCTTCGTCCACGAACAGGATGTCGACAGAGCCGGCCATGTCTTCGCGGCTCCACAGCCACGACGTGCCGGCGGCGAGCCGCACGCTGCCCGATGCGAGTGCATCTCTTGCGTCGTCATTGTTATCGGTGGCGGTGATCTCGGCCGAGCTGCATCGCTGGTCGGCCTTTGCCTTCTGGATGCCGGCAATGGCAGTCCCTTTCTCGCGCGCCGCCTTGCAGACCGCGTCGAGCAGATTGCCGATCACCTTGTGGCTGGTGGCGGTGATTCCCACTCGCTTTCCGCCGTTCAGTGCGCGCAGGATCATGCGTGCGGCGGTGAACGTCTTGCCGGCGCCGGGTGGTCCCTGGATCGGGAGCACGCCGCGGTCGACCTGTGCCGTGAGACGCACCGCGGCATCGAGCGTAGTCTCGTGCGAATGCATGAGACTGCCATCGCCGGCGCGCGGGAGGCGCGGCGGCCGGCGCATGAGCAGATCGATCGCCGCGGGATAGCTGGCTTCAGCTTCGGTGCCGCGCTCGGCCAGCGCCGCGGCGACGCGGGCGATACTGGCTCTTATCGAGCCCGGGTCCAGGCGGTCCATCACAACCAGCGCGCGCGGGTGGGGTACCGCGCTCCTCTCTCCGCGCATGAGGTCTATGGTGCACGCGATCGGATCGATCTCCACGATCTTGCCGGGACTGTTCCTGGTTTCGCGGTCGACCACCTCCTTGCCGACGCGCAGCGCGTAGTCCTGCAAGGGAAAGCGGTAGCGGTGCACCAGCGACCGCTTCTCCCTGCCCACTTCTCCCACGTAGTCCAGCTCGGCCAGCACCGAGCGGTCCTCGACCAGCTGGTTGTGACCCAGGCCAATGCAGCGATAGAACTCCCACCACATGGATTTCTTTTCGCGGCGGTGATACTCCAGCAACTGCGCCGCCAGCCAGCGCGCCTTCTGTTCGTCAGTGCGCAGCTCGGCGTCGGCCGGAACGTCGTGCATGAGCCGCGCATACAGCGCCCGCAACTCTGCGCGACGCTCGTCACGCTCCGCATCTTCAGGGATCTCCGGCGCCGGCCGCCTCGGCACCGGCTCGCCCGACTCGGCGGCCAGCTCGTCGCGCAGTTTCTCCAGCCATTCGCGCAGCTCGAGCGTGGAGACGCAGTCGTCGCGATTGTATCCCTCGATCTCGTCCCACCCCCGTGCGTCGCTGTTGCCGAGTTCCAGCCACACCTCGAAGGCAACCAGTGCATGCGTCGCCTTGCGCAGGTCCACCTCGCGCTCGAAGGAGTAGAACGGCTCCATCTTCTTGATCGAGTAGCTCTCCACCGAGGCGCGTAGTCCCTGTCTCACCGCCTGGTAGAGGTCCACGAAGACCGCGCCGCGCAGTAAGTCGTCCACTTCATCCTCGCGCGAGGCGTGGCGGCTCATCAGCCTCTTCAGCGCCGACGGCTCGTAGGGAGCGTAGTGGTAGACGTGCATGTCCGGCCATCGCGCCCGCCGGTCCACAACCAGATCCACGAAGCGCTGGAACACCTCCTTCTCCGCCGCGCGATCCAGCGCCCACCAGCCAGTGTACTTGCCATCCGGCTCGACGAAGCCGAACAGGTACTCCAGCCCGTCGTCCAGCGCGAACCGATCGCCCTCGATGTCGAAGAACAGGTCGCCCGGCGACGGCTGCGGCAGCGACGCCAGTCCCTCCCCTGCTTTCACCGGCTCCAGCAGCTCGTGCAGCGTGAGCTTTCCGCTCGTGCGCGACTCGTGCTGGATGCGCGCCTGGTGGTGAATGCGCTCCAGCGCCGCGCGGTTCACGCCATCGAGAGCAGGATCCAACGGCAGCTCCAGCGTGGCCAGTGCGCCGAGCGTGTCGCAGTTTCGTGTGGCCAGCGCCGCGCGCTGCCGGCGACTGATCCCCGCCACGAAGCTCAGGTGGTCCACGCGCCGGCGCTCGCGGTCGCAGGTCTGAATCCATTCGCAGATCTGGCAGTGCTCTACCGGCTCCGGCGTGGGAAGCGGATCCGGTTCTGCCGCAGTCATGACTTCGAGAAAACGCCGGCGGACGGAGCGGAGGTACGCCGAGTACTCGGCGACGCGGAATCGTTCGTCGCGCGCTTCGGGGCCGCCGAGTGCGAGGGACGCGTATTCTGGCGGTACGCCCTGAATTGCCGTGAGCAGATCGGAGTAGAGCAGCACCTGGAGCAGGGCGCCGCCTTTGGCTTCGCGCGCGAGCTTGGTGTCGACGACTTCATAGGAGTAGTCGCCGAGGGTGCTCGGTTGCGCGACCTTGCGGAGGAAGTCCGGGCGGCCGAACCAGTCGCCGTCGAAAAGGGCGCCCTGGGCGATGACGTCGGTGCCGGAGCGCATGGCAGCGAGGGTTTCGCTGGCGAGCCAGCGCCAGGCGGTGGTGTCGTAGCGGCGGCCGTCTGGGGTCTCGTCAGGGATCGTGACTACTGTTCG
>CAZWSO010000274.1:0-2575 GCA_964636485.1 uncultured Gemmatimonadaceae bacterium
GAGATTCCCATCTACATCGATTCTCCGCTCGCGATCAGTGCCACGGCGATCTTCGGGATGCATCCCTATCTATTCGACCGTACGGAGGATCTCGTCAGGGAAGCTGCGACCTTGTTCGACCACCACCTCGTCCGTTACACACGCACGGTGGAGGAATCCAAGGCGATCAACACGCGTCGCGGACCGTGTGTGATCATCTCGGCGTCGGGGATGGCCGAGTCGGGGCGGATCCTGCATCACCTGGGCAACGGCGCCTCCGACTCGCGCAACGCCATTCTGATCGTTGGCTTTCAGGCGGAGCATACACTCGGGCGGCGCATTGTTGAACGCCGTCCGGAGATCAAGGTGTTTGGGGAGATGATCCCGCTGCGGGCGCGTGTGGAGGTGATCAACGGCTATTCGGCGCACGCCGATCGAGGCGAGATGATCCGGTGGCTGGACGAAGTACGGCGCACCTCGCCGCGGCTGCGACGCATATATCTCGTTCACGGCGAGGCTCCGGCGCAGGACGCGTTCGCCGCCATGCTTGCCGAGCGCGGCTATCAGGTGCACTGTCCCGTCAGGGGCGAACAGGTGGAGGTGTGATGGCCGACGAGGGTGCAGAGCTCGCGCGCAAGCCGCGCGTGGATGCGGCGGAACGGATTCTCCGAGCCACTGTGCGGTGCGTGGTGGAAGCCGGAGCGGCGTCGCTGTCGATGCACCAGGTGGCTGAGGAGGCCGGCGTCAGCAAGGGGCTCATTCACTACCACTTTCACGACAAGGAGACGCTGCTCGCGCGCACCGTGGAGTGGATCGCGCGCGACCTGGACGTTCAGGAGCGGGCTGCGCTGGAGCAGTCGGACGCACGCACGGCCGTGGACGATCTATGGACGTGGCTGGCCGCCGAGCTCGAGCGGGGCCACATCCGTGTGTTGCTGGAGCTTGGTGAATGGCGCGGGCGCCTCGTCCGCACGGCAGTCCGCGATGCGGCCGCCGCGCGGCGCATGCGTGCCGCGAACACGGTAGGACGGCTCTTCGACCTTCTCGGCCTGCGCCCCCGTGTGCCGCAAGTGCTTCTGGCGGAGGTAGTCGTCTCGTTCATCGATGGACTGGCTGCCGCCCGGGCGCTGCACCCGGACGCCAACCACCGCCCCGCCTTCGACGTCTTCTGGCTGGCGCTCCTTGGGCTGGCGGACTGATCGCGGCGGCGATGGCGTGAAGGGCAGCCGCCCGCGATACGGCGCCCGTCGTTGTCCCGAATCGCACCATCACGATTCCGAGCTCGGGAAAGACACGTTGTTCCCCTGTTACGCTGGTGAGAGGGGCGCCGCTTGCGCGCCCGTCCTCATCGGCCCTTCCATAGCGAATGCGCGCGCCGCTACCTTGCAAAAATGCTTCGACAACTGCGCCGGCTGCTGCGCGCCACTGCCGCGCTGATCCTGCTGCTCGCGATCGCCTGGAGCGCCATCGTGTTCGCGGTGGTGCTGATGGGTGCGCGAGACGGAGCGCGTCCGGCGGACGCGATCGTGGTGCTCGGCGCCGCGCATTACGATGGCCGTCCATCGCCGGTGCTGAGGGCGCGGCTCGATCACGCTCTGGAGCTGTGGGAGCGCGAGCTTGCTCCGCGGCTCATCCTGACCGGCGGTACGGGACGTGGCGACACCACCAGCGAGGCGGCCGTGGGTCGGCGCTACGTCATCGCCCGCGGGGTTCCGGAGAGCGCCATCGTGCTGGAGGACCGCGGGCTCACGTCCAGCCAGTCCATGCATGGCGTAGCCGCCATGTTCCGGAACGACTCGGCACGCGTGATTCTCGTGAGCGATCCGTTTCATATGTTGAGACTGTCCATACTGTCGCGGCGGCTGGGCATGACGCCATACACGTCACCGACGCCGAACAGTCCCATCTGGCGGAACCCGGACGAGCGCTGGCGCTATGTACTCGGCGAGTCGGTAAAAGTGCCGCTTGCCTTCATCCTCGAACGACGGTCGGAGTGAGGCAATGCAATTAGTCGCAGTGCGCTACTTTATCGTCGCCATGCTGGCGCTGGCCCCCGCGGCCGCGACTGCGCAGGGCGTACCGCCGATAGAGCATGAGAAGTACAGCCTCGACAACGGACTCACCGTCATCCTGCATCAGGACAACACGGTGCCGGTGGCGGCCGTCAACGTCTGGTACCATGTCGGATCGGGCGATGAGCGTCCGGGCCGCACGGGGCTGGCGCACCTGTTCGAGCACATTCTCTTCATGGGCTCGGAGAACGTGCCCGTCGGTATGTTCGATCAGTGGCTCGAGTCGGCCGGCGCAAACAACAACGGCTCCACGTCCTTCGATCGCACGAACTACTACGAGTGGATGCCGTCCAACGCGATCCCGCTCGCACTCTGGCTGGAAGCTGACCGGATGGGCTGGCTCCTGCCCACGCTCGACCAGTCAAAGCTGGACGTGCAGCGCGACGTAGTCATTAACGAGCGACGCGAGCGCGTCGACAACGTGCCGTATGGCCGGGCCTTCGAGACGCTGCTTGCCGCGCTATATCCCGAGGATCATCCGTACTCCTGGCCGGTGATCGGGTTCATGGAGGACCTGAGCGCCG
>CAZWSO010000275.1:0-2569 GCA_964636485.1 uncultured Gemmatimonadaceae bacterium
GCGATGTTCCCCGTAGCCGAGTACGCGCCGAGCACGGCAAGGCAACCGGTGGCGTTGCAGGCGGCATGTCCTACCCCCGCCGCCGCCGAGGCGACGGTCACGACATCTCCGGTCGCGAGCGCTATGCGCCGCACGCGCGGCGTGGACGAGGCCTCCACATAGTAGATGGACTCGCCGCTCTCGCTCCAGCTCGGCTCGAAGGCGCCGCCGGGCTCGAGCGTGACGCGCTGCGCGTCACCACCTTCGGCGTCGATGACGTACACCTGCGAGCTGCCGCTCCGCACCGAGGTGAACGCGATGCGGCTGCCGTCGGGGCTCCATCGGGGCGAGCGCTCCGCCACGGCGCCATCGGAGCCGGTGGCGAGCGCCTGGTGGCCGCTGCCGTCCGCGTTCATCACCCATATCCGCATGACGCCGCTGCGGGCGGATGCGAACGCCACGCGCATGCCGGTGGGATCGAGCGCCGGCTCCAGATCTGCGCCGGCAACCTGCGTCAGCCGCACCGGCAATGTGGCGTCGAGCTCCGAGATGTACACTTCGGCGTTGCCGTCACGGAGAGACGAAAAGACGAGCTTGCCGGCCGCGGAATGCGGCTGTGCGTCGCCGGCTGCACTGGCCTCGAGGAGACGCGATGCACCGTTCTCCCAAACATGGAGGCGGTCAACGCCCGTCTCGTTGGACACGTACACGAACGCCGGTGGCTCGACGGCGCTCGGAGGAGTGGGGCCAGTGGCATTGGAGGAGCAGCCGGCGAGCACCATGATCGCAGCGGCACCGACAGAGATGAGACGGCGCAGCACGCGCCCGGAATGCGCTGCGAGCTCGCGTGCTCTGCTTCCGCGCAGCACGGCTCCCCAGTTCATCAGCCGGACTCCGGCCACGCCGTTGACGGGCAGCGCCGCGGCAGCGAAGCTCCCGGCGGCGGCTCTCTCGATGAACTGCCAGGCGTCGCGACGCAGCAGAGGAACGCGCGGATCGAGATCATGCGCTGCCGACAGCAGCGCTTCGAGCGCCGCCCGCCTCGGTGAGACGCGCACGTACCTCAGCACGTGCTCCGCGTCCACAGCGGCACTCCACGCCGTGGCCACGTCGGCGACGCCGCGCAGCCGGTGGCGTGCGGTCCAGTGCCCAATGGCTGCGTGATGAAGCGTGTGCAGGAGGTGAGCAGTGGGCGAAGGCACCAACAGCGAGCCATTGCCGGTCTCCACGGTGCACGGCTCGCTCCACATGAGCGCGTCGAGGCCAGACTCGCGCGACGAGATCTCGTGATGCACCTCGATGGCCGGCTTGCCAGGCGCGACGAGCGGCGGAAGATGGTGCGCGCCGACATCGGTGGTCTCGCTGAGATTCAGCCTATCCTTCAACAGATCATGCAGCGCTGACGCCTGACCCGGAGCGGCGAGCAGATCGATATCGGCGATCGTCCGCAATCCGGCGCGCTCGCCGAGCAGCAGCCGCGCAGAACCCTTGAGCGCCATCACCCGGATCTGCGCTTCATGCGCAATCGCCGCGATCTGCTGGAGCCGAGCCATGCAGGCGAGCGCCTGGTGCAACGCCTTCTCGGACTGTGCGCGCAGCATGGTCAGCACGGAGCCGGGGATCCTCTCCCGAATCCGACCGCTCGCGGGGATGACGGACGGAGATGCAGCAGCGCCCTCCAGTGCGGCGGCGATGGCGGCATAAACCTGGGCGCCGCAGCGCTCGTAGCCGATGACGAGCTCCCACGCTTCAACAGGCGCTTGCAGCGCGGGCGCGTGCGCCGCGTCCCACGGTCGGTCGCCGCGCAGCGTGGCGGCCAGGAATCGGTGCACCGCCAGACAGTCGCGTCGCCTTGCCTTCACTCGCCGTCTCCGGCGATCAGCCGCTCCGTGGCAAGCTCTGCCAGCAGCTCGCGCACCTGCCGCTCGGCGTCCTCCGGCGTCACCTCATATGCTTCGATGATCCGCGACACGAGCTGTTCGATGGACGCGGCGCTCTCGAGCAGCCCCCAGATGAACGCGCCCGTCTCGTTAAGAGAGAAGTAGCGGCCCGTCTCCATGTTGAGGAGCACCACGCCATCCTCCAGTGACGCGGCGAGGGCGTGCGGTGCGCAGCGCCAGAGGGTCATGACAGTGCCGCCATGAGGGTGTGCGCAATGCAATCCGGCTGGCGCGGTCCGTTATGAAGTGCGAACACGCGGCTCCCCGAGACCACGCGTCCAAGCGCCTGGAGGTGCGGACGCGACAGCGAATCCGGCAGGAGGACCCAGGGCGACTGCGCGATGATCGCGGCCAGCGCCGCCGTTTTGATGAGCGGCGCGATGCCGTCTTTTGCTGAACGGCTCACGATGGCGAGCGCGGTGAGAGTGGCGCGGCGCGCGAAGGTGACTCGCATCGGAACGCGGCGCCGTCCGTCGTTGGGGAGGACGTACGGAAGACGCTTGCCAAGTTCGCGGAAGCGGGGCTGCTGGTCGAGGCTCACGAGCAGATCGTCGCGCCAGCCATGCAGGATTGTGTCGCGCACATGGACGCGCGACTCCACCACCACGCCATCGTCGCCGAGTATTGCCCAACCCTGACGCGCGAGAGCG
>CAZWSO010000276.1:0-2548 GCA_964636485.1 uncultured Gemmatimonadaceae bacterium
GTTCCCGTGATCGGATACGACCGCGCCACGCAGGTAGCCAAGGAGGCGCTCGACACGGGTCGCGGCGTCTACGACATCGTTTGCGACCGCGGATACATGACGCGGGAGCAGTTGGACGGGGTGCTGAACCCTCAGGCGATGACCGGGCGGGAGTGAGCAGCCGCATGTCCCGCCGACCGCGACTCGATCCCTCCGTGTTCCACCTTCCCGTGGAACGCATGCGCGAGGGCTACTACTCGGACAAGTACTTCGCCCGCGCCAGAGACATCCTGCTGGCGGACGGCCACGCGCCGCGAGTGCTCATGCAGGTGTTCGGAAAAACGCACGCTTACCTTGGTGGAATGGATGAGGCCATCGCCATCCTCAAGCTCTGCTCCGACGACTGGGCAGCGCTCGAGGTGCACGCGCTCTACGACGGCGACGAGATCCTGCCGTGGGAGACGGTTCTGACGATAGAGGGTCCGTACCAGTCGTTCGCGCACCTCGAAACGCTGTACCTTGGCGTACTGGCGCGGCGGACCCGGGTTGGCACGAACACGCGCCACGTGGTGGAGGCCGCTCACCCGAAGACGGTGATGTTCTTTCCCGCCCGCCATGACCACTGGCTGGTGCAGACGGGCGACGGCTACGCAGCGCACATCGCAGGCGCCATCGGCGTGTCGACCGACGCCCAGGCGAGCTGGTGGGGCTCAGAGGGAAGCGGTACGGTCCCTCACGCGCTGATTGCGGCCTACGGCGGCGACACCGCACGTGCCACCGAGAAGTTCGCCGAATACATCGACCCGCAGGTTCAGATCATCACGCTGGTGGACTACGACAACGACTGCGTGCGCACCAGCCTGGAGGTTGCGCGGGCGATCGGTGACCGGCTGTGGGGGGTGCGGCTCGACACCTCCGAGAACATGGTGGATGCATCCATTCTCCCGCAGATGGGTGATTTCAGGCCTACCGGTGTCAATCCGAGACTGGTGCACAACGTGCGTGACGCGCTCGATGCGGAAGGCTTCCGACATGTGCGGATCGTGGTGTCGGGAGGCTTCACCATCGAGAAGATACGGGCATTCGAGGCAATGGGAGTGCCGGTGGACTCATACGGGGTAGGTTCTTCGCTATTCACCGGCCGATACGATTTCACCGCCGACATCGTGATGGTGGAAGGCAGACCGCAGTCCAAGGTGGGGCGGCGCTTCAGACAGAACCAGCGGCTCGAGCGCGTGCGCTGAGGAGCTGCCGCACACGCGTGCACCGGCACCGTGCATGCCCCCACAGAGATCTGTTTTGCCTTGATTTCGCTTGGCTCGCGTCATAGCTTCCGCCGCGAATTCACGGGCTGGAGCGCACCTCTTCCCGCGCGCTCCACATTGAACGCACCTAAGGATTTGGGATGAATGGTCTTCACCGCCTGCGCCGCGCGGCGCCGTACCTTCTCATGGTCGTGCTCGCGCTGGCTCTCGCCGCCTGTTCGACCGATGTGCCCAACACCACTTTCAACACGAACTCCGAGTTCGGCCGCGCGATCGATGCGCTCACGTATCGTTTGCTGTTCTTCGGCGGAATCGTGTTCGTACTCGTCGAGGCGCTCCTCCTTTATACCGTCTGGAAATTCCGCCACCGGGAGGGAAATCCCACTCCTCGGCAGGTGCACGGAAACACGACGCTCGAGATCACCTGGACGCTCATTCCAGCCCTGATCCTTGCCTTCATTGCCGTGCCGACGGTACGCACGATCTTCCAGACGCAGCAGCGGGCAATTCCAGATGCGCTCCAGGTGGAGGTGATCGGGCATCAGTGGTGGTGGGAGTTCCGCTACCCGCAGTACAACGTGGTCACCGCCAACGAGCTGTACATTCCCGTCGGCCGTACCGTGAACCTCGCGCTCCGTACGAATGACGTGCTGCACTCTTTCTGGGTGCCGCGCATCGGCGGAAAGCGCGATCTGATCTCGAACCACACGAACTATCTCTGGTTCACACCGGACAGCACCGGCGGGTTCAACGGGTTCTGCGCCGAGTTCTGCGGGGCATCGCATACCAACATGCGCTTCCGCGCGTTTGTGGTGACGGAGGAGGAGTTCGAGCAGTGGATCGCGCACCAGCAGACCGGGCCGGCGTTCCGTGATGGAGCTCCGGTGGCAGAGGTGCCCGCCGCGGAACCGGTGGACGAGGTCGCTCCAGCTGGCGCCGCTCCAGGTGCGGCCGAGGAGTTCGTGGTACCGCCGATCGCCAGCCCGGTGACGGCGGGTCGGTTCGTCGCGTTCCCGCGCGAACAGCTTGCGCCGCACCTAGTGCCCAACACCCCGATCCCCCGCGCGCTGACAATGACCGCCACCACCGGTGACCCGGCGCGGGGCGAACAGATTTACCGCACGAGCGCCTGCATCGGCTGCCACGTGATCGAAGGCGTCTCTTTCGGGCAGATTGGCCCGAACCTGACGCACTTCGGCAGCCGCACCACTCTGGGCGCTGGTTTGTACCCCAACGATCTACGCCCGCTGGCGCTCTGGATCAAGGACTCACCGGGCATGAAGCCCGGCAGCAAGATGCCCCCG
>CAZWSO010000277.1:0-2537 GCA_964636485.1 uncultured Gemmatimonadaceae bacterium
GGTGGTCCATTATGTAATATGCAGAATTGCGTATTGGCTTGCAAGAGGCGCGGCCATTGACAGTGTTAGCGCAACGCGAGTTCCGGCGGTCGGGCTGCGTGCGCAGTCGACCAGTTCAGCCAGGCGATGTCGCGGGCATTCGCGAGGCGACCTGCCTTTACTCGCTCACGCGTGTTCGCCGAGCAGGTCCGGGCGGCAGATTCACCAGCTGCACGATCGCCTGAAAGCGCGGCTCGTCGCGCACGAAATCGAACAGCCGCTGCCTCGACAGACCCATCCACCACGCATGCCGCGGCTCGTACTCCAGCCAGCGCAGCGTCTCCTCCCTGTTGCCGAGCGCCGCGTGCATCTGCGCCAGTCCGTACGCGCCCCAGGCCGTGGCTGGACGCGCTTCGATCTCGCGCACCATCCGTTCGGCGTCCTCTCGCCTCCCGGCACGAGCGTAGGTGATGGCCAGCGCATACGACTGGCGCGGGTTGATGCTCACCATCTTCTCGTGCGCCTCTATGGCCTCGTCGAACAGACCCAGCTCGGCGGCGCTGCTGCCGAGCACGAACAGCCGCACGGGATGATCCGGATACCGATCGGCCAGCTGCCGGGCTTCGATGAGCGCACGCTGGTGATCACCCATGCCGAAATAAAGACCCGGAATCCACACGGTGAACAGCGGCGTGAGAGGATCCAGCTGACTGGCCCGATGATGTTCGACGAGTGCCTCCTCCCCTCGTCCCACGGTGAGCAGGAACCAAGCGTAATGGTACCTGGTCATTGGCAGACTGGGGTTGATCTCGATAGCGCGGAGGAATGCGCGCTCGGCGCCCTCCCAGTCCCACTCGTGGTAATACTTCACCTGCCCGAGCGCAGACCAGACTTCCGCCAGAGTGGAATCGAGCCGCAGTGCGCGCTCCGCTGCGGCGCGTGCCCTGGGCCAGACGTCGGGCGCAGGCAGCGGACCGTGTCCCAGAGTGACGTACGCCATCGCGAGGCCTGTGTACGCCAGTGGGTCGGCGGGATTCGCTTCGACGGCCTCCTCGAAATGCCGAAACACTTCCGTGAGGTCATCTATGGGGCGCGACCGGTTCAGAATGTACATGCCCTTGAGGTACGCCTCGTACACCACCGGATTGACGGGGCGGCCGGAGGCGAGCCGCACCTGCGACTGTGCCGTCAGCTTCCACCGGACCTGATCGGCAATGGCGCGCGCGAAACCGCGGTAGAGCGCGGCCACGTTCGGCAGATCTCCGTCGTACGAACCGCTCCACAGCTCCCGCTCGGCCCGGCCGTCGTACAGCCTCGCGGCGATCTCCAGACTGTCGCCGCGGCGGAAGAACGATCCCTCGACGATAGCGTCCACGCCCAGCTCGCGCGCGATCTCGCGAATGGTGAGCGTGGTGCCCTGATAACGCTGCATGGTCGTTCGCGCGATCACCGGCATGCCAAGCTGCCCCAGCTCGGAGATCAGCGCCTCGTGCACTCCCTCGAGCATGTACGCCAGTGTCGTGTCGGCGGTGAGGTTGGCAAGGGGGAGGACGGCAAGCCGTTCGATCCTCGGCCCGCCCATCGTCGTCCTGACCGCCAAGCCGGCTGGCAACAGCATGACGGCGGCGGCCGCGGCAACCATCCACCGCCGCCGGCGCGGTCCGGCCGCACGCGCCACGACGGTGCCGGTCGTGAGCGCGTGCGCGAACTCGGCGGCGGTGGAGAAGCGCTGGGCGGGATCCTTGGCCAGCGCGCGTTCCACGGCGCGCTCGAGAAAGAGCGGCACCCCCGGTCTTGCCGCCCTCAGCCTGGGAACCGACTCGGCGGCGTGGCGCGCCAGGACCGACTGCGGCGTAGGTCCCTCGAACGGTGCACGCCCGGCGACCATCTCGTAGACCACGCAGCCGAGCGCGTAGATGTCGGTGCGCCCGTCGACTTCCTCCGACCCGAACGCCTGCTCCGGACTGATGTACGCCGGCGTGCCAATGGCAAGTCCGGTGGCGGTGAGCCTGTCTCCTCCCGCCACGGACAGCGCCCGGGCGATTCCGAAGTCGGCAACGACCGCCTGATCGCCGGTGAGGAGAACGTTCTCCGGCTTGATGTCGCGATGCACGACGCCGCGCTCGTGTGCATACGCCAGCGCCGATGCCACCTGCTCGGTGATGCGTATCGTCTCCTCCACCGGCAGCTCACCCAGGCGTTGCAGCCGCTGTCGCAGCGACTCGCCGTCCACGAACGGCATCACGTAGTACAGGAACTCACCGGCGCGGCCGGAGTCGAAGAGCGGCAGGATGTGTGGGTGGCTCAGGCTGGCGGCGATCTCGATCTCGCGGACGAAGCGCTCGGTGCCGAGTGATGCCGCCAGCTCGGGGCGCAACACCTTGACGGCGACCGGACGGCTGTGCTTGACGTCGCTTGCGAGATAGACGGTGGCCATTCCACCGCGGCCAAGCTCGCGTTCGATTATGTATCGATCGCCGAGGGCGTCCTGGAGCTGACCTAACTCACCGGCCATAGTGCCCTCCGTGTTGCTGCCGTGACAGTCGCGCGGCAGGGGC
>CAZWSO010000278.1:0-2434 GCA_964636485.1 uncultured Gemmatimonadaceae bacterium
TTCGTGCGCTCCACGATTCTTCGCTCCAGGTCCTCTTTCGGGTCCAGGACAAGATAGCGCACCCGCACATCTCCCGCGCGTGCCGCCCGGCTATGCCAATCGGAGATGGGGCGGCCGGTGAGAAGCGCTATCTCCAAGGCCCGGAGAAGCTGCGCCCGGCCGAGCCGTGCGCGTTCCGGATCGAGCCGTTCGCACCACTGGCGCAGCTCCGCCGTGCCCAAATGCTCCAGCTCCAACTGGAGGGCACGCCGTCTCCCCGCATCAAGGGCCGGCTCCTCGAAGAGAGGCTTCGTCAGCGCACGCACATAGAAGCCGGTGCCGCCCACAATTACCGGCGCGCGGCCCATCTCCTCCGCCTCGGCGACCCACCGACGCGCATCCGCCGCCCAGCGAGCGGCTGAATAGCGCGCGGCAGGGTCGACGACGTCGATGCCACGGTGTGGTACACGCGCCTGCTCTGCCCGAGAGGGCTTCGCCGTACCGATGTCGAATCCGCGATACACTTGCCGCGAATCCGCGCTGAGGATGATGATGTCGTGCCGCCCGGCCAGCGTCATTGCCAGGGCCGACTTTCCCGCCGCCGTCGGCCCGCAGATGACCCGGACGCTAGCGCCGCCCAAAGCGCCGCTCTACCTCGTCCCAGGAAAGGTGCACGATAGTGGCGCGGCCGTGCACGTCGTGTGGCGCAAGGCGGGTTCGCGCCAGCGCCAGGAACAGCTCACGCATCTCGCCCTGCGACATCGGATCTCCCGCCTTCACCGCCGCCTTGCACGCGACTGTGGCAGCCAGCCGCTCGTGCCGCGCGGCCACGCCGGGCAGACGATCGCCAGTAAGCGCGTCGAGCGTCTCTCGCAGACATCGCTCCGGATCGAAGCGGGGGTGCGGCATGGGTACGCTGCGAATTATCAGCGTGTGACCGCCGAATCCATCGATCTCGAAGCCCAGCCTTTCGAGGGCGTCGCGATGTTCCTCGAATGCCTCGGACTCCGCCGGCCCGAGATGCAGCGTCATCGGGAAAAGAAGGCGTTGCGACGGCGTCTCACCGCGATCGAGCGCGCCAAGGAATCGCTCGTAGAGCACGCGCTCGTGCGCGGCATGCTGATCGATGAGCACGATACCGTCCCCATGCTCGAACATGAGATAGGTGCGCCGCAGTTGAATCAGCGGCGGTACGTCAAGCGGCTCGGTTTCCTCCACCGCCGTAGCCGCCGGCATTCCGCCTGGTGCCGTGGCGGCATCGACACCGTCCAGCAGCGGGCCGAGTGACACCGGCCGGGGGTCGAGCATCTCCCGATCCGCGAACGGCACGAAAACTCCTCCGCGTCCTTCCTCGCGTGGCGTGAACCAGCCGCGCGCACCGAACGTACCGGCGCTTTCGGTGGTACCGAGGGCGCGGCGCACGGCCTGCTCCACCGCGCGCTCCAGGGGCCAGCGGTCGCGAAAGCGCACCTCCGCCTTTGTGGGATGCACATTCACATCCACGTCGCCGCCCGGCACAATGATCTCGAGCAGCAGCGTGGGGCGCACGCCGGCGGGAATGGTCGAGCGGTACGCGGCTTCAGCGGCACGCATGATACCGATGTCGCGTACGGCACGGCCATTCACCGAAAGAAAGGAGCGGCGCCCCGCACTGCCCGCATCCGCGGGACGCTCGACGAGGCCAATGACATGCACGGGACCGGCGAGGTCGTCCACCTCCACGAGACGTTCAGCGAGCGCGCCGCCCCACAGTGCGCCAACGCGCGCACGCATGGAGGAGACGGGCGGCAGCGACAGCACCTGCCTCGCATCGGCAGAGACGGTGAAGTGAACATCACGCCTGATGAGCGCCAGTGGGGTGAGCGCATCCACGATGGCCCGCCACTCCGAGCGGGCCGAGCGCAGGAACTTGCGGCGGGCCGGAGCATTGAAGAAGAGACGCGAAACGGTCACCGTCGTGCCACGCCGCCGGGTGGCACGGTCCAGTTCCACTTGCACGCCACCATCCGTGCGCAGCACGACACCCTCGCCATCCTCCGGCGCGGTCTCGATCTCGAGACTGGAAACGGAAGCGATGGACGGGAGCGCCTCACCGCGAAAACCGAAGCTGCTCACACCTACGAGATCCTCTGCCGCATGGATCTTGGATGTCGCGTGCCTCTCGAGGGCCAGCCTCGCATCGTCGCGTTCCATGCCGCATCCGTCATCGGCTACGCGGATGCGCGCGCGCCCCCCCTCCTCCACTGCGATCTCCACCGTGGTCGCCCCGGCATCGAGCGCGTTCTCCACCAGCTCCTTTACCACCGATGCAGGACGCTCGACCACCTCGCCGGCGGCGATCTGATCGATGACGGTGCTTGATAGAACGAATATGCGCGGCACCCGGCAAAGCTACCGGCACGCTGCGATCAGCGTCAATCGCGCGCGAGGGGAAGAAGCGCCGCCTGCTCCACCC
>CAZWSO010000279.1:0-2399 GCA_964636485.1 uncultured Gemmatimonadaceae bacterium
ATGAGCAGCGGATCGCACACCAGAGAAGAGCTTTTCCGGCTCACGGCATTCGCGCGCTGCGCGGGTTGAGCCGCCAAGATGGGTCCGGGAGACCTGACGGCAGCGTTGGCGCCGCTCCCGCGCCTGCATGATCCACGACTTCTCGTCGGTCGCGAGACCTTCGACGATGCGGGGATCTTTGCCGTGTCCGACGATCTGGCGCTCGTGCAGACGGTAGACTTCTTTGCGCCCATCGTGGACGACCCGTACACCTTCGGCCAGGTGGCGGCGACGAACGCGCTATCCGATGTGTACGCCATGGGGGGCGAGCCGCTCACCGCACTGAACATCGTCGCGTTCCCCACCGGCAAGCTGCCGCTCGAAGTGCTTACCGACGTGCTGCGTGGCGGACAGGACGCGGTGCACGCCGCCGGCGCGGTGATTGTGGGCGGACATACCGTGGACGACGAGGAGCTCAAGTACGGTCTCGCCGTCACCGGACGCGCCGATCCGCGACGGCTGCTCACCAACGCCGCCGCCGCAGCGGGCGACGTGCTGATCCTCACCAAAGCCATCGGCACCGGTGTCCTGGCCACAGCGCTCAAGCGAGGAGCGATCTCGGCGGAAAGCTACGATGCCATGGTGGCGGGAATGACGACGCTCAACGCCGAAGCGAGCCGAGCGGCGCTCGCGGTGGGCGCACGCTGTGCGACCGACGTCACCGGCTTCGGCCTGCTCGGCCACGCCTCGCACATCGCTCGCTCGAGCGGTGTCACGCTCCGAATAGCCGCCGTCGACGTTCCCCTCCTCCCCGGTGCGCGCGAGGCGCTCGCCGCCGGCGCCACTACCGGCGGCGCCACGCGCAACGCGGAATGGCTCGAGTCACGCGTGAGCTGGGGGAGCACCGACACGCTCATGCGTGCTCTGCTGGTTGACCCGCAAACGTCGGGTGGACTTCTCTTGGCGCTGCACGCCGACGTCGTGTCGGAGTATCTTTCCCGCGTTCCTGGTTCGGTCGTCATCGGCTCCGTCGAGCCGAAGGGCGAATCCGACATCGTGCTCGGTTAGCCAGGGGGCGGATGGGGCCTGGTGGCTTCCCCAGTCTTCAAAACTGGTGCGACCCGACCAAGTCGGGCCGGGTGGGTTCGATTCCCGCACGCTCCCGCCAGCCACGATGGTAATGGTGAGCATCGGCGCTCTGTGCTGGAAAAAGCCTTGCACACCCATCATCATCCCTGTAGAGCGATCGCGCCCGGTGCAATGGTTCGCGATCGATTTACGGTGCCCGGTGGTGGGAGGGCTCGTTGCGTAACCGGTCCCACAGTCGTGAGGAAATCATGTGTGCGAGGGGCGCCGGAGACGCACGGGCGGAGCAACAGGTGAGCGAATGGCCATGAGCCACGAGCTCCCGCGGCCGCATGGCTTCGCGTCCGCACTCCGCCTGCTCTTCCTGCTCGTCGTCACGCTCATCGTGCCGGCGAGTATGGCATTCGCGCAGGAGCCCGACACCACCCTCGCTCCCCCACCGCCCCTTCAGCGCCTCCCGCAGCAGGATGAAGTCCGCGCCCCGCTCACACCCGGCGGTGCCTTTCTCCGCTCTTTTCTCATGCCGGGGTGGGCGCAACACATCCTCGGTCGCCCGCGTGCTGGCGCCTTCTTCGTCGCCACCGAGTTCGTCTCGGTCGTGATGATGGTTGATGCCAGGCAGCGTCTGGCGCTGGCGCGCCGCTGGGGTCGGGACACGGTCATAGTGGGATGGGAACCGGCTGCGACGCCCGGTGAGCCACCGCGGCCCATCGTCGAGCCCGGTCCGCTTGCCGGGCGCATTCCGCCAAGACGGCAGCAGGTGGAGGACTGGACGGCGATTTTCCTCTTCAATCACCTCCTCGCCGGTGCCGATGCCTTCGTCGCCGCGCACCTCTGGGAGCTTCCGGTGCAGCTCGAGTTCCAGCATGATGGCGTTGACGCGCGTGTCGGCGTTCGGATCCCCTGGCAACCATGAACGACGCACCGATCGGCGTCTTCGATTCCGGACTCGGTGGCCTCACCGTGGCGGCCGAGCTCATGCGCCAGCTCCCGCATGAGAGCATCATCTACTTCGGCGACACGGCTCGACTTCCGTACGGGCCGAAGAGCGTCGAGACCGTTCAGCGCTACAGCCGCGAGATCGCCCAGTGGCTACAGGGCGAGGGCGTGAAGTCCATTGTCGTCGCCTGCAACACCGCCACTGCGCACGCACTCCCCATGCTCCAGCAGGAGTTCGCCATTCCCGTGATGGGTGTGGTACAGCCGGGCGCGCGCGCCGCCGTCCGCGCCTCGCGAAACGAGCGCATCGGTGTCATCGGCACGGCCGGTACGATCGCGTCGGGAGCCTATGAGCGAGCGATACACTCGCTTGCGCCGCACGCGTTCGTCGCCGG
>CAZWSO010000280.1:0-2396 GCA_964636485.1 uncultured Gemmatimonadaceae bacterium
GGCTGACGGCGACGAATCCACCCAGCACGGTATATCCCAGCACGATCACGGCCGTGAGGATCACTCCCGTCTCCGGCTGCAATCCGAAGCTCGCACCGATCGCCTTGCCCCCAGCCACGAACTGCGCCGACACGTACGCTACCATGAAGGTGAGAATCACCACCGCCAGGAGAATTCGCAGCGCACCGCTGCGATCGCCAAAACGCGCGGCGTAAAAGTCGGGAAGCGTGACAGTGTCGTGGTATTCGGCGAAGCGCCGGAGTCGCGGCGCGTAGTAAAGGAACAGCAGCAGCTCGACCACGATGTAGCCGACGGCCGACCAGATGGCCGACACTCCGATGGTGTACGCCATCCCCGTGAGCCCGAGCAGCAGCCACGCGCTGCGACCGGAGACCACGGCCGAAAGCGCCACCACAAAACGGTGCATGCGCCGGCCGCCGACGAAGAACTCGCCCAGTCCCGCCGACGAGTAGCGGGCGGCGAATACACCGATGCCGAGCACGACGGCGAGATAGCCGACGAATGCGACTATGGTCGATAGATCCGCGGCGAGCGGAATCAGCTCAGGCATGCATGCGCGTAAGGCTGGGTGGCTATGCGCGCCACGGCGACAAGGGTGCTACCCTCCGACGACCGCTCCCGGTCATCTGGAGCAGGCCCCCATGATGCAACGCGTCGGTCACCGCCCGCCGTCTGAGTTAAATTCCAGACCGCCGGCACCGGGCCACGAGTCCGAAACTCAGGTCTCGGCGCCCGGACAGTGTCACCGGTAGGGCGCCGCCGTCAATGAGAGGAGCCATCAAGGGGGGTCGTTGTCGCCAGCTGCAAAGTGACGTATTAATCGCAGTCACCGCACGCTCGAGTCGCGCGTCCGCCATCTAATGACCATCACTGAGCCGCCGCCAGCCACGTCCGACCCCAGAATCTCGTTCGTGCTCCGGCTTGGCCGCTCGCTGCACGCGACGGGATACTCGGCGCCCCAGCTGGAAGAGGCGCTGAAGCTCGCCGCGGCCAAGCTCGGGGTGGAGGCGCAGTTCTTCTCGACTCCAACGTCGATAATGGCCTCGTTCGGCCCGCAGGACGATCAGCGAACCTTCATGATTCGCGTCGAGCCGGGCGACCCAGATCTCGGCAAGCTCGCACAGGTGGACGAGGTCGCACGCGAGGTACTGAGCGGTGAGCGCGAGCCGCGGAACGGCCTGGCCCGGCTGGAGACAATTGAAGCCGCCGCTCCGCGCTACGGAGCGTGGCTCACCACCGCTGCGTTCGGCATCGTCTCGGCGAGCGCGGCGCGTTTTCTCGGCGGCGGATGGCGCGACATGGTCGCCGCATTCCTCATTGGTTTGGTGACGGGAAGTCTCGCGATAATAGCCAGCCGCGCGCCGAGCCTCAGCCGCGTATTCGAAATCGTTGCCGCCATCACGGCTTCGATGCTGGCCACGTTGCTGGCGGCGCTCGGCTTCCCGATTTCGATATTTCTCGCCACGCTCGCCGGCGTGATCGTGCTGATCCCGGGGCTCACCCTCACCACCGCCATCAACGAGCTCGCAACCAGGCACCTGGCCTCCGGAACAGCGCGCCTGATGGGCGGTTTCGTGCTGCTCCTCGGCATCGCCTTCGGAATCGCACTCGGGTCCCAGATCATCGCGCTGGTGGCGAGACCGATTCTAGGCGGCGATGCCATT
The DNA here is from genome assembly GCA_964636485.1 of uncultured Gemmatimonadaceae bacterium. Classification (GTDB taxonomy): domain Bacteria; phylum Gemmatimonadota; class Gemmatimonadetes; order Gemmatimonadales; family Gemmatimonadaceae; genus CAYXRS01. Next base: position 1,686 of record CAZWSO010000280.1, read on the forward strand.
CCGCTCCCGGAGTGGACCCTGCTCCCGGTGTTGCTGCTCGCCCCGCTCAGCTTTGCCGTGCTGCTGAAGGCAGAGCCACGGGACGCCGGCTGGATCGTGCTTGGCAGCATCCTCGCTTTCGGTGGCGCGCGCTCGGGTGCGGAAGCGTTCGGGCCGGAGCTAGGCGCCTTCGGTGGGGCGTTTGTGGCCGGCGTCGCCGGCAACTGGTACGCTCGGGCCACCAATCGTCCGCCGCAGATTCTGCTCGTGCCGGGGCTCCTGCTGCTCGTGCCGGGAAGCGTTGGGCTGCGATCGCTGGCGTCGCTCCTCGATCGCGACACCATGGTGGGGATCGATGACGGCTTCCGCATGTTCCTAATCGCGGTCGCGCTCGCCGCGGGGCTGCTGGTGGCGAACGTCGTGTCGGAGAGACCACGCCTGCAGGACGCGCTGGCGAAGGGTTAGGGCCCGAAGGGTAGCCTTCACGCGCATTTGGGCGGGATCAGGGCGTCGCTTCGTGGGATGTCGTTCGCGGCAGTCCGACCACTTCACAACGACGCGTGTACGACATTACTTTTCACGCGGCTACTGGGATTTCGCCCTGAACTTCCACCAGAAACCGAGGAGGTGATCCCTTGTCTACTGACCCTAGCGCGGCACGGATCGCCGGGAGCCGATAAGGCTTCACGCAGCTGATCGGCGCTCCGCGCCGCTCGGTCCAGTTCAGCGGGG
>CAZWSO010000281.1:0-2394 GCA_964636485.1 uncultured Gemmatimonadaceae bacterium
TGCCTGCACAAGGCGCGCGCCAAGGAACAGCTCGCCTATCACGGCGTCCCCACCGCCCCCTTCCTGCTCGTCGGATCTCATGCCGAGCTGCCAGCGCTCGGAGCCGCGCTGAATGCGTACACGCCAGTGGCGCTGCCGGCATTCGTGAAGCCGGTGCACGAAGGCTCCTCCAAGGGGATCACGGAACGAAACTTCTGCCGTAACGCAACCGAATGCGTCACCCGAGTGGAGGAACTGCTCACGCGCTATGCGCAGCCGGTCATCGTGGAGAACTACCTGCCGGGCGCCGAGTTCACCTGCGCCGTGCTCGGCAACGGCGCCGGTGCGCGCGTCCTTCCGCTAGTCGGGATGAACTTCGCCACACTCCCGGAAGGTGCGCTGCCCATCTACGGTTTCGAGGCCAAGTGGATCTGGGACGGACCCACGCATCCGCTGCAGATCTTCGAGTGCCCAGCGAACATCGACGATGGGCTGCGTCGGCGCATCGAGGAGGTGGCGTTGCGGGCGTACGCGGTACTGGGGTGCCGCGACTGGGCGCGGATCGACGTGCGCCTCGACTCGCAGGGTGAACCTGTGGTGGTGGAGGTGAATCCACTCCCGGGCATCCTTCCGGATCCGGATAACAACTCGTGCTTCCCGAAGGCGGCGCGTGCGGCAGGGATGACCTACGACGAACTCATCCGTGCCTGCGCGCAGCACGCATGTGACCGCCAGGGGATCGCCGTTCGCCGGCGAGCCGGCAAACGCTGAAACGCGGAGCCGCCGACCATGCGCACCGCCATCCTGTTTGACGGACCGTCCTCCTCCGGCGCGACGCCCGACCTGCTGATTGTAGAGACGGTGGTCGCCGTCGAGGAGGCGCTTCGCGCCCGCGGCGATGATCCGCTGCGCGTGCCCGTCTTCCCCGGTGCGGACTGGATCGCCACGCTGACACGTCTGCGACCCGACCTGGTGTTCAATCTCTGCGAGGGGATTGATGGCATCCCGGAGGCAGAGCCAGCGGTGATAGGCGTGCTGGAGCTGCTTGGCTTGCCGTATACTGGCGCTTCGCCCTGGACCACCGCGCTCTGCCTCCGGAAGCACATCGTGAATGCCGCCATGCATCGAGCGGGCCTGCCAATCCCGCCGTGGGCGCTCGCCGTGCGAGGCGAACCGATTCCGGACGTCGGCTACCCGGCGATCTGCAAGCCGGCGTCGGAGGATGCTTCCGTTGGCGTCGAGCAACGGTCAGTCGTGCGCGACCGGGAAGGGCTGGAGCTTCGCGTGGCTCAGCTGCACGAGCGCTGGGGGGAAATCCTCATCCAGCGGTTCATCGACGGCCGCGAGATGAACGTTGGCCTGATCGGCGGTCGGCTGCTGCCGATCTCCGAGATCCGATTTGATGACATGCCGGATGACTTGTGGCGTATCGTGACCTACCGGGCCAAGTGGGAGACAGGGAGCGAAGAGGACCTGGGCACCATGCCCCAGTGTCCGGCCGAGATCGAGCCGGCGCTCGCCGCACGCCTCCGCTCCCTCGCGAGCGAGGCGTGGCGGGTGGTGGGCGGCTGCGGTGTGTGCCGGGTGGACTTCCGAGTAGATGCCAGGGGGCCATGGATACTCGAGGTGAACGCGAACCCGGACATCGCCGCTGACGCCGGGCTGGCGCGTATGGCGCGCGCCGAGGGCATGGACTACTCGCAGCTGATCGGCGCTGTGTGCGATGAGGCATTCAGCCGGCCGGCTACGGCGATGGGCGCGTGGGCACCGGTGCAGCAGCTGCCGCGTTCGGGGCTCGTGGCTCCAGCCGCCGGCGCGGGCTCGCCGCGATGAGCACTACCGGTCCCGCGACGGATCAGAGGAGCCATGGCGCACGAGTGATGCGGCTCGGCGCACTGCGGTCACGCGACCGTGAGCGGCTGGCTGCCGTGGTGCGCGCCACCGGCGTCTTTCGGGAGGAGGAAGTGGCCATAGCCTTGGAGTTGTTCGACGAGGTTTTCGGCCCGGCGACGCCACGCCACGCCGCTGCCGATGACTATCGGTTCGTCGGCGTCTTCGGATCCGACGACCTTCTGCTCGGCTACGCGTGTTACGGGATGACCCCCGGCACCGTCGGAACGTGGGACGTGTACTGGATCGCGGTCGATCCCGCGCTGCATGGCGGCGGCATAGGGACCGCGCTCATGACCGAGGTCGAACGCCGGCTGGTAGCCGAGCGCGCGAGGCTCGTGGTGGTTGAAACATCATCCCGATCCGATTACGCACCGACGCGCCGCTTCTACGAGCGGCTCGGGTACGAGGAAGCCGCCCGCGTGGCCGGCTTCTACGCACCGGGTGATGACCGGATCATCTACGTGAAACGGTTCCAGGGGCCCGTTGACGGGCCGGGAGCGAGGTCACCATGAGTGACTGGCA
>CAZWSO010000282.1:0-2331 GCA_964636485.1 uncultured Gemmatimonadaceae bacterium
CGGCTCCACGTACATGCGTTTGACCTCGCCGATCCGGTTGGCCGGATCGAGGGGCCGAACGGCGCCGCAGCCCACCGGCTCGTCGTTCAGCCGCGCGATGACGAAGACGGCGCTCTCACGCTCCGCGTCTTCCGGCCGATAGTGACCACCTCCGCCGTCCCCGTACCGCTCCGCGAGCTCTCGCGTGAGCCGCTCCATCATCAAACGCGCCACCGGCGCTGTGGGCGTCTCGCGCTGAAGCGTGATCTGGGGCACGCTCCCGGCGGCCGAGTATGGCCTGGACTGTCCGCTCATGATCCGGAATCTAGCATCATCGGTCGAATTCACCCTCTTGTAGCTGGCAGCGAGTGCTCCCGCACCGAAACATCGGGGAGTGACCTCGCGTAGTGCTAATTTTTCGAGGGTAAGCGCCCGCACAACCTTACGAGCGGCGTAAATGGAATCGCAGCGCGTGAGGTAAGACCTTAGTAGCGACCCAGCGGTCGCCCGCAACCACTTGCGCCATCCCGGAGCCCAAATGTTCGGAACGCACCCCGCCGCGCCACTGTCTCTCGTGCTCGCGATGACCGCTGCCTGCGCGTCGTCCCCCCGTGCGGTGCCCAGTAGATCCGCACCAGCTGTCGCCACGGCGACCGCCGCCGCCACGACGCCCGCGCTCGATACCGCCGATCTCGGCGGCCGAGTCACCGCCATCGCCAATGAGTTCATGATGCAGGGACTTGCGGTGATGCCTGAGATTGGCACACAGCTCGGGCTGCCCATAGCCAACCACGCCGGTCTGACCGACAACTCCCTCGATGCGGCCGCTACGTGGCGCGAGCGAGAGGATCAGTGGCTGGCGCGGGTGCGTGCCATCGATCCCGCTCCGTTGCGGGGACGCGCCGAGTTCATAACCTACGGCTTCCTGCGCGAGACCCTCGAGTCATCGGTGCAGTCGCGTGTGTGCCGAAACGAGCTCTGGAGCATCTCCCAGATGTTCGGCTGGCATACGCGGTACCCCTTCCTCGCCTCCATACAGCCGGTCGGCACGCCTCAGCTTCGCACGGCGGCGCTGGCACGTTTCGGCGGCCTCCACCGTTTTATCGACACGGAAATCGTCAACCTGCGCGAGGGGGTGAGCCGCGGCTACACGGCGCCGCGAGGCAACGTCGAGCGCGTGCTGGAGCAGCTCGACGCGATTCTGGCAATGCCGGTGGACTCGTCGCCGTACATGAGCCTTGCCCGGCGCGATACGACACCCGAGTTCGCCGATTCGCTGCGCCGGATAATCGGCGACCGCATCAACCCGGCGTACCTGCGCTACCGCGACTACCTGCGCGGCGAATACCTGCCCGTGGCGCGGACCGATGTGGCGGTCTCGGCACTGCCGGACGGTGAGTCATGCTACCGGGCGCGCGTCCGCGGCTTCACGACACTGGACATCCCGCCACGCGAGATTCACGAGCTTGGCCTTCGCCAGATGGAGTCCATCCATGAGGAGATGAGGGAGATCGCCGAGCGCAGCTTCGGCACCTCTGACGTGCCGGCGCTGCTCGAGCGATTCAAGACCGAACCACAGTACACCTTTTCGTCACGCCAGGAGATCATCGATTACGCACAGCGCGCTGTCGATCGCGGCCGTGACGAGATGAGCAACTGGTTCGGCAAGCTCCCGCAGGCGGACGTCGTCATCGAGCCGTACCCGGAGTACGAGGAGCGCTCCGCTCCCGGCGCCAGCTACACTCCGCCCGCTGACGATGGCAGTCGTCCCGCGATCTACCGGATCAATACCTTCCAGCCGGAGCAGCAGAGCAAGGTGGGGGTCGAGTCGACGGCCTTTCACGAGGCGATTCCCGGTCATCACCTCCAGATCGCGATCGCACACGAACGCCGCGATGCGCACCCTGTTACGCGATTCCTTGGAAACTCCGGGTTCACGGAGGGTTGGGCGCTGTACGCCGAGCGCCTCTCGGATGAGATGGGGCTCTTCTCGAGCGATCTCGACCGCATGGGACTTCTCTCCAACGAGGCCTTTCGCGCCGCGCGTCTGGTGGTCGACCCCGGCATTCACGTGCTCGGCTGGAGCCGGGAGCAGGCGATTGACTACATGACTGCGCACACGGCCAGCTCGCGCGACGAGGTCGCCACCGAGATCGACCGCTACATCATCTGGCCGGGTCAGGCGACGGCATACATGGTGGGAAGTCTCGAGATCATGCGTCTCCGGTCCATGGCCGAGCGCGAGCTCGGCGACAAGTTCGACATCAAGGAGTTCCACGACCGCGTGCTCGAGGATGGCAGCGTGACGTTGCCGATGCTGCGCGACAAGATCGAGCGGTGGGTAGCCGAGCG
>CAZWSO010000283.1:0-2319 GCA_964636485.1 uncultured Gemmatimonadaceae bacterium
TGCTGCTGTTCGCGACGCCCCTCATCGGACTGATCGGTGACTCTGAGAGAGTCATCGAGTGGGTGATGCAGCAGCTGGAGGCGACGGTCCCCGCCGAGGCCATGGACCTGCTTCAGGACGTCGTGGAGGATGTCGTACTCGCACCTGGTGCGCCCGGCCTCGTTTCCGTCGGCGCGGTGCTCGCACTCTGGGCCGGCTCGAACATCTTCAACCAGCTCTCGATATCCCTCAACCGCGCCTACAACGTGGAGGAGATGCGACCGTTCTGGAAGCGCCGCCTGATTTCGATAGCGGCGGTCTTCGTTGCCGGCTTCGTGGTGCTGATCTCGTCCACGCTCATGCTCGTCGGCCCGGAGCTGGCTCGCTGGCTGAACGACAACTTCATTCCGGGCGACGCTTTCGCGACGATCTGGATCGCGGTGCAGTACCCGGTGATCTTCGTAATTCTGGTGGCCACCTTCTGGGGGATCTATTACTTCCTCCCCAACCTGCGCCAGGACAAGAAGCAGGTGCTGGTGGGCGCCCTGTTCGCCACGGTCCTGTGGCTGCTCGTCACGTTCGCTTTCCGTTTCTACGTTCAGAACTTCGCCGATTACAGCGCGACGTACGGAACCATCGGCGCGGTGATTGTGCTCCTCATGTGGATGTGGATCACGATGATCGTCACGCTGCTCGGCGGTGAGCTCAACTCGCAGCTTCATCACGGAACCGGGCAGGTGGCTACCCGGCGCGGCGTGGTGTACGCGGGCCGTATCGTTACCGCGGCGGATCCCTCGAAACCCTCTACCGAGCGCGGCTGACAGGAAACGGGTGGCGGCGTGCCGCGCGAGCCGCCATTTTTCGCTGATGAGACTGCTCCTGCTTGGCGCCGTCCTCGCGGCTGCCCTCACCGCATGCGCCCGCAACGAGGCGGATGATCCTGGCCGTCGAGGGCGGCCGGGGGAACGGCCGGATCTCTCGCCCGACGAGCAGGCCGCGGTTTACGCGACAGTGTTGCGCGCCGCATTCGATCTTCCGGGGACCACGTTGGTCATCGATCCGCGGATGCTCCCGTCGGCGGGAGGGTACGACGAGACGGACGAGCGGATGGACGAGAACGTAGCGCGTGCGCTGCTCGCCACGCGGGCCGTGAGCGGGGAGTGTATCCCCGTTGATGGAACGGCCAACCGCGCACCAGCCTGTGACGTTCGGACACCCGGCTACGCCATCCGATTCTCCGAGCTCTATGAGTCACCCGGCGACACGCTCCGCCTGTACCTCGTGGCCGAGCGCTACCGGCCAACGGCGGACACCCTCACGCATCACTCGCCGTTCCGCATGGAGGAGCGCTATCACCTTGCGCGTACGACAGGACGGTGGCAGGTGGCGCGCAAGGCGCGCATAATGCTGTGACTATGTTCTCGCGCCAGGCGTAAGCAACACCCGCTCTCCTCGGCCAGCGCCAAGAAGGCGTGCCGCGCTCCCATTGCGCACGGCGATCTCCACCAGCCCGGTGGAGCCCAGCAGCGCGATCACCGACCCCTCCGCGGCTTCACCGTATGTTCGCCGCACGGGACCGATGTCGCGACCGCGCACGCGCACGGCGCCGCCGCGCGGCGCGATGAGATTCGTGATGAGATTCCCGAAGCGGTCGATTGTGATAATCTCGCCTTCCACAACGCCGTCGGGTCGGCGCCGGGCCTCCGGAGTTCGTCGGATCACCGGAGCGTCGCAGCGATCACCAAGGGTGTCCAGGCTCGCACCCGTCGCCAGCATGGCCGCCGCCGGCGCGAACACGTCCCGTCCGTGAAAGGTCGGTGCCGCTCGGGACGGGATCGCCAGCTCGACGGCGCGTGCATCGCTCAGGAGCAGAGCGGGTGACAGGATCCCGTTGTCCGGGCCCACCAGGAACCGGCCGTCGCTCTCCACGGCCAGTGCCGCTCGCACTGTGCCCACCCCCGGATCGACAACGGCCAAGTGCACCGTGCCCGCCGGAAAGCGCCGCCAGTAGCGCGCAAGCGCCAGCCGTGCCGCCTCCACGTCTTGCGGCGCCAGGTCATGCGACACATCCACCACCCGGGCCTCTGGAGCGGCAGAGGCCAGAACCCCCTTGATCTCGCCGACGTAGCCGTCGGCGGTGCCGAAGTCGGTGAGCAGAGTGATGAAAGCCAAAGGAACGGGGGCCAGAGACGCGCGAACGGGAACTGCAAGCACTACCAGGAATCGTGCATGCGCAGCGTTCGCGCCGCCAGACGTGGCGCACCGGTCTCCGGACCAGTCCCCGCTCGTCGGCTTCGCTGTCGGCCCGCGGCTCCTGCTTCCGTGCCGTGCCTCGCCCCG
>CAZWSO010000284.1:0-2302 GCA_964636485.1 uncultured Gemmatimonadaceae bacterium
TCCGATTCCACACGAGCGGAAAACCTCGGCAACCTTCGTCATACCGCGGTCAGCCCTGTGGCCGCCGGCCCCGTGGGCGCACACGAAGATCGCGGAACCGGCTGCGCCGGACGCCGGCTCGAACAGGGCGCTGGTCTCCGTGCCGCTAACCTGGACGCGCCACTCGGCAGTGGTTTGCTGCACGGCTGCGGGGATTCGGGGGGCTAGTTCGGTAGGGCGTTCCATCCGAACTCACGATGGCGAGCGTGGCTAGTCTGATGCCGAAATATACCTCGGGTCCGTGACGATGGCGTTGAGTGCGGTTTCCGCTCTGGTGCGCGGTTCGAGCGTGGAAGTGACGGCGCCACGCAGGATATCCATTTCCGCGCGAATCCCTTCCTCCGGCCAGCCTAACCGCGCCCGTTAGGCGCCGTGCCGCTCGGCAATGGCACGCTGCATCGCGCTTGCCGCGCGCAGCTCCGCGGAAACATCCCCATGACCGCTTCCGCGAAGACGGAGCGACTGCGCCAGCTCGGCGATGAGTGATGGAGCGTGTCCGGCGATTGTCGCATCGTCGCGCGTGCGAGCCCTCCATTTGCCGCTCAGAGTCCGACGAGCACCTCGTGAACCTCCCCAGCGCGGAAGCCACCTGCGCCATCCGGCAGCACGTGCCACCAGCGGACGATCGCTTCTGCCACGCCGGGAACGTAGCCCCCAATCGCTCCGTCCGGGACCACAATGGTAGCCTGAGGTGCCAATCGCACGCATGCGGGTGCCGGCTCCACGCACGGCGCGAAGAGCGCCAGCCAGTCGCGATTCCATACGGCGTATGCTACCGCCTGGCCTGTTTGATTGGTGAGCCGTATGCCGCCCTGCACGCGGCTGATGGCGACGTCACCCGAGCTGAGGGTACGCGGATTCCCCGTTGGCAGGGTTGGCTCCTGTTGACAGGCAAGAGCGGCAGCAAGCCCGGCGGTCAGGAGCACGGTCGATGCGCGCATGGCAGATCCCTCCTCCGGGCCTCGCGCCCAGGTGAGCCGGGCGCCGCGTTCTTCAGAGACAAACCCCTGGGCTCGTGGGATCCGTCACTGGACAGTTCACTATGCGTCCATTGGCCAGGGGGAGCACAGAGGGTATCTTTCAACAGACAGACGTCATCACACCGGATCGTAGGCGCGTACGGCGGCGCCCGTCCGTGCGCGTCGTGCGCTCGACTCCGTGCGGCCCCGTTCCCATGGGTGCTGCCCGGTGAGAATCACGATCACCCCAACGGGAGCAGCGATGAGCAGCATGGCGAAAGCCTTCGATTTCGAGGACGGCGGACGCGTGTACACGTGTCACGTGGAAGAGCAGCGCCACGACCGGCCGGAGGTCTGGTGGTGGTTCGGCGTCAGCGGTGACCGAAGCCGGTACGCTCCCTTCCGTGCAGCCAAAGAGGACACCGAGGCATCCGTGCGCGCTCGCGTCGTTGCCTACTACGAGGAGCGGCTGACGCCCCGCGTCGTGGGGCACTGGCGCGACCGCAACGCCGCACGACCACGCGTCTGAGGGTGCTTGACACTCACTGGCACCGGGGTCTAACGTAGGACGCTCCTTCCACTCGCAGCTTCCGGACGCAGCCATTGGGGTTCCCGGCCGGCAGCCGACGGGTCGCGAACACCTCAGCTGGCGCAGGCGCGCATGTCTCTGGCGGTCCCGGTAGCGCGCAGGTATCCCGATCTCGTCAACTACGTGGGCGGCCAGCCAGTTCAGCCGGCCTGCGAGTTGCTCGAGGTCTGCGACCCGTCCACGGGCGACGTCATCTCGCACGTACCCCTGTCCGGCGCGGCCGAAGTCGACGCCGCCGTTCAGGCGGCGCGCCGGGCGCTGCCGGGGTGGTCGAACACACCCATCAAGGAACGCGTCCAGATCTTCTTCCGCTACCGGCAGCTTCTGGAGCGCGAGCTGCCGTCGCTCGCCGCGCTCGTCACCGAGGAGAACGGCAAGGTGCCGGCCGAGGCGCAGGCCGAAGTGCTGAAGTCCATCGAGCTGACGGAGTTTGCCGTGTCGCTGCCGCAGATCACAGCCGGCGAGGTGCTGGAAGTGAGCCGCGGGGTGGAGTGCCGCGTCGAGCGCTATCCGGTCGGCGTCGTGGCATCCATCACGCCGTTCAATTTTCCGAACATGGTCCCGAACTGGACCATCCCCAATGCGCTGGTGCTGGGCAACTGTATGGTGCTCAAGCCGTCAGAGCTGGTGCCGCTCAGTGCAAATCGCATTGCCGAGCTGCTGGCCGAGGCCGGACTGCCGGCCGGTGTGCTGAACGTCGTGCACGGGGGGACTG
>CAZWSO010000285.1:0-2290 GCA_964636485.1 uncultured Gemmatimonadaceae bacterium
TGACGGTGCGCTCGTACTGCTGGTTCTCGCGGCGGATGCGTCCCAGCACCTCGCGTTCGTCTATACGCGCGACGTCACCCAGGCGGACGAAGCCGCCGGCGCGCGTGGGAATCAGCAGCTCCTCCAGCCCCTGCACGTCCAGCGACTGATGCCCCTCGCGCTTCACCTCCAGCTGCATCTCCTCGCCGCCCACGCGCACCTGCTGCGCCCACACGCGTCCCCGCGCCGCGGCCGCGGTAAAGGAGATGAGCTCGCGGGCGGTGAGACCGTGCATGCCCAGACGCTCGCGATCGATGTCCAGCACCATCTCGCTCGCCCTGTCGCGCTGGAACCAGGCGCTGGTGGAGTTGGTGTTCACCTCGCGCACGCGCGAGAAGCGCTCCAGCCGCCGCCCCAGCTCCTCGGCAATGTCGCGCACCCGCTCGTAGTTGTAGCCGAGCACCTTGATCGAGTAGTTCGGCGACACTCCGCCGCCGCCGTAGAACGACGGCCCGTAGCCGTAGACGCGCACCTCGCCTCCGCCGAACATCATGCTGTAGGCGGTGAGCTGTTCCTTGATGGCCAGCGGTATGGTGGTGAGCTGCAGCTCGTCGGGGAATGTGACCTGTAGCTGCGCGTACTGCGGCTGCACCTCGCTCGTGAATCGCGCCACCTCGGGCATCTCCTTCAACCGCTCCTCGAAGTAGCGCGCCAGCTCGTCGGTGCGCGCCAGCTCGGCGCCGCGTGGGAGGCGGATCTGGATGTCGATGTAGCTCTGCTCCGCCCACCACGGTCGCCAGAGCATACCGCGTGTGACGTGCTTGCTGAACAACCAGTACGAGCCGCCGAGCGCCAGAAGCGCCATCGCCAGCGTGACCCAGGGCCAACGCAGCGTGCGGCCGATCACGGCACCGTGCGCGCGCACGTAGAACGGCTCGCGTGAAAGCGATCGCGCCGCCGCGCCGCGTTCACCCGCGCCGCGTTCACCCGCTCCGCGTTCACCCGCTCCGCTTTCACCGGATCCGCTTTCACCGAGTCCGCTTTCACCCCCTCGGACTGTACCCGCGCCACCTGCACCCGCGCTGGCGACCACCGGCACGAGGTCACGCCGCACCGCGCCGCCGCGCAGCAGGCGCGCCGCAAGCGCCGGAATGAAGCTGAACGAGACGAGCAGACTGGCCAGCAGGCTGAACCCCACCGCCAGCGCCAGCGGCAGGTAGTAGGTGCGCAGCTCTCCCTGGAGATAGACAAACGGGATGAACACGACCACCGTGGTCATCGTCGCCGCCAGGATCGCCAGCACCACCTCGCGCGCGCCGCGCCCCGCTGCCTCCTCCGCCCCTTCTCCGCCCCGCCAGCGGCGATAGACGTTCTCCAGCACGACAATGGCGTTGTCGACGATCAAGCCGAAGCCCATCGCCAGCCCCATCAGCGTCAGCACGTTGAGCGTGAAGCCGCCCCAGTAGAGCAGGTTGAGGGCGAGCATGATGGAAAAGCCGATCGTCGCGAACACGATGAGCGACGAGCGGAACGAGCCCAGGAAGAGCAGCAGGACGGAAAAGATGACCACCGCGGATATCATCGCCCGCGAGCGCAGATCGGTGAGCTGCGTGCGGATGGCCTCGCTCTCGTCGTGGTCGAGAATCATGCGCACGCCCGGCAGCTGGTGCTGCTCCATCTGCGCCAGCCGCTCCTTTACGCGCTCGGCCGTGGCCACCGCGTTGACGCGCGGCTGCCGGTGCACCTCCATGCGCACTGCCGGCAGACCATCTATCCGGTTGTACGAGCGCGGCTCCTCGTACGTGTCGCGCACGGTTCCCACGTCGCTCACGCGCACCACGCGGCCGCGGTTGCCAAGGACCACCAGCGCACGTACTTCGGCCAGCGAGTTGGCGCGGTGGCGGATGGCGACCGTGCGCTCCGTGCCTCCCACGTCCACCACGCCGGCCTCGCGCACGTACTCCAGCTCGAGAATCCGCTGCTGCACCTGCGCCGGAGTGAGTCCGAGGGCCGTGATGCGGCGCTCATCCAGCTCGATCTCCAGCAGGCGCGCGCGCCCGCCGCTCACCGTTACTTCTCCCACACCCTCCAGCTGCTGAAGGTCGGGCACCAGCATGTCGTCGACGTGCGTGCGCAGCGCCTCCACGGTGTATGGACCGGTCACCGTGTAGCGCATGAACCCCTGCCGCTGCCTCCGGAACTCCTCGGGCACGTATTGCTGGATCTGCGGGCCCCACATCCGAGGCGGCAGCGATTCGCGCAGCGCGCCCAGCCGCTCCGACAGCTCCAGACGCGCGAAGTTCATGTCGGT
>CAZWSO010000286.1:0-2284 GCA_964636485.1 uncultured Gemmatimonadaceae bacterium
CGCTGAGCTCACCGACGCTCCGCCGCGCGAGGTGCCGGAGTCGGGCGCCGCGCCGCAGCCACCCCCGAAACCGGCGTCGGCGTCTGCCACGAGTACTCGTCCTCCTCGGGCTCCGGTGCCACCGCCGCAGAGGGTGAGCGCGTTCCAGCGCGCGAGAGAATCACGGCACCGAGTCCAACCGAGACGGCCACCCACGTTATGACCACGACCATCGCGCGCAGCAAGGAACCTACGATACCCAGCGGACCTGCCAGCGCAGCGACCGCCCACAGCGCGAAGTAGGCGCCAAGACCGATCATCAGATGCGTCGTGATGTCGCCGACGGTTTCGTCGCCGCTCTCGCGCCGACGCAGCGAGCGTCCGTTCGCGTACGCCATCGCCAGAAACCCGAGCGTGACGGCGCCGGCAAGCACCAGTGCATAGGCGACGAGCACGAATGGGATGAGCAGTATACCGATGAGCGTGATCGCGAGCCCCACCACCAGCAGCACGAGCAGAGGCGCCACGGCCAGTTGGCCGGCCAGCCCAATGAGGAGCGCCTTTCCGTAGTCGGTGCGAATACGCTCGGTGATCGTGACGAGGTTCGTCCTGGCCAGCAGCAGTACCGCGAAGGCGATCGCAGCCAGCACCGCAAACCAGCCGGCTGTGAGGGACAGCATCTCGCGCGGCGTGCGGACCGTTGACGGGCGCTCGGCGAACAGCGCTTCGATGCCCGGTGCGTGGCCGGCAAGCGACCGGATCTCGCCGTCGGCGCGGCCGCCCTCCTGCCTGACCGTGCCTCCAATAGCGAGCACGTCGCCACGCACACGCGCGGTGGAGTGCAGGATCACGTCGCCGCCAATGGCGACGGCGTCGCCGGCCACGTCGCCATAAACGTCGATGTTGCCACGGAACGAAAGCACGTCGCCGCTGACGCGCTCGGTGGCGGGCACGACTCGCTCGCCGTGAACGGCGGCGGCGGGATCCACCCGATGCGTGCCCAACTCGGGTCCAAGCGCGCCAAGCCAGTCGCGCACGGAGTCCTGCTCGGCGGTAGTGAGCCCACGCTGTGCGGCTGCCGCTGCGGGCGCCAGACACAGCGCCAGCGCAACGACGACACGGAGGATTCTCATGGGCACCTCAGCGACGGTGGGCGCCCGCGGCAAGCAACCGGAGAGCGCCGGCCGCAACGGCGGTCATGAGGAGGAGGGTGAGCATCGCGAGCGTGAGTCCGAGCGTCCCGCTTTCGCGAAGCGCCGCCAGCACCGGCTCGCCGAACAGCTCGCCCACCACCCGCCCGATGCTCGCCAGCACCACCTCGCGAGCGCGGGTCACGCCCATGCCCAGGGCGAACACGACGGCGTCGAATCGCGACGCCACCCAGATCATGCCGATGGTGAGGGCTGCCGCCACGATGGCGAACGACACCCCCGCCGCGGCCAGCGCCGGCCTGGATTGAGGCACCCAGCCACGTGCCCAGTTCATCAGCGCAGCATGCCAGGGGACGAACACCTGCACCCTGGCCATGACTCGTGCAGCGAATATCGGGGAGGGTGCCAGATAGGGGAGGTGCTCCAACTCCCTGACGAGCGCACGCGCGTTGTCGAATTCGGCCCGGCACTGTTCACAACGACGCACGTGCGCCCGGAGCGGCGCGGTGCCGAAGCCCACCTCGCCGTCCAGCAGCAGGTCGATTTCTTCAGGGAGTAGATGTCTGTCCACGGTGCCTCCTCGCGAATACTACGCTTGCGGAGCGGGCCGGGTTTCAGGGAGCAGGGCTCCAAAGGGCGGCGACGGGCGGTGCCGGCGCCAGGCAGCAGGCGTCGGTAGGGCCCGTACCGGGGCTGGTACCCTATTCCCTCAGATGCCCCAGCATCTCCCTCAACTCATGCCGCGCACGGTGAATGTATGTCTTGACAGTGCCCAAAGGCAGATCGAGCGTGGCGGCGATTTCCTCATAAGAGCGCCCCTCGACGTGTCTGAGCAGGATGCACGAACGATACTCGGGACGGAGATGCGCGATCGCGCGCTCGATGGCGGAGCCGAGCTCCCGCGACTCGAGCTCCTCCAGCGCACTCTCGCCGTGCGAGCGCAGCTGGAAGGAGGTGGACTCCACCTCCGTGGACGTAACGGCGTGGGGGGAGCCCTCGATACTGATCGTGTCGAGCTGCCTCTTCCGCAGGTGATCGATTGTGACGTTGTTGGCGATCTTGAACAGCCAGCTCGAGAGCTTGAACTCCGGACGGTAGCGGTCGATGTGATTGAGGACCTTGACGAAGCTCTCCTGCGCAAGGTCCTCGGCAAT
>CAZWSO010000287.1:0-2266 GCA_964636485.1 uncultured Gemmatimonadaceae bacterium
GAGCAGCCGCAGCAGCAGGACCCGCGCGGTGCGCAGGCGGAGTCGCCGGCAGCGACTCCGCCCGGAGCGATCGATCAGCGGCAGGCGGAGCAGATTCTGGAGAGCGCGGCACGAGAGGAGAGCGATGTGCAGGCTCGACGGCAGCGCGAGGGACGCGCCGCCCCGCCCGTGGGAGGACGCGACTGGTGAACGCGCTGCCGCTGTTTCTCCTCCTCCAGGTAGGTGCCTCAACGGCGCAGGAGCATGCGCTCGTTGCCCGGGCACCCGTGGACACGACCGCGGCCGTCAGCATTTACGCGCGACTCACGCCGGATACCGTGTATGTGGGGCAGCAGGCCACCTACCAGCTCATCGTCTTTGTCGACGAGAGGTGGCGCGACCGTGTGCGGCGTATGGAGGCCATACCGCCGGAGATGCGCGGGATGATGGCGTACGAGGCGCCGCAGCGTTCGGGCGTGCTACCTACCCGTGTGATCGGCCGTCGGCGTTTCGAGCCGTACATCTACCAGCGACCGATCTTTCCTTTGACCGCGGGTGAGCTCGTGGTGCCGCCCTCCCGCCTGGTCTACGCCATGCCGGTCTCGGCGAGCTTCTTCAGTCGGGTCGAGAGCATGGAGCTTTGGAGCGATAGCGCCCGTATCGTCGTGATCGAGCCGCCAGTCGCCGGCCGGCCGCACGACTACCGCGGCGCGGTCGGACGCGTGAGCGCGGAGGCGACGATGGATGCCACGTCTGCTCGCGTGGGTGATCCGATCACGCTGGTGATGCGCATCACGGGGCGCGGCAACGTGAAGCTGTTCCCGCGGCCCCAGATCGAGATTCCCTGGGCAAGCGCCGTCCCGGCGGGGGATCGCATCGAGCAGGGGCCGGATTCGCTGCGTATTGGGGGCACCAAGGAGTTTCGCTGGGTGATTACGCCGCGACTTGCCGGGACGCAGCGACTTCCGGCGCTGCGCTACCCCTATTTCGATCCAGAGTCGGGAGAGTACGATGTGGCGGAAACGAGGCCTCGCGCGGTGATGATCGAGCCGGGTACACTGGCGCGGCTGGATACCGTGCCACCCGCCGCCGAGCCGCCTTGGCCGGTCCGAACCGTGTATCGAGGCGCGCTGGGCCGACCACTGCATGCGACAGCGCCATTCTGGGTGCTCGTGGCGCTCGCGCCACTTCCGGCGCTGGCCATCGCCGCAAGGCGTCGTCCAGTTCGTCGGCGCCGGCCGAAACGCGTGCGCGGCAGCGAGCTCATCGAACAGCTCGAGCGGCATGCTGCGCCGTCCGATGTACGACGCGCCTTCCTTCGGGCGACGGCGATCCGGCTGCGCGTTCCAGCCGTCGCGCTCGGTGATCCGGTGTCATTCGAGCGACACGCCCGGCGCGCAGGCGTCACCGCTCACACCGCGCGCGATGGAGCGTCCCTGGTGGAGATGCTGAATGCGGCCGCCTTCGGGCCGGACGACACGCAGTCGGAGCGCGCACGGGATCGCGCGCTGCGCGTCTACGAGCGGGTGGATGCTGAGGCAGTGCGCCGGTCTGTGCGGATGACACCCCTGGCGATCGTGATGAGCGCGGCGGCGCTCCCCCTCGGCGCGGCAATCGCGTTCGACGGACCGGGGGACGCGCGGCTGTTTGCCGATGGTGTTGTCGCATACGAGTCTGGCGAATACGCAGCCGCTGCACGTGCATTCGGGGACATTGCGTTGCGAGTGCCGCGAGCGGCGGATGCGTGGGCGAATCTGGGCACGGCCTCCTACGCTGCCGCCGACACCGCCCGCGCGGCGTGGGGCTGGCAACGTGCGCTGCGACTGGAGCCGCTCGCCCGCGATGTGCGGGACCGCGTTGTGATTCTGGGTGACTTCGGTAGCGGTGTCGCCTCCGTCCCGGCCATCCCGGTAGCCGCCCTGGTCTTCGTTGCGGCCGCGCTGTGGCTGGTGGGCTGGAGCGTGACCGCCGCGCGCATCTGGCGGCGTGACGCCGCCGGAACACAGACGCTCGTGATCGCGCTTTCCGCAGTCCTGGTGGCGGGTGCGGCCTGGTCGCTCGATCGCCGCATTGCCGGCGATGCCCTCGCGGTGGTGGCGCGCACCGAGCCGCTTCGCTTCCTCCCGGCCCTTGGCGCGGAGCGCCATGGTATTGCGCTTGTCGGGAGTGTGGCTCGCATCGAGGAACGGGACGGTGGCTGGGTGCGCATCGTCGCTTCGGGCGGCACTGGGTGGGTGGAGCAGGCGGCGCTTCTTCCCCTCGCGCGCGATTGACGCTGATCGCAGCG
>CAZWSO010000288.1:0-2253 GCA_964636485.1 uncultured Gemmatimonadaceae bacterium
CATGAGGCCGGGCAGGCGCACCCGGCCGCCGAGCAGCCGCTCGGGCCGCGGCTGCCCCGTCCGCACGTCCTCCGAGACATCGCCCAGGAGCTGCTCCAGGACGTCCTGCACGGTGACCAGACCCGCCACGCTCCCGAACTCGTCCACGACCAGGGCGATCTGTGTGTGGCGCTCGCGCATCTGGGCCAGCAGGCGGTCGGCGTGCAGCGCCTCGGGGACGAACAACAGGGGCTGGATGACTTCCTCGATCGAGGTCAGTCCTCCGTGCTCGACGTAGTGGGCGACCAGGTCGCGCGTGTGCACCATGCCGAGGACGTTGTCGAGCGTGCGACGGTAGACGGGGAGCCGTGTATAGGGGCTCTCGGCGAGCTGCCCGAGCACCGCGGCGAGCGGGGCGTCCGCGTCGACGGCGACGATGCGGAAGCGTGGCACCATCAGTTCGCGTGCGGTGCGCAGCCCGAGCCGTAGCGCCCGGCGCAGTCGGTGCTGGTCCTCGGTGTCCAGGACGCCGCGCTGGGCACTCTCCGCGATGAGGAGGTCGATCTCCTCCGGAGAATGGATGTGCCGATGGCTGGCTTCCGAGACCCCCAGCACACGAAGCAAGCCGAGCCCCGTTCCGTTCAGGACCCGGATGAATCCCGAGAACACGAGGACAGAGAAATACATCGGCCAGTAGGTGTAGAGGGCGGCGCGTAGCGGGAACTGCAAAGCGAGCGACTTGGGGACGAGCTCTCCGAGGACGACCTGGATGGTTGTGAGCGTGAGGAGAACGGCGCCGGCCGCCGTCGACTGAGCCGCAACCGGTGCGAGGCCCCAGGCCTCGAGGGTCGGCACCGCAGCCGACGCCAGCGCGACCTGGCCGTACGCCCCAAGGACGAGACTCGACAGCGTGATACCGATCTGGCAGGCGGCGATGTACTGGTCGAGGCGGCGCGGATCGGTGACGATGGGTAACATGCGGCCGCCGAGCGCGTGGCCGCCGTCGGCGAGGGGGCGAAGCTGCGTCTGACGCACGCTGACGGCGGCGAACTCCGCAAGGACGTAGAAGGCATTGACGCCGATCAGCCCGGCGACGACGAGCCAGACCAGCATCACCGCCGCGTGCGCGCGGAGCGCGGCTCCACGGCCGAGAGCACTCGCATCCCCCTCTCCTGCGGGCCTCGCGAAGCTGGCCCGTAATCGTTCCCGCCAAGTATATGCGAACCCTACCAGCTCGGGTCGGGTCGGACGGAGCCGACAACGCGCGGTCGCAGGTGGAGTCGGCGTTCATCTCGCGGCTGTTCAGCAACGCCTGGCTCTGGGGCGCGGTGCTCGCGTGGATCGGGCTCCAGGTGGCCGTGGTGCACGTGCCGTTCCTGCAGCTGCCCCTGCACACGGTGGCGCTGGATGCCGCGGACTGGTTGCTGGTGGTGAGCTTCTCGTTCCTTCCCGTTGTCGTCGTCGAGGCCGTCAAGCCGGTAGGGCGCTACCTTGCGCCACGGGCAAGCAGGTAAGAGGGCAGGACGAACGCCTCGGCGGGAGCGATCCGGTGCTGTGTGCGCTGTTGCTGCGTGACTGCCTACGGCAGAGTCAATGCCGAGTCAGAAGGGACAGGGGCATCGACCGGGCACGAGGACTCTCGCAGCTTCCCACGTAGTGGACGACGGCCGGTCAGAATTCCGACCATGGCGGGCCGGCGGCGGTGATCACGCCACAGGATTTCGGCCAGCGGTACCGCTGGTCGTGCCGACGTCGCGGGGAAGGCGCTTGCGCTGAACTTCTCCCCGCCGACTGCCCAGCACAAGTGGGGGCCTGCCGAATCGCTTCCGTAAACGGTTGATGGTCCGAAGGATTCGTGGGCGGCCGACGATCCTGCGCTCGAGGCGACGCTTGCCAGGAAGGTCGAGCAGCATGAGGCCGATCAGAATGGTCAGTAGGCCCTGTCCGGGAACCCCGGGCAGCGCCAGGATCATGCCGACCACGACCAGAATGGCCCCCAGGACGTTCTTGCCGCTCCGAGCCGTGAGGCGAAGCACGGGATGACGGTCCGCCCAGACATCGCGGGAATGGAAGTCCTGAAAATACGTGACGGGTAGCTTTACGAGCAGCACTCCAGCCACCAGGAGGCTGCCAATGATCGTGACCAGGAACAGGGAGGCGCCAAAGAATACCCCACCCCAGGTCAGATCCTCGATGAGCCAGTGGATGATTCCGTCGATCATCGCTTCCCCAGGATGGGTACGCTAAGGATCGTACCACGGAGTCCGCAGGGAT
>CAZWSO010000289.1:0-2226 GCA_964636485.1 uncultured Gemmatimonadaceae bacterium
CTGGCGATACGTGAACCCAGTGTCGAGCGACCAGAGCAGCGGCCACGCCGAGGCGCCGGCAACGAACGCCGCACCGGCCACCTCCGCCGCGGCAATGCGCACGTTCGCGTCCCCGTCGCGCGCCAGCTCCAGCACGAGGTCGGCAGCCGGCGCACCGTGTGTGCCGAGTGCACGCAGGGCGTTGATGCGGACGTGCGGGTGACTGTCGCGCGCGAGCTCGCGAAGCGCGGCCACGGCACTGTCGGCCAGCGAATCTCCGGTAGCGGCGAGGGACAGGCCACGCGCCACGAACGTACGAACGTGCGGCGCTGGATCGGCACGCGCTCCCAGCAATGGACGGCCGCCATTGGGGGCATAGCGACGGGCAAAGGCATACGCGGCCCGCCAGCGCACTTCGGCAGAACTGTGCCGCAGCAGCAGCTCGACTTGCTGCGGAACGGGTCGCATCCAGGACGCTGCCAGCACGAGTTCGCCAAGCGTCCGCTCGTCGGAAAGACCCGCGCTGAGGGCTCGCGCGATGTGCTGGCGCGCCGGATCACCCATCTGTCCGAGGGCCCACGCCGCCTCGGCGCCGACAACCGATCGCCCGAGCACATTCGCCAGGAGATCGGCGGAGGCGGTGTCGCGCATCAGTCCCAGCGCGTACGCGGCGTTGGCGGCAACAGCGGTGTCGGGATCGGCGAGCAGTTCGCGGAGCATCGGTGTCCACTGGCGCGCGCGCAACTGCCCTACGGCAAGCACACCGGCGGCGCGCGTCGCGCGCTCTGCGCTGCCGAGTGCATCGGTTACTGCGGCGCTGTCCGGCTCGCGCGCGTCCGTCATGCGGAGGATGCGCGCGTGCAGGGGAACATCCACGGTACTGACGGCCGGTGCCGTTCGTGCGGCCGGGACGGCGGGTGCGCAGGCCACCACTACCAGCGCCGCCACCAGGGCGTTGCGTTTACTCCATTCCACGCGCGAGCGCCTCACGCAACTCCCTGGGCATGCTTATCACCCTTCCCTCCCGGTCGATGGAGGCAAGCGAGGTCCGCGCCGTCGCGAGCTCCTCGCCGCTTTCGACGTTCTGAATGGAGTACTCGAAGGTCACCATGCGCGATCCCACACCGGAAACCCGCGTATCCACGCGCACGAGATCGTCATATCGCGCTGACTGCCTGTAGCGCACGTTGGCCTCGGCGACGGCCAGCAGCACGCCGCTCTCCTCTACGTTTCGGTAGCTCATGGCCAGCTCGCGGATCAGCTCGGTGCGCCCCATCTCGCACCAGACGAGATAGTTCGGATGATACACCACGCCCATCTGATCGGTCTCGCCGTATCGAACGCGGAACTCGATTCGGCCTCGCCCGCTGCTCATTCGCGAAGAAGACCTGCGGCCCGGGCGCGATCGCGGGCGCTGGGCGTAAGGATGGCGTGATCGGGAAGTGGCACACCCGACTGCGCGTGTCGCAGGACATCGCGTTCGGTCACGAGCGGACGTCGCTCGGCGGGCGCGGCGCGCCAGTGCAGGATCACGGCGCGATCGCCTGTGCGTACACCGGCCGCCAGCGCCTCATCGGTATCCAGATGCAGCTCTGTTGCGTACCCCGGGCCGGCGCGCACCAGTACCTGGTGAAAGGTGACGGCACGTGCGCCGGCGCCGCAGCGAATGTCGAGGAGATCGCCGTCGCGGATCCCCCACTTGCGCGAGTCCGTCTCGGACAGGTGGAGGTGTCGCGCCGCAATGATGACGCCCCTGTCCAGGCGCACCGAACCGGCCGGACCGGTGAGCGTGATACCGCCCACGGAACCTTCCAGCGAGCCGCTCGCACGAATGGGCGGCTCGACACCAAGGGCGCGGCAGTCGGAGGGAGCGAGCTCGAGCTGAGTACGTTCCCGCGGCGGTCCAACCACGCGGACGCCGTGAAGAGTGCCGCGGAGTCCGGTTACGTCCAGCCGCTCGCTCGCCGCGAACTGGCCCGGCTGGGAGAGTGGACGCTCGCTCACCAGCGAGTCGGCGCCGAAGAGTTCGCGTACGTGCTCGGATGAGAGATGCGCGTGGCGGTTGGAGACGCCAATGCTCACCTCCAGCGTGCCTTCTCCGACACCGCGCCGCCGCGCGCCCGGTGTGGCGCGGGGATGGCCCTGTGGGGCGCGAGCGCCTCCCTTCCCCGCGGCAGCCGCGCGCGTGGCCGCCGTCAGCTCGGCGGTGCTCGCCCGATGAACGGGCGGCTGATTGCTGCGGGAGGG
>CAZWSO010000290.1:0-2221 GCA_964636485.1 uncultured Gemmatimonadaceae bacterium
CCGCCGTGCAAAGGAAATGTGTGCCTCAGCAGGTCCCGGCCCCGTCAAAGTCGGGGGACGGCGCGGAGCAGGGCGTCGAAGTCCTCGGCGGGCATAGGGTCAGTGCGGGTGGCGTCTGGGAGGGCCGTGGGTTCGAGCAGGACCCGGTGGGGCTCGATCTCCCAGAGCAGGCTCTCCTCGGTGGGGAGCTGATCATCCTTGTATTCCAGGTGGACCAGGTGGAGCCGGCCGGCTTCGCCGTCGAAGGGCTCGACGGCGGAGACGATGCCGCGGCGGTTCCGGACCGTCGCAAACATGCCGGTACGGGGGACCTGGGGGGCGGGGGTGGCGGGGGTCATCCAGCGGCAAACTTAGCGCACAAGGTATTGTGATTGTCCTTACCGCAAGGTGAGGTGTCAATTGGCGGATACACATCCAGACGATCGCCCGCGAGTGTGACAGGGAAGGTCGCAGCGAAGCGGTTGGAGCGGCGCGCCCGGGGTTCCTTCAGGGCCGCGAGGATCGGAGCCGGGCCGCGCGCCCCACGCCCGCCAGCGTGGACACCGCTCGCGCCGTCCACGTCCCGCCGGCCGCGTTGCTCATCGCGACGGCGACGGCACCCCAGCCCCCTCTCGCTGGCCAGGGTCCAGAGCCTGGCGATCTCCCGGAGGGCGTCAAGCTTCCAGACGCCTCGGATCCGCTTCCGAGCGTACGAGCTGAAGGCCGGTGAGTTCCTCGCGGTACGACGGCTGGCCCTGCTGACGCGCGGGCCTGGTCCAGGGTTGCCGGCGGCACGTCCAAACTCGTCTTCCCGGCTCCTGTAACGGTACCCGGCTTGCTCGCGTTCTCGTATTGGCGGTGGTTACCACGCGTCCTCACCAGCCGTCATCCGTTCTCCTCGAGCAACCGGATGAGTTCGCCGACCTTCATCCACCGCCAAGGGTTGTCATCCTTGGTGGCGTCATGATCTGGCTCGGGCGAGGGCGGCCACAATCTCCGTGGTCGGGTATCCGACGATCGTCCGCACCCGGCCGGCTTTGTCGGCAACAAACAGCGTGTTGCCGTCGATCCGGAAGGTGGCAGGCCACTCGATGGCGAAGCGCTCGGCTGTCTCGGTGATCACGAACGGCAGCCGGGTCTTGGCGGCAGCGAGCTGGACGGCCAGACCGTCCTCCGCATCGAGCACCCAGGCGTCGCCGGTCGTGGTCGAAAAGAAGACGAGTGGCGGAAGCGAGACGATCCGGGCGTCCTCGGCCATGGCCCTTGCCACGATGTACTCGGCCTCCCCGGTGATCGAAACCTCCTCCCACCGAACCTCTCGTGTCTGAAGCGGGTTCCTTCGGCGTTTCACGACCTGTCCTCCCGGATCAGAGAGGCGAACGCGCAGGCTGAGCGGCCGGCGTCGCGCCGGATCGCTCAAGCCTGTTGTTCGGCGATGGTTGGTGCATGGCTCAAGCGGCGTAGCGGACAACCTCCAGCTCGATTCCTCCGTCCACGCGGCGCAAAATCTGATCGACGCGTGCGAGCACCGCGTCTTCGAGCAGGTACTGCGGACAGCTCGCGCACTCGAGGACCGGGAGACCCTTCAGGATCACGATACCCGCCGCGCGAACCTTGAACGGCAGATCCGTCGTGATCGCTGCCAGTTCCGCTCCACACACCTGGCATCTCATCGATTAGGCCTCCTCGTCTTGAGATCAGCCTGCCACTCCCCGGGGTCCGGGCGGTACGACGTGACAACGCGGACATTGTCGCCCGCAAGGTCAGTCGCGAACAGCACATGGAACGCGTCGGGCCCGTGCCGCCCGAGGATCAGATAGCTCGGAAGGTACTTGTCGTCCGGGTACGCCGCGACCAACTCATAGGAGGCCACGGCGGCCAGGATCGTCTCACGAGGAATGAACCGGCCCGCAAGCCGCATGTTGACATGGTAGGTCCACAGGACTCGTTCCCTACGGACACGGTCCTGGATGAAGCCGACCGGGTCATGTGGCAGCCTCCCCTCAGGGGCCAGTCCGGAGTCTCCGTCAGATCTCAGCGAGATTCGCCGAACGTGAAGTCACGTGAACTGCGTTACACGACTGCGTAGGTCGGTATATCACGGCGACCACCAGGTGCTCGAGCGAAGGGCGACCGTGCTGATCCTGTGGTTCCGTGGGCTTCGAGAATAGTCGACGGCCGGGGAGCGTACAAGGGACATGCAGGCGCCCTGACGAGGCGAGCGTCGGCTCTACTCGACCCG
>CAZWSO010000291.1:0-2183 GCA_964636485.1 uncultured Gemmatimonadaceae bacterium
ATCGCCACACGACGGCCGTTAGCGCTGGAGTTCATGCGATGAAGTTACCGGTGGCCCGGGGAGCCCGCTACGCCTGCGGGAAACGTACCTGCTGGGAGAGGCGGCCGGGGTGCTAGGCGCGCGGTTGGATGCCCGTGCGCGAGCCCGTGCGTTCGACGCACTGGAGCACGACAACTACGACGTTCTCGTGATCGGCGGCGGAATCACCGGCGCGGGGATCGCGCGCGATGCCGCCCTCCGGGGACTGCATGTGGCGCTGGTGGAGCGGGATGACTTCGCAAGTGGCACCTCCAGCCGGTCCTCCCGCCTCATCCACGGCGGACTTCGGTACCTCGAGCATCGCGCGCTGCACCTCGTGTTCGAGGCGAGCCGCGAGCGCCACACGCTCATGCGCATCGCACCTCACCTCGTGCGCCCCCTGCCCTTTCTGTGGCCAGTGTACGATCACTCGCGCGTGCCAATGTGGAAGCTTGGGGCCGGGCTCATGCTCTACGATGCTCTGGCGCTGTTCCGCAACGTGGCCGGTCACCGCCGGCTGGGCGCTGATCGGGTGATCGCCATGGAGCCCGCGCTCCGGCAGTCCGGGCTGGTGGGCGGGGCGCGATACTACGATGCATGGACGAACGACGCGCGACTCACGCTCGAGACGGTCCGGTCGGCCGCCGCCGCTGGTGCGGTGGTCGTCAACCACGCCGAGGTGCGGTCGCTCCTCATGCGCACCGGGATCGCGCAAGGGGCCGTCGTGACCGACCGGCTGTCCGAGGAGCGGCGCCAGCTCACAGTGGAGGCGAGGGTAGTGGTAAACGCCACCGGTCCGTGGGGGGACGTTCTGCGGCGGATGGCGGATCCGGGAGCTCGCACGGGCCTGCGCGGCACCAAGGGCGCGCATGTACTGGTGCCTCGCGCGCAGGTGGGAAACGAGGGTGCGCTCACGCTCGTTTCCCCCCTCGATGACAGGGTGATCTTCATTCTTCCAGCCGGGCAACACACTCTCATCGGCACCACCGACACCGACTACGGGGGCCCGCCCGCGGAGGTGCGCGCGGACGAGCAGGACATCACTTACCTGCTGCGCTCGGCCAACTCCTTCTTCCCCGAGGCGCGGCTCGGTTTTGCCGACGTGGTGAGCGCCTGGGCGGGCATTCGTCCGCTGGTGGCGGACGGCCGCGGGCCCCCGACGAGCGTCTCCCGCGAGCACGCCATACGCTGGTCGGACTCCGGGCTGTTGACGATCAGCGGCGGCAAGCTGACCACGTACCGCTCCATGGCAGCGCAGGTGGTGGATGAGGTCGTGCGTTCGCGCTCGCTGCGGCGTCGCCGTGCCGGCACGCACCGCCAGCCGCTGCCGGGCGGTGACGGTGGGCCTCTGGCCGAGGAGATCGAATGGGCCGAGCGTGAGACGGGCGCGCCGCGGCTCGCAGCGCACTTGGTGCACTCGCACGGAACGGAGTGGCGGGACGTGTGGGAGTTGGCACTGAGCGACGTGGAGCTGCGACAGCCCATCGCCGAGGATCTCCCGTACATCCGCGCGGAGATTGTGTACGCCGTGGAGCGCGAGATGGCGTCCACGGTCGCCGATGTGCTGATCCGACGCGTGCCGGTGGCATTCGAGACGCGCGATCAGGGTCGTGCCGCCGCGTGCGTGGTTGCTCCGCTCATGGCGCCACTGCTCGGCTGGGACGAGACTCGCCTGGCAGCGGAGTTGAGGCGCTACGAGAACGACGTGCTGCGAATGTTCGGTGTGGAAGGGGCGGCGTGACCGTTATCGTGTTCCCAGCCGTGAATCCGCTTTACTGCCTGGAGCCGTCACGACGCGAACCCGTTGTCGTGAATCGTGGTCAATTTCACCACCTTGAGCTGCCGCGTTAACGTCGGCAGCTTGAGCACGACCACTTCGCCCACCACCTTGCCGAGAAGCGAGCGCCCGATGGGCGAAGCCATGGAGACGTGGCCCTCCTCGAACTCCACCGCGTCCCCGAACACGAGGTAGTACTCCTCGCGATCTCGGGTGCTCTGGTCCTCGACGGTGACTCGGGAGCCGAGACCGACCTTATCGGGCGGGATCTGCGAGACGTCGATCTGCGAGAGCTTGCCAAGCCGCTGCCGCAGCTGACCCAGCCGCGCCTGCACGAACTGCTGGCGCTCCAGTGCGGCCTTGTACTCACTGTTCTCGCGAAGGTCGC
>CAZWSO010000292.1:0-2181 GCA_964636485.1 uncultured Gemmatimonadaceae bacterium
GGCGAGGTCCTGATCGAGCAGGGTCTCCGTTGAACCGCGCGAATAACGGCCCTTCACGGTGCCTCCTGGCCGACCGGCCGTTCGATACTTCCGCGAACTATCGTGCCCGCCGCCTCGCCTTCCCCCCCACCCCCCTGAACTTGGTCGCCGCCTCCGCCGAGTAGAACGCCTGCTTCAGCATCACCGGGCTCATCTCCGCCCCATACTGCCAGAATTCCTGCTGCAGCTCCCCCGCGATCCGAAGCAGCCTCGCGTCGCCCTGCGCGTACTCGAGGATCCGCGCCGCGGTGCGCTCCAGCACCCGCTGCGCGCCCACGTAGTCGCCGCGACGGTTCAGCTCCGTGGCATCGGCGCGGGCGCGGGCGGCGTAGAGCGTCGCCACCTCCACGTCGACGTCGCGGTCGCGCAGCTGGACGTCGTTCTCGCGATGCGACGCGTACGTCCAGCCGAGCTCGACCGACGGCACC
Source organism: uncultured Gemmatimonadaceae bacterium (assembly GCA_964636485.1). Classification (GTDB taxonomy): domain Bacteria; phylum Gemmatimonadota; class Gemmatimonadetes; order Gemmatimonadales; family Gemmatimonadaceae; genus CAYXRS01. The sequence goes on from CAZWSO010000292.1 coordinate 468, forward strand.
GAGACGTCATTCGTGCGCTCGTTGAGCGAGACGCGCACGGTCGTGCGATCCCCGAGCGTTCCGTGCGGGAAGCGCACGCGGATCACAGCGCTCACCTCCTGCTCCGACACCAGGTTGCCCAGTTCCACCCGCAGCTCGTTGTCGCCCGCGATGTGCGTGTAGCGGAGCGTGTTGAGCGGCCCCGCCTGCGCGTTCGCCGGCAGTGCGACGTGGATGGCCGCATCGCGCATCACCGTCTCCAGCGCCTCGCCCAGCTCGCTCGTGAGAAGATCCATGATCTGCTCGGCGCGCTCCACGTAGTACGCATTGCCGCCGCCCTCCTGCGCCATGTCGCGCAGCAGCCGCTCGTCGAAGTCCTCGCCCACGCCCAGCGTGGAGGTGGTAATGCCGCGGCGGCGCAGCTCGGCGGCGTGGCGCACGATCTCTCCGTGGCTCGTGATGCCATAGTTCGCCAGGCCGTCGGTGACAAGGAGGCAACGCCCCACCTGCTCCGCCTCGAGGCGCACCGCGATCTGCTCGCAGCCGCGCAGCCAGCCGCCGCACAGATCTGTGCTGCCGCGTGGCTCGATCGCCGCCAGCGCGCGCAGTGCCGTCTGCCTGGCCTCCGCGCTCGCCAGCGTCGACGGCATGAGCATGTCGATCTCGTTGTCGTACACGACCAGGGCGAACCGGTCCTCCGGCCGCAGCATGCGCAGCGCCTGCTGCACCGCCGTCCGGGCGATCGGTAACTTGCTCTGTCCCGCCATCGACCCCGAGCGATCGAGCACGAAGGCCACATTCACCGGCATGCGCTCCGTGCGCCGGGGCGCCGCCGACGCGGTAAAGGACACCCACAGGTAGCGAGTGCTCGATGCGCTCGCGCGGATCAGGTCGCGGTCGGTGCGGACGGTGAGGCTCATGGTTCGTTCTCCGTGAAGAGCCGGCGGGCGTGCTCGAGGAGCCTGTCCACCGTCTTGTTCTGCTCGCGCGAGAGGGGCCTGCGAACGTGCAGCTCCACATCCGGCGAGAGTGAAATGCGTTCCCACAGCGATCTGTCCGTCGGCCGAGTGCCCGGCCTGCCGAAGCCCGTTCTCGTAGCATCCGGAGCGGCGGCAAAGCTAGCCGCTCCGACTGACAGCACCGTTTGGACGTAGTCCAGCGCGGACGAGTGCGGGGGCTCGCTCGGCGCCGATTCCAGCGCCAGGCGTACGGCGTCATCATCCATTTCCGACAAACGCAGGCGTATCTCGGCGAGCGGCAGGTGCTCCCGCTGGAGCCGCTTGATGAGACGGATCCGGTCCAGGTGGCCTTCGTCGTAGCGCGTGCTCGGGCCACGTGAACCAGGGGCTGGGAGGAGCCCCTGCTGGATGTAATACCTTATAGTGCGCGGGGTTACGTCCGCGGCATCGGCCAGCTCGGCGAGCTCGAAGCTCCGAGGAAACAGGTTCACGGGCGGATAATGGCAGTTAGACGTTCTGGTGTCAATACTACCCTTCAGTCAGATGCCGGCCGCAGCCGTTCCTGTGATCGGAGCGGTGCCGAAGGATCAGCCAATCCTATCAATCGCCAGTTCAACCCGCTGGGGGTCGTGTCCGGGAAGGTGGAGACTGCGTGTGCAGCCTCTGTAGCCGCTTACCGATCTGGTCGGCTCAGCAGCGCGGCGCCCCCTCTTGACTCCATGCCCCTGCCGCGCGACTGTCACGGCAGCAACACGGAGGGCACTATGGCCGGTGAG
>CAZWSO010000293.1:0-2169 GCA_964636485.1 uncultured Gemmatimonadaceae bacterium
CGGCAGAGCTCGAGGCGCGCAATCCAAACCTCGTCGGAGGAGACATCAACGGGGGCGCCGCTCTGCTGGGCCAGCTTTTCTTCCGGCCGGTTGCGAGCCTGGATCCTTACCGTACCCCGCTGCGCGGGGTGTTCCTGTGCTCCGCCTCCACTCCCCCTGGCGGCGGCGTGCACGGGATCTGCGGCTGGCGCGCAGCGCTGTCCGCACTGCGTGCCGGATACTGAGCGGAGGCGAGCGACACGGTGATGCCGCGCTAACCGTCGTCCTCCCCGCCGTTGTTTCGGCGTGCGACCCATGCGACGCCCCCGGCGATGCCGGCCGCCATCAGGCCCAGCGCGCGTCGGTGCTTGTTTGCCCAGAGCAGCAGGCTTCGCGGCTCGGCACGATCATCGAAGACGCCGTGCGCGCCGTGATCGCCGGGCAGCGGTTCCCACAGGTTGTGCGGCCGCTCCTCATACGGTTCGTCCAGCTGCTGCCCTTCGTAGGCTTCGGTGGCAAGGCGCCTGTCCAGATACCATGGAACTGTCCGCGCACCGACGATGGTCTTCACCGTTGGCCAGGCGACCCACATCTCGCGCCGGTCGTGGTTCATTGCGAAGATGATTGCGTCAGCAGCTACCTCGGGCTGATAGATGGGCGGAACCGGCTGACTCTTCTTGTCGAGGCGGCTCTTCACCCATCGAAACTGCGGCGTGTTAATGGCCGGTAAATGAACTGAGGTCACGCGCACCTTGCTGCCGTCGTGCAACAGCTCGCTGCGAAGGGAATCGTTGAACCCCTCGATGGCGTGCTTTGCCGCGCAGTAGGCTGATTGCAGGGGAATTCCGCGATAGGCGAGCGCGGAGCCCACCTGGATGATCACGCCCTCATCCCGAGGCAGCATGCGCTTGAGCGCCGAAAGAGTACCGTGGACGTAGCCAAGATAGGTCACCTCGGTCACGCGCTGGTACTCCGCGGCCGTCATCTCCTTGACCGGCGAGAAGACGGAGACCATCGCGTTGTTGATCCAGACGTCGATCGGTCCGAAGGTCTCCTCCACCATCGCGGCGGCGGATTCCACCGCATCAGCGTCGGCCACGTCGGTGGACAGCACAATCGCTTCGCCACCGAGCTGCTCCACCTCTGCCCTGGCCGCCTCCAGACCATCCCGGCCACGGGCCAGCAGTCCGACCGCCGCGCCGCGCTTGCCAAGCTCGCGAACCGTAGCTCGGCCAACACCGGCGGACGCGCCTGTTACGACTACTACCTTTCGTCGGCTCACACCTCCTCCCGCGTCTACCCACCGATTATCACGTCCGTTCATCACACCGCGCCAACCCGTGCCCTCGGGCTCTTTCGACAGGGCCTCCCGCGCGCCGGAGCAACTGCTGATGCCGTATGCCAAGCGCAACGAGGGGCGCACGGACCATACCAGTGCCGACGCCTCCGTTGTGATTCAAGCGTGGCACGCCGGTCTGAGCGGAAGCACAGAGGCGCGCCGGGCGTCGCTCAGCACGCATGTTGCAGACAGCACGTCCCTGCGGGGATTCCGCACTCGCCCTCCGGCCACCTGGTGTGTGCCGGCCGGGTCACCGTGCGTGCCGATTGGTGCGCGGAAAGCAACGCGAATGACCGAGATCGAATCGCATGGTGTGGATCGCGCCGACGCTGTGGCGCCGGCGCCGTCGGGCACTCCTCCGTCACCCAAAAGGCGTCGGTTCCTGTCGCGCCTGAGCCTTGGGCTCGGTGCCCTCGCCGCGGCTGTCGCCGGCCTGCCGGCCCTCGGCTTCCTCTTCTCACCGGTTCGCCGCGATGAGCCGCATGTCTGGCGCGCGGTCGGCCGGTTGGAGGAGTTCCCCGTCGGCTCCACAGTGAAGGTGACCTACGTGGACCCGGCTCCGCTCCCGTGGGCGGGTTACGCCAACCGCAGCGCCGCCTGGCTGCGCCGTGAAAGCGATGACGACTTCGTCGCCTTCTCTGTTTACTGCACGCACACGGGATGTCCGGTTCGGTGGGTGGCGGGTGCTGAGATGTTCATGTGCCCGTGTCACGGCGGCAGCTTCTCGCGCGACGGGAATGTTGCTGCCGGCCCGCCGCCGCGTCCCCTCGAGCGGCTGGCGGTTCGTGTCCGCGACGGACAGGTGGAGCTGCGCCCCATCGGCGTTCCCCTGACCGAGGGATGAGACTGCT
>CAZWSO010000294.1:0-2136 GCA_964636485.1 uncultured Gemmatimonadaceae bacterium
CGTTGACATCGTGGAGGTCACAAGTTCGAGTCTTGTACCGCCCATCGGGCCCGCGCCTCGCGTGGGCCCGTCGCGTTTTCGTTCGCAGGATGGCCGGGCCGTTTGTTTCCGGCGCGCCAAAGAGCGCTGAATTAGCAGGGGCCGGGCGCACGACTTGCCCTGCTGGCTACGTATGCTGTACTCGACTTGTGGGCAGGCTTCGGGCGCGCTTCAGCGGTGCCGGGGATTGTGGCGGTGCCGGGAGTAGACCTGGCGCGACGGGCGCGGGGCTGGCTGCTTCCGCTGGGGCTTTTCATAGCGGGCGGCTTTCTGGCGCTCCTACAGGTCGACTCGCTACTGCGCCGTGAGTATCGGGAGCAGGCGGTAACGCAAGCGGTTCAGGCGGAGGCCCTGCTCGAAGGCTTGCTCCGCCAGCGGACCTCGCTGGTGAACGTTCTTCAGGGTGAGATCCCCGCGCGCCGGCTCGACGCGTCTTCGCGCGCCCGATTCCTTGCGTTTGCCCGCCAGCTCGAGCGCGACGCGCCCGACATCCGGACCGTCCTTATCACCGATCGCGCCGGGAGCGTGCTTTCCGCATTCCCGCAGACGCCTGACCGGCTGGAAATGGTCGGTAAGCCACTCGCCCCAACCAGCGAGTACGAGAGCGCACGCGAGCGCGCCGTCGAACGCGCTCGAGCAACACTCACCGGCACCGTGGAGCTGCCGCTGGGCGGCCGGGGCATTCTCATCGTCTCCCCGATTCTGGATGCCGACACCGCTACCGGATTCGTCGTCGCTTCCCTGTCCTATGATGCCGCGTTCAGCGGTGCACTGAGCGGACAGCTTCGCGGCCAGTTCACGCATCGCGTGCTCGACGCGCACGGCACCGTGATCGCCAGCTCCGATGGCTTCCCCGACCGCCCTGGCGAGCTGATCGAGCATGAGATCCAGGTCGCGGGGGGGCCCCCGCTCATGCTTCAGGTTTCCGTACCGCGATTCCAACCTCTCGCACCTCGGCTCCTGACGCTGGGATTCGGTGGGATGCTCCTCGTGCTCGTGGCTGTTCTGGTCGTGCGTGAACAAGCGCAAGCCAGACGGTACGCCGAGCGATCCGCTCAGCTCGAGCTTCTCTCACGCAACCTTCTCGAGGCGAACCTTCGACTCGAGGAGCGCGCCCGGCAGGTGACGGAGGCGAACCGCTCCAAGAGTCGTTTCCTCGCCAACGTATCGCACGAGCTGCGAACTCCGCTGAACGCCATCGTGGGCTACAGCGCACTCGCCCGCGAAGGGGTGTACGGTGATCTGCCAGACGATCTCCAGACGGCCCACGATCGCATAGCAGCGTCCGCCGAGCACCTCGGGGAGCTCGTTGATGAAATCCTCGATCTCTCCCGCATCGAGTCGGGACGCATGGCGGTCGAGCCCGAGCCTGTCGACCTTGCAAGCGTGCTCGACAGCGTCGTGATGGTAGTGCAGCCGATGGCGGACGCGAAGGGGCTGGACCTGCGCATGCGTGTCGCCAGCGACCTGCCGCGCATCGAAACCGACCCTCGACACCTCCGGCAGATCGTGCTCAATCTCGTGGTGAACGCCGTCAAATTCAGCGAGCGCGGACAAGTCTCGGTGCACGTCCGCCGGAGCAAGACGCGCGGAATGTTCGTGATCGAGGTCGCCGATACCGGCATTGGCATCGCACAATCCGATCAGCGCCGGATCTTCGATGAGTTCGAGCAGGTGCGTCCAATGGGTAGGGGAGATTCCCTCCAGCGGGGCACCGGGCTTGGTCTTGCCATCGTACGCAAGCTGGCGCGTCTGCTCGGCGGCGACGTGCGCGTTCGCAGCCGCCCCGGACGCGGGTCGGTTTTCACCGTTACGCTGGCCACCATGGTCGAGCGCTCGGGCGAGTTCGACCTCACCGAGCAGCGGCTCGCCGACGCGCCCGCAGGTGCGCGGGAGCCTCGTCCGCCGGCAGTTGAGCACGGTCGGCAAGCACCCGTCTCCCTTGACTCGGCATCCCACGGCCGATAATTTTCGTATGCTAACGGCGGGTGCGTCTCCGCACAGGACGACGTGTCCGCCGTTTGCTTCCGAGCCTGTTTGAGTCGGTGTGAGCGCCCGTAGCTCAACTGGATAGAGCATCTGACTACGGATCAGAAG
>CAZWSO010000295.1:0-2118 GCA_964636485.1 uncultured Gemmatimonadaceae bacterium
GATTCGCGCCGGCTCCACTCTCGCCGGCGCCGTTCTCCCATTCAGCGATTCGCAGCCCTCAAAGCCGATGAGACGATTCCTTCTTGCCGCCCTGCTCGCCGCCGCGCCGCTGACCGCGCAGCAGCCCACCTCGGCGGTGCTGACCCGACCGCAGCCCGCGGCCCAGCCGGCCGACGCCGCACCAGCACAGAGTGCTTTCGAGCTCACTATCCCCAACATCATGCGCGGCCCCGAGCACTACGGCCGCGAACCCAACCGCGTGCGATGGACGCCGGACGGCCAGTGGATCTACTTCATGTGGAACGAGGCGGGCACGCCGTGGAACGAGCAGCCCAAGCCGTACCGCGTCCGCGCCCGCGCCGGTGCCACGCCGGAGCAGGTCACGACCGCCCACATGGACTCGGTGGGCCCGCTGATCGCGGAGGGCGCCGTCTCGCAGGACCGCCGCTGGCGCGCCGTCTCCTTCGGCGGCGACATCTACGTGGTGGACATCCGCGGCAACACCGCGCGGCGCATCACGCAGACGCTCGAGGAAGAGACTAACCCGCAGTTCGCGCCCGATGCGCGCACCGTCTACTTCGTTCGCGACAACAACGTCTTCTCCGTCAACCTGACCACGGGGCTGGTCTCGCAGCTCACCGACATCCGCACCGGCCCGCCCGAACGCGAGCCGGGGCCGGCCGAAGGAATGCGCGCGCTGCTCGAAGCGCAGCAGCTGGATCTGTTCGAGTCGGTGCGCGAGCGCGCTCGCCGCGACTCCATCGAGAAGGCCGAGCGAATGGCGCGCGATTCGGCTCGGGTGCGCACGCTGCGCCTTCGCGAGGGCGAGCGCGTGTCGGGGCTCAGCGTCTCCCCCGATGGACGCGGTGTGCTGATCGCCACCGGCATGCCCGACCGCGACGCGCAGCGCACGCGCGTTCCGGCGTTCGTCACACGCACCGGCTTCACCGAGGAGCTTACCGTCCGCACCAAGGTGGGCGAGGTGCAGGAGTCCGGGCGCATGGCGTTCATGACGCTGCCGGCCGGCGACGTGCGATGGCTTCAGGTGACTCCCGAGGATACCACTCGCCCGCCATCGTTCGCGTTCCCCATCGGGTGGAGCGACGACGGCCGCTACGGTCTCATGTACGCCGTCTCCAACGACTTCAAGACGCGCTATCTCCACCGCGTATCGGGCGGCGGCGAGGTGCTCACGCTGGACGTGCTTCGCGACACGGCGTGGGTGGGAGGCCCGTGCGGCAACTGCGCCGGCTGGTACGACGGCGGGCGGCGCGTGTGGTACGTGAGCGAGGCGGATGGCTATGCGCACCTCTACACCGTCGCCGCCGACGGCTCCGACCGCCGCCAGCTCACCAGCGGAGAGTGGGAGGTGCTGAGCGTGCGGCTCTCCAACGACCGGCGCTCGTTCTACATGGAGACCAGCGAGGTATCTCCGTTCGAGCGGCACCTCTACCGCATGGCGGTCAGCGGCGGCGCGCGCACGCGCATCACCCGTGAGACGGGCGGACACCAGACCACGATCTCGCCCGACGAGCGAATGGTGGCCTCGGTGTTCTCGTTCTCCAATCGGCCGTGGGATCTGTTCGTGATGCCGAATCAGGCAAACGCATCGATGACGCGGCTCACCACCGGCTCCACAGGGGAGTTTCGCGGTCATCCCTGGATCGCGCCGGAGATCGTCATGATCCCCGCCTCCGACGGTGAACAGGTGCCGGCGCGCATCTACAGGCCGCACGAGGTGGGCGCGCAGCCCAACGGCGCCGCCGTGATCTTCGTGCACGGCGCCGGCTACCTCCAGAACGTGCACCGGCGGTGGTCGTCGTACTCACGCGAGTACATGTTCCACCACTTCCTCGCTTCGCGCGGCTACGTGGTGCTGGACATCGACTTCCGAGCCTCGGCCGGCTACGGCCGCGACTGGCGCACCGCCATATACCGCCACATGGGCGGGCGCGACCTTCAGGACCAGGTGGACGGCTCCCGCTACCTTCAGCGCGAGCACGGTATCGCGCCGGAACGCGTCGGCATCTACGGCGGCAGCTACGGCGGCTTCATAACGCTCATGGCGCTCATGACCGAGGCCGACTCGTTCGGCGCCGGTGCCGCGCTCCGCTCGGT
>CAZWSO010000296.1:0-2081 GCA_964636485.1 uncultured Gemmatimonadaceae bacterium
CGTGCAGCAGATCGATCACCGTGCGCTCGTCTTCTCCCCCATCGATGAGAACATGGCGTGGGACGTCACCGGCCGAATCGCTCACCAAAACGGCCAAACCGCCAATTCGTGACGACGGAAGCGGCAGCAGTCGAACCGTGAGCACCGCTGAATCGGCGCGCGCCGCGTCGTCCTTGCCCTGGGCTCCGGCACCTTCAGGCCGTTCCGCCGCGCCGATCGCCGGCAGGCACCCGGCGAGGAGCAGCAGCAATGCGGTGAGGAGGCGGGCCGCCGGACAGGTCTTTGACACGCTGCGAAGTTGAGCCGGAGGGGATCGCCGGTCAACCGGCTTCCGTTGCGCTCTGCGCAAACTAAGTTGTGCGCATGCGCCGTTCTCTAATGATTATCGTGGCCGGCCTGAGCACCCTCGCGTGTGCGTCGCGGGCCACGCATCCGGCTTCCGAAACGATCGAGGTGGTCGTGCTGTCTACCACCGACGTACATGGCCGGGTGCGCGGTTGGGATTACCATACGGACGAGGCCGATCCGGCGCGGGGTCTGGCGCGAGTTGCCACGGTGGTGGATTCGGTCCGCGGCGCAAAGCCCGATCGCGTGATCGTTGTCGACGCCGGGGATCTGCTCCAGGGGAATCCACTTGCCTATGTGGCGGCGCGCGTATCGCCCCGAGAGCCGAACCCCGTGATCGCGGCAATGAACGTCATCGGCTACGACGCCGCCGCTATCGGCAACCACGAGTTCAACTTCGGTCTCGAGTTCCTCGATGAGGCCATTGGGCAGGCGCAGTTTGCCTTCCTCGCGGCGAACGCGTTCAGGCCGGATGGCCGGCGGGCGTACGCGCCCTGGCACATCGTGCGCCGCGGCCCTGTACGAATCGGCATTGTCGGCGCCACCACGCCCGGCTCCATGGTGTGGGACCACCAGCACCTGAAAGGCCGCCTGATCCTCCACGACATCGTGGAGTCTGTGCGCGGTGCCGCAGCGGAGGTGCGGCGCGCCGGAGCGGATGTCGTGATCGCGGTGCTGCACGCCGGTCTCGACGGTCAGGCCAGCTATGACTCCGTCTCCCGCGGCTTGCCCGGTGAAAACGTCGCCGCGCGCCTCGCTGCGGAGGTCCCCGGGCTCGCGCTGATCGTGTACGGTCACTCTCACCGGGAGCTGGCCGATACGGTCATCGCGGGAACACGGCTGATCCAGCCCCTGTACTGGGCCTCGAGCGTTGGCGTGGCGACGCTGCGACTGGAACGTCGGCGCGGCCAGTGGCGCGTTGCTTCCAGCACTGGCGGGCTCATAGCAGTGCGGGGAAGGAACGAGCACCGGAAGGTACTCGCCGTCACCGACGCCGCCCACCGGGAGACCCGGGCCTATGTGAACACGCCCATCGGCAGCACGCCCGTGGCCTGGCGATCGGATTCCGCGCGCGTCGCCAACACCGCGATCGTAGACTTCATGCTGGAAGTGCTGCGGCGAGCCGCCGGCACCGACCTGGCAGCCGGCCCCGCGTATTCCGTTACGGCGAGGTTGGGGCCGGGCACGATCAACGTGGCGGATCTCTCCCGCCTTTACCCGTACGAGAACACGCTGCGTGCCATCCGCATCGACGGCCGCCAGCTTCGCGAGTACCTGGAGTTCAGCTCACGCCACTTCGGCACCTGGGGCACGGACGAGCCGGTAATCACTCCGGGTGTGCCCGGCTTCAACTTCGACATCGTGAAGGGTGTCGAGTACACGCTCGACATCAGCCGGCCGGTGGGATCCCGCGTCGTGTCGCTTACACACCTGGGTCGGCCGGTGAGCGACACCGATACGTTCACCATGGCACTAAGCAACTATCGACAGGGTGGCGGCGGCAGCTTCACCATGATCGCCAACGCACCAGTGGTGCTCGAGAGTGACAGCGAGATGCGGCAGCTCCTCATCGATGAGGTGCGCCGTCGCGGTGTAATCAGGCCGGAGCAGTACGAATCCCCGAACTGGCGCCTGGTACCCGCCGAGGCGGCGCAGCGTGCTTATCGTGTGATGCACGCGACGACGCGGCGAGAAGGTGGCCCGCCGGCCAGCACCGGCGCCCGCCCCCCTGGGCC
>CAZWSO010000297.1:0-2014 GCA_964636485.1 uncultured Gemmatimonadaceae bacterium
AGCCGCTCCGTGGCCTCGAATCGCTCGCGCGCCGAGGCGAGCTGGCGCTCCTCCATGTCCACCTGCCGCTCCATGCTCAGCGCGTCGTAGTAGAGGCGCGCGATCTCGGCGTCCACGCGCAGCCGCTCGGAGTCCGTCCGCGCCTCGGCCACGCGCGAGCCGGCGCGAGCCGCGCGCAGCTCCTGAAATCGCGCCCCGCCGTCGAAGAGCGTCATGTTCATGCTCAGGCCCTGGTTGGCCGAGCTGGCGCTGGAACGCAGCGGATCGTCGCGGATGATCGGCCGCCCGAACTCGTCGCGTCCGGTGAGAATGCGCGAGTCGCTTCCCGAGAAGCCCATGTTCGCAGTCAGGCTCGGCAGCATCATCCCGTATCCCTGCCGCAGCTGCGCCCCCGCCACTTCTTCCTGCGCCGCCACCCGCAGCAGCGCCGGGTTCCTCTCCCGCGCGATCCGCTGCGCCTCCTCCAGGGAGAGCGTCGCCGTTCTCTCCTGTGCTGCGAGGGCAGGCGCGAGCGCCGCTCCCAACAGCATTGCGACGAACATGGCCGACGCGCTGCGCTCGCGCTTCCCGCGAAACTCGTGAGCACTGCGATGCGCCGCGCAGACGCTGCCGCGAACTTTCAGCAGCGAGCAGCAGGCACCGCTCGTCACTGCGGCCTCCCTCCCTCCGCCCTCACACTCTCCACCACCCGTACCCGCGCGTCGTGAATCAGCGTGTAATGACCGCTCGTAAGCACGATCTCACCCGGGCGCACCATCTCCGTCTCCGGATTCTCGACTATCTCTACGTGCGTGTCGTTCGCCAGCCCCGTTGTCACGTAGCGCCACTTGGCCAGCCCGCCGCGCTCGTCGCCCTCGTAGACGAACAGCATCGTGCGGCGCCGGCCGTCGCCGCGCTCCAGAACCGCCGAACGGGGCACGAGAATCCTGTCCGGAAAGCGCCGCGCATCCAGCGACACGCGGGCGTACATGCCCGGGAGAATCTGTCCGCGTGGATTCGGGATGCTCACCGTCACTCGCGCCGTGCGCGTGTCGCGTTCCACCAGCGGATTTATCGTCTCTATGCGGCCGATGAACGTCTCGCCCGGGAACGCCGAGAAGGCGACGGACGCGCGTCGTCCCGCGGTGAGGTATCCGATCTCGCTCTCCAGCACCTGCACTTCCACCTTTATCGGATCGAGCGAGGCGATCGTCACGAGCTCGTCACCGGCGCGCACGTGCTGTCCGGCTACTACCTTGAGCGACGTCACCCTTCCGGCGAAGGGCGCGTGCACGCGGGCGCGCTGGAGCTCCAGGCGGGAGCGCTGGAGCTGAACCTCGGCGGCATCGAGCCCCGATTTGGCGCGTGCAGCGCGCTCGCGGTCGGCGCGCACCTCGGGATCCTCTATTCGTTCATCGAAGAGTGTGAGCTCGCGATACTGGGCCTCCGCCGTGCGCAGCCGGGCCGTGGCGTCGTTCACCGCCAGCTCGTACTCGGCCGGATCTATCGCAACCAGAAGGGCGCCGGAGCGGACTGCGGCGTTCTCCTGCGAGGGGACCAGCTGCACCCTCCCGCTCACCTGGGCCAGGATGGCCGTGTGCCGCCAGGCGGCCGCTTGTCCGGCGGCGGTAACGGAGAGGACCAGCGTGTCCAGGCGCGCCTCGGCGCCCTCCACCGGAATGGCGATCTCGGTGCCGAAGGCGGCGGTGGCCGACTCGACAGCTTCCGCGCCGCTCGCCTGCTGTCCGCCGGCTGTGGAGTTACCGTCGGACTTGTTGCGGACCCGAACGTAGGCGGTGCTGGCGAGCACCAGCAGGATCAGCAGCCCGACCAGCGGAGGGATCAAGCGGCGACCAGAGGGCATTGGGACGAGTTCGCGCCTGTTGAGGTAGGGGTGAAATAAATTCAGGGTGGCTTCGATGCGGCTGCGCGCCGTGCCGACCTGCTCGCGGATCGCCGGCATGGACCCATCGTCCAATGCTAGACACGCCCACCGGCGAGAGGGTTGCCGTCGTGCCGCTCTCCCAGATATGGA
>CAZWSO010000298.1:0-1982 GCA_964636485.1 uncultured Gemmatimonadaceae bacterium
GTGCTCGGCGAGTCCGGGTCCGGCAAGAGCGTCACCGCGCAGGCCATCATGGGCATCCTCGACTCGCCGCCGGGATTCGTCACCGGTGGCGCGGTCCGGTTCCGCGGCCAGGACCTACTGGCGCTACCTGAGGACGAGCGGCGCGCATACCGTGGCCGCAGTATCTCGATGATCTTCCAGGACGCTCTGTCGTCGCTCAATCCGGTTTTTTCGGTCGGCTGGCAGATCGGGGAGATGTTCCGGGTGCATGAGGGCTTGTCCCGGTCAGACAGCCGCAAGCGCGCCATCGAACTGATGGAGCGGGTGCGGATTCCCGCGGCAAGGGAGCGGGTCGGCGACTACCCCCACCAGTTCTCCGGTGGCATGCGCCAGCGCATCATGATCGCGATGGCGATCGCCTTGGAACCCGATGTGCTCATCGCCGACGAGCCGACGACGGCGCTGGATGTCACGGTGCAGGCACAGATCCTGGAACTGCTCTCCGATCTGCAACGCGAGAGCCAGATGGGACTGATCTTGATCACCCACGATCTCGGCGTGGTGGCCGACGTCGCGGACAAGATCACGGTGATGTACGCCGGCCGGGTGATGGAGCGTGCCGAGGTTGCCGAGATCTACGGGAATCCGGCCCACCCGTACACCCAGGCGCTGCTGAGTTCGATCCCACGGCTCGACTTCAAGGGGCAGGAGCTGGCGGCGATCAAGGGCCTGCCGCCGAACTTGACCCGAATCCCGCCTGGCTGCGAATTCCACCCGCGGTGCCCCTATGCGCGGCAGCGGTGCCTCGAGGAGCGTCCCGCCCTGCGCGAGGTGCTGCCCCGCCGTTCGGCTGCCTGCCACTTCGCTGAGGAGGTCCTCGATGCCAACCGCTGACCGGTTCATTGACGCGGAGGTCGTGCTCGATGTGCATGACCTGGTCAAGCACTTTACCTTGACGCAGGGCATCGTGATCAAGCGCCGGATCGGCGAGGTCAAGGCCGTTGACGGCGTCAGCTTCCAGCTCCGCAAGGGTGAGACGCTCGGCATCGTGGGCGAGTCCGGCTGCGGCAAGTCGACGCTGGCCAAGGTGCTGATGCGGCTCGAGACCCCGACGAGCGGCAGTGCCGTGTACAAGGGTGAGGACATCTACTCGCTCAAGGGCAAGGCGCTGCGGGCGATGCGACGAAACATCCAGATCGTGTTCCAGGACCCCTATGCCTCACTGAACCCGCGGATGACGGTCGGCGACATCATCGGCGAGCCGTTCGACATCCACCCGGAGGTCGCGCCGCGGGGCGATCGCCGCAAGCTGGTCCGGGAACTGCTGGACGTGGTAGGTCTCAACCCCGAGCACATCAACCGGTATCCACACCAGTTCTCCGGCGGCCAGCGGCAGCGGATCGGCATCGCCCGTGGGCTGGCCCTGCGCCCGGAGATCATCATCTGTGACGAGCCGGTGTCGGCGCTCGATGTCTCCGTCCAGGCACAGGTCGTCAACCTGCTGGAGAGCCTGCAGAACGAGTTCGGGCTGTCGTACATCTTCATCGCCCACGACCTGTCGGTCGTCCGGCACATTTCCGACCGGGTCGGCGTGATGTACCTCGGAAAGATCGTGGAGCTCGGCACCGACGAGCAGATCTATGAGCAGCCGGCGCATCCGTACACCCAGGCGCTGCTGTCCGCGGTTCCGGTGCCCGACCCCACGGTGCGCGGCCAGCGCAAGCAGATCATCCTGGTCGGCGATCCGCCGAGTCCGGCGAACCCGCCCAGCGGGTGCCGGTTCCGGACGCGGTGCTGGAAGGCGACCGAGCTGTGCGCCGAGGAAGAGCCGGAGCTCGTCGTCCGCCCGGGCACCGAACACCCTTCGGCCTGCCACTACGCGGAGACCCGCCAGGACGTCGTCGTCCAGCACTAATCCCACCCTTCCGCGCTTGTGGTTCGATCACGTTCGGCAGGCGTGGTGTCGCGTCACCAGGCATGCATGCCTGGTGACGCGACACCAC
>CAZWSO010000299.1:0-1978 GCA_964636485.1 uncultured Gemmatimonadaceae bacterium
ACCTCGGGGTGGCCGCCGTCAACCCATCGCTTCCTAAAGCGCCGAGCCTTCACTCAAGCCGCCCGCAGCGCCGTAGCTGCCATCTCCATTTATTCCAGCCGGTCCGTCAGAAGACGGTATGCGGCGGGAGGATCCTCTTCTGCCCGGTGTGTTCGGGCCCGGCTGCTGCCGCACCGGCCTGTTCACGCTCATCCTTCTGGTCGTCCCGGAGATCATCGATCGGCTCCGTCACGACAAGCACCGGGCAGGCCGCACGTCGCAGCACGCCGCGCGCAGTCGAGCCGAACAGCTTGCCGAGTCTCCGTCCGGAACGGCGGTTGCCGAGGATGATCAACTCCGCACCGAACGTCCGCGCTGCTTCCAGGATCTCCCGTACAGGGTCGCCGACCACGACGTCACAGCTCGTCCGCGCGGGCTCGAGCCCACCAGCCACCAGCCGCTCCAGCCAGGCGGCCGCCTCGGTCTTCAGAGTGCGATCGAGCAGGTCCGGATCGGCTGGAACCGGGCTGGCGCCCGCGGGTCCCAGCGCCGGGCCCTGCACGAACGGAAACAGTTCCGAAACATGCAGGCCGCGCACGTCGCTAGAGAATCTCTCGGCCAGCAGGCTGCTCCAGCGGACTACCCACGGCGTCACCTCTCCCTGATCAAGCGCCACGAGCAGCGTGCGTGGGGTCGTTTTCGGCGGATGGCTGACCATCAGCACTGGCCGCGCGCCGTCGAGCAGGATGCGCTCGGCGGTGCTCCCGATCCAGTCCCACGGCGCTCCTCGCGGCACATGCTGCGCGAGCACCACAAGATCCGCCGAGTGCCGCGCGGCGGCGTCGAGGATGACCGCCGCCGCCTCACCGTCGCGTACTTCCGCAATGACTGGTGGCCCCTTCCGCTCCGCCTCCAGCGACCTGGCAAGCACGTGCATACGGCTGAGTGCCCCGAGTTCGGCGTTCGCCACCGTTTCCGTGGTGTCCGCGAACCGACCGTGCAACATCCGTGGTGGTGTCGGCAGTGACACCGCGTGAACGAGCACCAATTGCGCCGCAGGCGCGATGCTGGTGGCCGCCCAGGTAGCCGCCGCGACCGAGGGCGCTCCCAGGTCCATTCCGATGACGATCTGATCGAGCTTCACGGTGCTCTCCCCCGCTAAACCATGTCCCTCTGCCAGGGACGCGACCCTGAAGATGACGAGGCAGCGAAATGATACGTTTACGCAGCCGACTGCGAGGAGAAACTTTCGCCAGGAGCAGACTCGATATAGTAGGCGAACTCCCGATCGTTGTCAGGAGCCGTCCCCAACTGGAGATGACGGGGACTGTCGACGGACCGATCGTGATTGCGATGGCGGCTGCACCGGCCCTGCTCCTCATTGGCGTTCTGGTGCACCGAGTCACCAACGTGGCGCGGGGGAGCAAGGAGCGACGAACGACGCACGCCTTACGTGTACGCCTTTCCCTGACTGATGGGACGTGCCTCGCCGGATTGCATCGTTACTCCCGGCATGGGAGTATGTCTCGTCGGTGGGATCGGCCGATGCGAGGCAGGGCCTCGACTTGCTGGCGGTGGAGGCGCATGAACACGACCTGGCGCTAGACGATCAGGCAGGGGCGAGTGCGGGGAGTGGGTGCCTGGCCAGGCCGGGCGCACCGGAGGTCGCCCTGGCCGCCGCAGCGTACTCCACATCTGGATGGCAGGCACGGGGCGTGCGGCAGTCATGAACCCATCGCGGGAATGCCGCAAGACGGCGTGTGCCTTCCCACAGCTCCGATGAGGGGCCGGCGTCCGCAGGCCGACCCCCTCAAATCGCCGTAGAAGGAGACGGACCGCGTGACGGAGAGACTTAGCACCCCCCCGGACACCGCCATCTCGCCAGAGCGGGCGACGGGCGCGACACGGCTGTTCGCCGGCGCGGGGGAGATGTGCGCCCTGTGCCGCGACTTCGACTGGGCGTCCACCGCGCTCGGCCCCGTTGAGGGGTGGTCGCAGA
>CAZWSO010000300.1:0-1938 GCA_964636485.1 uncultured Gemmatimonadaceae bacterium
CTCAGGTTCTGGCGGCCATCTCGGCCAGATCAATGTCGAAGTTGGCTTCCACCTTTTGCACGTCTTCCAGCTCCTCCAGCTCCTCCATAAGCTTGAGGAGTGACTCCGCATTCTTTCCTTCCACCCGAACCGTAGTCCGCGGGATGTTCGCGAGCTCCGACTCCTGCGATTCGATCCCGGCCGCTTCCAGGCCGGAACGCACGTCGTGCAGCTGTGTCGCCTCGGTGGTTACGATATACTGATCGCCTTCGCGCGACATGTCCTCCGCACCCGCTTCGAGCGCTGCCTCGAGCGCCGCCTCCTCATCGTAACGCTCGGCATCGACGTAGATCTGGCCCTTGCGCTCGAACATCCACGCCACGGAGTTTGCGGCGCCGAGGTTGCCGCCACCCCGCGACAGCTTGTGGCGGACATCGGCAACCGTACGGTTCGGATTGTCCGTTAGCGCGTGGATCAGCAGGGCGACACCGCCAGGGCCGTACCCTTCGTAGGTGATCTCCTGGTAGTCGACGCCCTCGAGCTCGCCCGTTCCTTTCTTGATGGCGCGCTCGATGTTCTCCTTGGGCATGGACGCATTCCGGGCCGTGTCGATGGCGGTACGCAGGCGCGGATTGCCCGCCGGGTCACCGCCTCCCTGCCTTGCGGCGACAGTGATCTCGCGAATGAGCTTGGTGAACAGCGCGCCGCGCTTGGCGTCGGCTGCGGCCTTGTAGTGCTTGATCTGCTTCCACTTACTGTGGCCGGCCATGCGTCCCTGAATCGAGGCTCGGTGATCGGAGAACGGACCCCCCGAGAATATAGGCGCGTGGAGCCGGTGGCGGAACGACGCGCACGGACGCCGTCACGAGGGGTTGGCGAGTCCTATCGATCAGGATCCAGCATGTCCTCAAAGCGCAGCCACTGCTTGTAAAAGTACAGATCGATGTAGCTGGTTGGCCCATGCCGGTTCTTGAGGACCAGCAGCTCGGTGGCTCCCTCGTTGCCGCGGCCGGCATCGTACATCTCCTCGCGATGGATACCCAGGATCACATCGGCAAGCTGCTTTATGGTGCCAAGCGCCCCCATGTCCTCCAGCGTTGGACGCGAGTCTCCCGCTTCCGGGGGCCGGCCGCTGAGGTGCGCGGTGCTGAGCACGGCCACGTCACGGTCCATGGCCAGCGTCTTGAGCGCGGTAACGGCAGCGGCCAGCTCCTCGGCATGCGGCGCGACTCCGGGCGCCAGACACTGGAGGGAATCGACAACGAGCAGCTCGGTGCCGGGAACGCCATCGAGCAGGACGGCCAGGCTTTCCGGCCCGCCCCTCGGGATGCGGTCGATCACGGGAAGTACGTCGCGCATCCGGAGGGCAGCCGCGCCAAGGTGCGCGCGAGTCTCCTCGTTCACGGCGCCCCGGCGCAGGTCGTCGATTCGCGCGCGTCCCTCGAGGGCGAGGGCGCGTTCGAAAACGCGGTCGGGTGCCATCTCTCCGCAGAGCACCAGCACCGGGCGTCCCGCGGCGCGGGCGCGGAGCGCGATGGCGAGTGCGAAGGAGGACTTACCCGCGCCAACGTCCCCGGCGAGGACCACTAGGTCTCCGCGGCGGAGCCCGCCGCCAAGAAGATCATCAAGGCTTCTGAATCCGGTTGGAACCCCTTCACCAATGCGCTCGCCATCGGCCGCTGCGTCGATGCGCATGAGGAGGCGGGAGAGAGGGGAGATGTCGGCGTGCCTTGTCATGGCCCCGTGCTGGGATTGGTGAGCGCCGAAGACCCGCCCGCGGGCTCTTCGCCAAGCGTCAGCGCGAGTCTCTC
This sequence comes from uncultured Gemmatimonadaceae bacterium, assembly GCA_964636485.1. Lineage (GTDB taxonomy): Bacteria > Gemmatimonadota > Gemmatimonadetes > Gemmatimonadales > Gemmatimonadaceae > CAYXRS01. The sequence continues at coordinate 1,791 of CAZWSO010000300.1, forward strand.
CAGCTCGGCGCGCGAGGGCGTATCCAGCCACTCGGCGGCGGCCAGGGCGAGCACGCGCACGTTCTGGGCGAGCCGGAGCGTATCGTCGCCGGCACTCGCATCCACGACGCGCGTCACCGGGATCCGCAACGCCGCCGGCAGGGCGAGC
>CAZWSO010000301.1:0-1908 GCA_964636485.1 uncultured Gemmatimonadaceae bacterium
CCAGCATGAGCGGCAGCACGAGCGTGTAGTCATCGCTCAGCTCGAACACCATGAAAATGGCCGTGAGCGGAGCACGGGCGGCGCCTGCCACCAGCCCGCCCATGCCGACCAGCGCCCATGTCTGCGGGTGCACGCCCCACCCCGGCAGCAACTCCGCGGCGAGACGCCCGAGCCCGCCGCCGAGAGCGGCACCCACAAACAGCGCCGGTGTGAACACGCCGCCGGAGCCGCCCCACTGCAGGGTGAGCGACGTGGCCACGATCTTGGCTACGGCCAGCGCGATGAGCACGTACCACGCGAGTCCGCCGAAGATCGAACCGGGGATCGCAAGGTGACCGTCGCCCACGAGCAGACCGCCCGACACCAGCACTATGAGCCCGGTCAGCAGTCCGCCAAGAAGCGGCCGGAGCGCGGCTGGACCGGGTATGCGTTCGGCCCAGTCCGCCGCACCAAAGAAGACGCGCGAGAAGAGCGCCGAGAACGCACCGCACGCTATCCCGAGCAGCGGGAAGAGCAGCAGGATCGTGAGGGCCTGTCCTTCAGGCTGCGCCGGCAGCTCGAACGCCGGATGCATACCGAGGAACGGCCGCACCACGAGCGCCCCGACGACGCTGGCGACGACCACGGGACTGAAGGCGCTGACGGAGAAGGACGAGAGGACCTCCTCCAGTGCGAAGAACGCACCGGCGAACGGCGCGTTGAAGGCGCCCGAGATCCCCGCCGCCGCACCGCAGCCGACGAGTATCTTCACCCGGCGCGGGCTGAAGCGGAACCAACGGCCGATCGCCGAGCCCGTGGCGGAACCCAGCACCGCCACCGGGCCTTCGCCGCCGGCGGACCCGCCCGAGCCGAGCGTGAGTGCGGAAGCGACGGTGCGAAACGCCACGTGGCGACCGCGCACGCGTCCGCCACGCTTCGCCACCGACAGCTGTACGTCGGATACGTTCTGGCCGTCCGGTATTCGCGAGCGCCGCACCACCAGCCAGGCCGCGTATATGCCGAGCGCCGTGATGACGGGCAGCGTTATGGCGTGGGCAAGGGCATCTATGCGTGCGCCGAGGTAATCGACGAAGAAGCGGTGGGAGAGATCGATGAGGCGATAGAACGCCACCACCCCCAGCCCCGCGGCGACACCGATGACGGCCGCGAGCGCCATGAGCAGCGCACCCTCATCCCACCCGCGCCGCTCGATCCACGCGAGCACCCGATCCCAGCTGCGCGAGCTGCGCGCCAGCAGACGGATCGGACGAAGGTTGCGCGCCCAGCGCGGCGCGGGGCTGGAGCCCGGTGTACGTGGGCGAAAGGACGGCACGGGAGAAAGGGAACGACGCTGGACTCGGGTGGCAAGGAGAATTGACTGGTAACTCGGAAGCCCTGGCCCGTCATCCGCCGTTCCCGCGCACATCGACGACCAGCCGGTCGGCACCTGGAATTCGATCCCCCGCCACGGCAAAGGACTTCGGCGGAGCCTTCATTCCCCACAACAGAGGAACGAGAAACACCAGGGTGGTCGGCGGTTCAATCCTCGAGCGCCGGCTCGTACGCCAGCGGTGGGGCTTCGAGCACCTCGTGCCTTGCAAGTAGCCGTGCACAGGTGTTCCAGCGAAGAATCGCCGAGTCGTCTCCGGCCGGTCGAATGGCCTCGGCCTTCTCGTAGCAACTCATCGCGTCGCGCAGCCACTCGGCCACCACGTGCCGCGCCCCCGGAGCATCGCGATGCAAAAGCGCCTTCGCCTCCCGCTCGCAGATGATACCTGCGTAGTACGCCCGCTGGTACTCGTCGTCGATTCGGGCGAGCAGCTCGCGCGAACGTTGCACACCCTCCGAAAGCTCGTAGCCAATCTGGTCGGTGATCGAGAGCAGCAGCATTACCACCGCGGACTGATTGTCCGGATCCACCGCCAGCAC
>CAZWSO010000302.1:0-1901 GCA_964636485.1 uncultured Gemmatimonadaceae bacterium
GTAGATCATTTCGTCAGTTCGCGCTTGAACTCGCGCGATTCCTGTTTCGCCCACGCGGCGTCCTCCTTGAGCGTCTGCACCGTCCGCCTCGGCATGAGCCCGCGCGCCTTGATGTCGTCGACGGCCTTCTTGGCCATGAACGCGCCCACTCCGGAGAGCAGCAGACCCACGATGAGCGCCGCCAGCCAGTAGCTCGCCAGGAGCAAGCCGAGTCCGAGGATAAGAAACGCGGTAAGGGCGAACAAACCGGCTAACGCGAGCGACGCGCCGGCGCCGATCTTGGTGAGATCCGTGGTGAGCGTCGAAGCCACCTCGCGCATCTCCGTTTTGGCCAGCTCCACCTCGCTGCGCACGAGCGTGGCGGTATCGCTGGTGAGCTGCCGGATCAGATCGCCGAGCGACGCATCGCTCCTGCCGTCGCCGGTATGCTCGACTCGGGTCTCGATCCGCTCCTCTCGTTCGAATCGTTCGCTTCGCATTGCTTCGCACCTCCTCGATTGCGGAGCACCTGATTCATAGCTGCGGCTGCGGAAGGACTCCGCGAATCCCCCTGAGTGGCGCCGCGTACCGGCGTCCGTCGCATTTGCGCGGTTCGCGCGTATCTGGCGAACGGTGGCCGGTGGCGCGGCAGGGTACGGGCAAGGCACATGCCCCGAATAAACAAACGGTGCCCGATGCCGACACGCGTGCCGGTTGCTCAGAGCTGCGCGATCACTTCGAGTATCGGGGAGTGGAAGGGGTGGCGATCATCTGGCGTGAACCGATCGCGACGGCACGGTTCAGGGGTCCGCGCGAAGCTTGACAGTCTGGCGGCTGGCCGACGTACGCGCCCCCCTCGCCGGGCGCATCGTAAGTAATAGCTTCCGAGATCGCATGCAGCACGACGCATCTCGACGCGGTACGTGCTCGTAGGAAAGCGCCCCTCAGCCGTCCGACCCGCCCGAGAGCGCGAACTGCCGCACCGCCGCCACGAACGCCTCCGGCGCCGTGTCCATGGCCATGTGCCGCTGTCCCTCGAGCACGTGGATCCGGCTCGCCGGCAACGCCTCGTGCAGCCGGTTTGTGGCCGCGTGGAACGCCGGAGGACTGGCACCGCCGAGGAGGAAGAGGGTGGGGGTGCGGACCGTGCGCAGGCGGTTGAAGTCCAGCTTGTACTCCGCCTCCACTCGCGTCTCGCGGCCGAGCGTGTGCGCGGCGGCGATGCGTCCCGGCCACGCCGGGTGCGAGCGCACCGCGCCGAGCTGCGCCTCGGGGACGCCGACGACATCGCGGAAGAACGTGATGAGCGCCTCCTCGCGCTCGTCGCGCGCGATCATTTCATCAAGGCGCGCGAGCGTCTCGGCGGGGACGATCTCCTCCCCGCCGGGAAGCGGCGGCTCGTAGAGCATGAGCGTACGGAGATTGGACGTTCGCATTGCCCCCTCGATCGCGCAGAGCGCGCCGTAGGAGTGGCCGAGCACGCTGACCGGCTCGGCGATCGCGTCCACCACCGCCGCCACGTCCTCGCCTTCGCGCGGGAGCGAGTACACGGCGCCGTCACCGCTCGCGCCGCGGCCGCGGCGGTCCATTGCGTAAACCGTGAAGTGCTCCTCGAACGCGGGGGAGACTCCCGCCCATCGTGTATGGTCGGCCGTGGTGCCGTGGACGAGGAGGAGCGCCGGTCCCGTACCCGAGCGGCGGTAAGCGATCGTCGTACCGTCGGCCGAGGTGACGTTGTGCATGGTGGAGGTCATCGTGTGCATGGCTGTGTCCTTACTGCTTTGGCGCGGCGCCCGGCACGCCGCCGGCGCGAGGGCGAGCGTTAGTGGCGCGGCACCGAGCCAGCGCAGGAATGTGCGCCTGGGGACCAGGACGCGGGTGGGAGCGTTGCGCACGGGCTTCAAATCGACGCGCTTCGTGGC
>CAZWSO010000303.1:0-1900 GCA_964636485.1 uncultured Gemmatimonadaceae bacterium
CCCGGGCGCTCGTGGAGCTGCGCTCGACTGGTATGGCGCCGCGTCGGCGTCAGTGTGCGGGAGTCGCTTCCTATGGGGCGGCGTTGCGCCGGCGGAGCATCTCTTCCAGCACGACCACATCCTGACGGTCTTGCGGGCGATCGGCGGCGCGCTTGGAGCGCAGGATGTCCTCGAGTCGTGCGACCAGCAGCTCGACGCCAAACACGTCGAAGCGCACTGCTCCCTTCGACAAGTCCTCGTACCCGCTCGTTCCGGCCGGCATAAAGGCGATGTCCAGCCGGCCCGCGGCCGTGACGAGATTCCAGATCCCGGCGCGCGACAGCGTCGCAGCGGAGCAGTCGAAGGTGAGGCCCTCGGGCACACCCTCTGTATAGACACGCGACTCGAGCTCGCGCAGAGCCCCGGCCAGCCGCTCCAGGTTCTCCCGGTCGGCGCGGGGCGTGATGTCGGCGTCGGCCGTCACACGGGGGAATCCATGAAGCCGGGCAGCCAGGGCTCCGATGAGCACGTACTTGACGCCATGCCTGGCGAGGACCGTGATGATGCGCTCCGGATCGAGCGGGGCCAGCTCAGCCATGGCGCGCCGCGTACTCGAACCGGGCTACGTTGCGAACCTCCAGCAATCGTTGCTCGGGGGTGAGACGCAGAATTCGCTGGACGTCGTCCAGCATGTGGCTGTCCGCAACGCCCCTGGGCGCCAGTTCGGTGGCCAGCTCGAAGCCGGCGGCGGCGAGCAGGACGAGCAGGGTTGCGGTGGAGGGATCCGTGTGGCCACCCTCGATGCGCGCCACCACCGACTGGGCGGTACCGGCACGCCGCGCCAGCTCCCTCTGGCTCAGGCCTGCGCGGGAGCGCGCCTCGTGGAGAAGCAGCGCCGGGTCGTACGGGAGGGGCATACTTAATGATAGCTAATTAGCTATCAGATTTGAAGCCCTTACTATCTACTTGCGATAGCTAATACGCTATCAGAGCCCGGAACTCGGGAGGTCGGACTCGGGGAAGAGTCCTGACTCTGACCCCAAAGTCTGACCCCTCGATTACACCCCCGCCTCGAACATCTCCCGCGCCCTCTGCAGCGCCCCCAGCAGAGCTTCGACATCCGACTCCTCGCTGTACACGTAGAACGACGCCCGGGCCGTTGCAGCCACATTGAGCCGCCGCATGAGCGGCTGCGCGCAGTGATGACCGGCGCGGATACAGACCCCGCTGCCATCGAGAATCGTTGCCAGATCGTGCGGGTGGATGTCTCCGACGGTGAAGCTGATCACCCCGCTGCGCTCGCCGGCGGGTGGCCCGTAGATGCGGACGCCGTCGATGGCCGACAGGCGCCCGTAGGCGTGCCGCATAACCTCGCGCTCGTGGCGCGCCACGGCGTCCATACCGAGCGCGTCGAGGTACTCGACCGCCGCCGCGAAGCCGACGGCGTCGCCAACGCTCGGCGTCCCCGCCTCGAACTTGTGCGGCAGCACGTTCCACGTCGAGCGGTCATCCTCCACCCGCTCGATCATGTCGCCGCCGGTGAGCCACGGCGGCATACGCTCGAGCAGCTTGCGCCCCCCGATAAGCACCCCGATCCCCATCGGGCCGAGCATCTTGTGCGCGCTGCACGCGTAGAAGTCCACGCCAAGCGTGTCGAACCTCACTGGCATGTGCGGCGCGCTCTGCGCGCCGTCGCACACGGTGAGGGCGCCGGCGCGCTGCGCGATGGCGACAATCTCCCTCACCGGATTGATGGTGCCGAGTACGTTGGACACGTGGTTGAACGCGACTACACGCGTGCGTTCCCCCATCATGTCCGCCAGGCAGTCGAGGTCGATGCGCCCATCGGGCGTCAGCTCGCACACCCGGAGCCGCGCGCCGCGGTCGATGGCGAGCTGCTGCCATGGTACGAAGTTGCCAT
>CAZWSO010000304.1:0-1866 GCA_964636485.1 uncultured Gemmatimonadaceae bacterium
CACCCTAGTGTGCCCGACATGGGCATGTACTTGTTACCTGAGAGGAGGTAACCGCGAAGAGTGACGAGAAGCGTAGCGAAGCCCAAGGTGGAAGCCGCGAGGCCAAGCTGAAAGAAGGGCGTAGCCAAGACACGACCGCAGGAACACGAACAGGCAGTGAGGCCGGATACGGGCGATGAGCGTGCTAGGGAACGCGAAATCCAACCGTCACCGAAAGACGTATCCGGTAGAGCCTGGCGGCACGGGTCGAAAGTACCTGTTCTTACTCGGGGAGACCTGGCGCGTGAGAGCGAGCCAGGAGTCAGCAGAGGCCATAGTAGCGTGGAGGCCCGGCGAAAGTCGGGCGGAGCGAAGGGCCGAAGAGTCACGAGAGGACCACAGTCCGCATCCGTTCGTGGCGGCACGGAGACGGGCGACACGGGTTCGGAGCGGCAACTGCGGCAGCTTCCGGACCGGCGGGCCAAGCCGAGCGGGTGGATTCCTGCGCAGGGGCGGCACGTGCCCATCGAGTCGCGGCGGACAGCGAGCACGGACGTCAGAAGAGGTTCAATGAGCAACACGGTAGACATCAGTCTGGATTCGGTGTTGAGCACCGAGAACCTGGAACGGGCCTGGGCAGCGGTGAAAGCCAATGCCGGGGCCGGTGGGGTCGATGGCAAAGGGATTGTCGAGACCGAGGCCCACCTCAAGTGCCACTGGCCGGTGATCCGGGAGAAGCTCCTTCGGGGCGACTACCGACCGGCGGCGGTGCGCGCGGTGGACCTTGCCAAGCCCGGCGGCGGGACGCGCCGGTTGGGCATTCCCACGGTGCAGGACCGGCTGATCCAGCAGGCCCTGCATCAGGTGCTGAGCGCGGCCTTCGACGGCGACATGAGCGAGCATAGCTGGGGCTTTCGTCCCGAGCGCTCGGCGCATGATGCGGTCACGGCCGCACGCGGGTATGTGGCGGAGGGCAAAGAATGGGTGGCGGACATCGACCTGGCGAGCTTCTTCGACCAAGTCAACCACGACCGCCTGATGCACCTGCTGGGTCAGCGGATCAGCGACAAGCGGATCATGAAGCTGATCGGGCGCTACCTGCGGGCACCGATGGACGAGGGCGACGGACGGCACATCCGGCGTAGCCGCGGCACGCCGCAAGGCGGACCGCTGTCGCCGTTGTTGGCCAACCTCTACCTCGACGTGCTGGACCGGGAGCTGGAGCAGCGAGGCTTGTCGTTCGTGCGCTATGCCGACGATATGGCCGTGTTCGTGGCCAGCGAACGGGCCGCCGAGCGGGTGCTGGAGCGCCTGACGCGGTGGCTGCACACGCACCTTGACTTGGAAGTCAACGCCGCCAAGAGCGGCGCGCGCCGCACCGAGGAGACCGCGCTGCTGGGCTTTCGCATCCACCCTGGTGGGCAGGTGAGTCCGGCGCCGAAGGCCATCGAGAGGTTCAAGGATCGGGTGCGCGCGCTCTGGGATGCCCGGCAAAGCTTCACCAGCAAACAATTGCGCCAACAGTGGCAACGCTACGTCACCGGATGGTGGAACTACTTCGGCTATGCCAACTGGTGCGGCGCGGTCCACGCCCTCTCGGGATGGATCAGGCGGCACATGCGCAAATGCTTCTGGCTGCGCTGGCACGATCGCCACGGACGGTTCAACGCGCTGCGGCGCCTCGGCGTGCGCGGACGTGCACTCGGGGTGGCCGGCTGTCGGCGCGGTGCCTGGTTCATGGCGCGTCATATCGTCGTCAACCAAGCGCTGAGAACCACCACACTGAATCGGCATGGATTCACTCTACCGTGGGTGCTCGCGGGCTAAGTCCGCTGGGCTCAACCGCCGGATGCGGAAAACCGCATGTCCGGTGGTGTGGGAGGGCTG
>CAZWSO010000305.1:0-1849 GCA_964636485.1 uncultured Gemmatimonadaceae bacterium
TTCCGCCTTCTGCAGAGAAGGCTCACCGGTCAATGCCGGCATCGCTCACCTGGCCCTTTCCTGGAGATCGACATGCACCACCTTCACATCAGGCGGCATTCGCCATCCCTGGCACTCGCCGCCGCGGCGATCAGTCTGATCGCCGCCTGCTCGGCGGACCAAACGACGGGGACCGTCGAGCAGTCCGCTGCGCCCGATGCACACACCTCGCACGCCCGCGTCAACAACGGGGAACTATCGGCCGCGCAGCTGCGGGCGATCGCGCAGGTACGGCGCGCCACGGCGCGCTTCCACGACATCGAAGTTGCAAAGGCCGCCGGATATGTGGTGCAGTATCCCGAAGGATGCGCCGAATCGGCTGAGGGAGCGCAGGCGTATCATTATCTGAATCCCGATCTTGTGGACGCCAATGTAGAGCTGTTGCGTCCGGAGCTCCTCATGTACGAGCCGCGGCCCAACGGCTCGCTGCAGCTCATCGGCGTGGACTACGTCGTGCCCCTCGACGCATCCGCGGACGCGCCAACACTGCTCGGTGTTCCCTTCGCGCCCATCGAGGAGCTGGGCGTGTGGGCGCTGCACATCTGGGCATGGCGACCGAACCCGAGCGGCATGTTCGCAGCGTGGAATCCAAAGGTGAGCTGTAAGTACGCGACCTAGCGCGCTCCGCTTCATGTTGACCTGGGGCGTCAGCGTACTCGAGGTGGCTGACGCCCCGCCCTCCTTTCAGGATAGTGGCGGCCGCTCGTAACGCCTTGCAGCGAAGGTGCCCACCGGCGTCCGAGATCACACTGCCACCGCTCACGGCGGACAACGACCGTCCCCGTCGTGCTCGCCGGGCACTCTGTTTGCTGTGCCTCAGCAACTGAACTGATCGCGCGCATTCACGCTCGAGCCAAGATCGAGCGGTGATGTCGCGCGGTCATTGAAAGGAGGAGGGCATACATGCAGACAGTGCAGAGCTGGGGCGAAGCGCTCATGACAGGACTTGCGGCCGCGCTCATGATGTTCATGGCGGCGATACCGAGGATCATCGCCTTCCTCATCATCATTCTCGTCGGATGGTTCCTCGCGGGTCTCCTGGCCAAAGGAGTGGCGGCACTCCTGCGGAGCATCAACTTCAATGACGCCGCGCAGCGATCGGGGTTCGCCAGCTTCGTGCACAGCACCGGGGTAGAGGCGGATTCGTCCGGATTCATCGCGCTGGTAGCGAAGTGGTTCGTCCGGCTCATCGCATTGATGGTGGCATTCGATGCGCTGGGGCTGCCCGCAGTCTCGGAGGTGTTGCGAGAGCTGCTGCTGTGGCTGCCCAATCTCATCGTCGCGCTCGTGGTTCTGGTGATCGGCGGGTTGGCCGCGAACGCGCTTGGAGGTCTGGTGCGCGGCTCGACCACCCAGGCGGGATTCACGAATCCCGGGTTACTCGCTGCGATCGCGAAGGGAGCGGTGTGGGCATTTGCGATCATCATCGCGGCCAATCAGGTGGGGATCGCCACGGTCGTCGTGAACACGCTGCTGATTGGTGTCGTTGCCGCTCTGGCGCTCGCCTCAGGCCTTGCCTTTGGTCTGGGCGGACGCGACGTGGCAGGTCGAATGCTCGACCGGGCGTATGCGCGCAGCCAGGGCGCGGGCGACAAGCTCAGCGCAGCCGCCGAGGCAGCGAGAAGGGAGCGCGGGTCCTCTCCCGGCGGTCCCTGATCAGCTCACGCCGATTCGACGTACGGCACGGTAGCCTCGACAGCGCCAGCGAGAGAGATCGGCGGCGTTACCGAGCGAACCGCGCCCCGTGAGCTCGGTGAGTAGGCAAGAAAGCGGCGGCCCACCATGATCGGTGAGCCGCCGCTCATTGTGT
>CAZWSO010000306.1:0-1812 GCA_964636485.1 uncultured Gemmatimonadaceae bacterium
GTCTTCCTGAGGCGGTACCAGACCGCTCAGACCTGTCCTGACTGCGGTGGATCCAAGCTCAAGGCAGAGGCGATGGCCGTCAGGGTAGGCGGACTTCACATAGCGCAGGCGTCCGAGAAGCCCATCGGCGAGCTGTCGGTCTGGCTCGATGGACTGGCGCTCGGCGAGCTCGAGCGGAAGATCGCCGAGAGTGTTCTGCGCGAGGCGCGATCGCGGGCGCGTTTCCTCGTCGACGTGGGGCTGGGCTACCTGACGCTTCACCGGGGCATGCGAACGCTCTCTGGCGGCGAGGCGCAGCGCATCAGCCTGGCGAACTCACTTGGCGCGCAGCTCGTGGACACGCTCTACGTGCTGGACGAGCCGTCCATCGGTCTGCACCCGCGCGACCTCGGTCGTCTCCTGAAGCTGCTCGGCGCGCTGCGCGACAGCGGCAACACCGTGCTCATGGTGGAGCACGATCTCGAAGCGATCCGCTGCGCGGACCATATGATCGAGCTCGGCCCCGGGAGCGGAGAGAAGGGGGGAGAGGTAGTGTTCGCGGGACCGTTGTCACGCGCGCATGAGAGCCCGCTCACGGGAAAGTATCTCAGCGGCGAACGCGGCATCCCGCTCCCCGACGAGCGCCGCACGCTCGGCCCGCGATGGATAACCCTCACCGGTGCGCGCGAGCACAATCTGCGCGGTGTGGACGTGCGAATACCCGTCGGTGCCCTGACCGTGGTGACGGGAGTGTCTGGATCGGGGAAGAGCACGCTCGTACATGATGTGCTGCACCGCGGCCTGGAATTGCGCCTGCACGGGGAGCACAGCGCCAAGCAGCACCTTGGCGAGCGCGTCGGCGCCTTTGACGCCATCGAAGGCTACGAGGTGCTCGACGACGTCGTGCTGGTGGACCAGAGCCCCATCGGGCGCACGCCGAGGAGCAATGCCGTCACATATGTGAAGGCGTTCGACGAGATTCGCCGCATCTTTGCCGATGCGCCGCTCGCCCGGCAGCGCCGCTACGCCGCCGGGATGTTCAGCTTCAACGTCGCGGGCGGTCGCTGCGAGCAGTGCGAGGGCGCAGGCCAGTTGGAGATCGAGATGGTGTTCATGGCCGACGTGTTCGTGCCCTGCGACATCTGCGGCGGGAGCCGGTTCCGCCCGGAGGTGCTGGAAGTGCAGGTACACGGACGAAACATCGCGCAGGTCCTGGAGCTCACCGTCGATCAGGCAATCCGATTCTTCCCTCGCGAGGAGAAGCTCGGGCAGGCGCTCTGGCAGCTTCAACAGGTTGGACTCGGCTACCTGCGGCTCGGCCAGCCAGCGCCCACACTCTCGGGCGGTGAAGCGCAGCGCATCAAGATCGCGCGCGAGCTGGCGCTGGCGGGGCGCAAGGGAGGGCGAAAGCTCTACATTCTGGATGAGCCCACCACCGGGCTGCATCTGGAGGACGTGCGGAAGCTAGCGCGCGTGTTCGAGCGGCTGCTCGACAACGGTCACACGCTCGTCGTTATCGAGCACAATCTGGACGTTGTGAAGCTTGCCGACTGGATCATCGATCTGGGGCCCGAGGCTGGCGCCGATGGTGGGAGACTGGTGGCGATGGGGCGTCCGGAGGATGTGGCCGCCGTTGACGGCTCGCATACCGGGCAGTGGTTGCGCACCGTGCTCACGTCAGGTGTCGCGAGTGGCGCCGGTGGTGTCGCCGTCGAGCGCGGAATTGCTTGACCCGTGATTCGCGGCGGGGTAACTTTAAAGGATAGCCTTCCCGGGTAGCTCAGTTGGTTAGAGCATCTGACTGTTAATCAGAGGGTCGTGGGTTCGAGTCCC
>CAZWSO010000307.1:0-1756 GCA_964636485.1 uncultured Gemmatimonadaceae bacterium
CCACGCAACCCACGCAACCCACGCAACCCACGCAACCCACGCAACCCACGCAACCTGCGCCGTCTGTGCCGCCCGCGCCGTCCGCGCCGTTCGCGCACCCGGCAATCTGGCTCATTCTGCTATGGACACGTTCTGAAACGCGGCTATCGGCGACGTCCGGGAGTGCGCCGCGCCGGCGCGTCCAACGGGGTGTATTGCGCGCTGGATCGTCGTTCGCGCATGCCGCTCACTGCCACGCATGATGCGGCGGTCCGCAGCCGTTGGAGCGCAACAGGGAGCGTCGAAAATCACGCCTTATATTGGAGGGCAGAACCTCACTCTTGAACTCACAACTCTCCATCGAGGATAATCGAGGATGTCTCATGGCTACTTCATCGAACATGGCCCGCAGTACGCGCCGCTCCGTGCTCGCTGAGTCGCCGGCGCGGGCAAACGTGACCGACGCGGCAACGGTCGACCGGATCGGCGACGAGATCGCGGAGCTGGCGGCGCACATCCACGCGGCGACATACCAGTTGCTGGTGAAGCTGCGCGAGTTCGACAGGCGTGACGGCTGGGGCTGGGGCTTTCGCAGCTGTGCGCACTGGCTGAGCTGGCGCACGAGCATCGATCTCGGCGCCGCACGCGAGAAGGTACGCGTTGCGCGCGCGCTGGAGCGATTGCCGCTGATCAGCGCGGAGCTGAAGCGGGGCGCGTTCAGTTTCGCGAAGGTGCGCGCGCTGACGCGGGTCGCGACACCGCAGAACGAGGCGGAGCTGGTGGAGCTCGGCCGCCACGGCACGGCGGCGCACGTGGAGAAGATCGTGCGCGCGTGGCGGCGCGTGGACCGGCTGGAGGCGGCGAGCGAGGAACGCGAACAGCACGCGTCGCGCGAGCTCACGCTGTATCCCGACCACGACGGCATGTATGTGCTGCGCGGTCGGCTCACGCCCGAGGTCGGCCTGCTGCTGAAGCGAGCGCTCGACGCCGCGGTGGAGTCGCTGCGACCCGACGCAGAGAATGATGCTGCGCGACCCGACGCCGAGAATGATGCGGCGCGGCCCACGCAGGACAACGAACGTACCCCGATGGGTCAGCGGCGCGCGGACGCGATCGGGCTGGTGGCCGAGCGGGCGCTCGGCAGCAGTGTAGTCCCCCAGGCGGCGCCGCCGTACTCGGCCGGGCGCGCCGACCGGTTCCTGGTGATCATGCATGCCGATGCTGGTGCGCTGCGGCAGAACTCGGACACCGGTCACGCCGTGCTGGATGACGGCTACCGCGTTTCCGGGGAAACGTCGCGGCGCCTGTCGTGCGATGCGAGCCGCGTGAAGATGACGCATGATGGAGACGGCACCACGCTCGACGTCGGTCGCCGCTCGCGCACGGTGCCGCCAGCCATTCGCCGCGCACTCGATCACCGCGACCGCGGCTGCCGCTTTCCGGGTTGTGGCCTGCGCATCTGTGACGCGCACCACATCAGGCACTGGGCGGACGGCGGTGAAACGAAGTCGGACAACCTCGTGCTGCTCTGCAGGCGCCACCACCGCGCGGTGCACGAGGACGGATTCCGCATTGTTGCCGAAGCGAAAGGTGGGCTGAGGTTCGTGCGGCCGAACGGCAGCGCAGTCCCTGACGTGCCGCAGACGCCGCTCGTCCGGCGTGATGCTGCGGCGGGTCTGGCCGCCGGCCACAACGCACAGGGGCTGCACATCGACGCCTGGACAGCGACACCGCTGTGGCGCGGCGAGCGACTGGACCTCAACCTCGCACTGCAGGC
>CAZWSO010000308.1:0-1748 GCA_964636485.1 uncultured Gemmatimonadaceae bacterium
TTGCTCACCGTCATCGGGTACTCGCTCAACGATACCATCGTGGTGTTCGACCGGGTGCGCGAGAATCTCAAGGCGCACAAGAAGATGCCGCTCATGGAGCTTCTCAACCGTTCCGTCAATGAGACATTGCCGCGTACCATCATGACTGGCATGACGACGATCGCCACGCTGGGGACACTGATAATCTTCGCGGGTCCCGTTCTGCGGCCGTTTGCGTGGGTGCTGCTGTTCGGCGTGATCGTGGGGACATTCAGCTCGATCTACGTGGCATCGCCGCTGCTCCTTGCCATCAACCGCAAGTGGCCGCGCAAGGTGGAGGAGCGTGGACGTTCGCCGGCTCGCACCAGCGCTGCCGCGCGCGCGGCACCGTGAGTTGCCGCTCTCCCTGATGTCCGGGGACGCTGCCGCACGGCGGCGCTTCGTGATGTGATCTCGTTCTTCGACAGCCACGCTCACCTCGCCGACCCCGCCTTCGATGATGATCGCACGGCGGTCGTCCACCGCGCGCGGCTGGCGGGAGCGCGCGGGGTCGTCTGCATAGGCGAATCGCTCCAAGCGGCTGTGCGGGCCAGCGGAATCGCTGGCGAGCACGCGGGCTTTTGCTTCTGGACGGCCGGCGTGCACCCGCATGAGGCGGCATCGTTCGACGCCGGCGCGCATCCTGGCGCGCTGGCCGAGCTGCTTGCCGGAGGGGCAGTGGCCGTGGGCGAGTGCGGGCTCGACTACCACTACCATCACGTGCCGCGATGGAAGCAGCGGCAGGCGTTCGCAGCACAGCTTGCGCTGGCCGCGGATCTGAAGCGACCGGTGGTCGTGCACACGCGCGACGCCGAGGAGGACATGGCGGCGCTGGTCTCGGAGGCGGGTGGTGCGGGGGTGGTTGGCGTGTTGCACTGCTTCACTGGACCGCGCGAGCTGGCGGAGCGCGCCCTCGCCGCTGGTTGGTATCTCTCCTTCAGCGGCATTGTCACCTTCCGAAAGTGGGATGACGATGAGCTGCTGCGCTCCGTGCCGGATGACCGCCTGCTTGTCGAGTCCGATTCACCGTATCTCGCTCCAGTTCCGGACCGAGGCAAGCGCAACGAGCCAGCGTGGGTGGTGCGCACGGTGGAACGGCTGGCGCGCGCTCGCGACGTGGAGCCTGCCGCGCTCGGCGAGCTCACAACGCGCAACGCGCGGCGCCTCTTCGGACTGGCGACGAGGGATGCGAACACGGTATGATGTCCGAGGCGGCCTGCGCCGCCTTACATCGTCACCCGGAGCTCGCATGAAGACCATCCACACCGAAAGGGCACCGGCCGCGATCGGCCCTTACTCCCAGGCGATCGCCTGTGACGGCTTCCTGTTCACCGCCGGCCAGATCGCGCTCGACCCCGCAACCGGCGAGATGAGCACTGGCGACGTCCGCCAGCAGACGCGCCGCGTGCTCGAAAATCTCGAGGCCGTCCTCCAGGCCGCTGGCGTATCCTGGGACGATGTGGTGAAGACGACGATCTATCTGGCCGACCTCACCGACTTTCCCACCGTCAACGAGCTCTACGGCCAGCGCCTTGGCTCAGCACGTCCCGCGCGATCCACCGTGCAGGTGGCGGCGCTCCCTCGTGGAGGGCTGGTCGAGATCGACGCAATCGCACGGCTCAAATCCTAGCTGCCGTTTTTCATGTATCCGCCCACGCAGACTCAGAGGTCTACCATGAGCAGCGGATCGCACACCAGAGAAGAGCTTTTCCGGCTCACGGCATTCGCGC
>CAZWSO010000309.1:0-1741 GCA_964636485.1 uncultured Gemmatimonadaceae bacterium
CAGCAGAAGGATCGCGCCGCTGTGATCGGTATGGCAGGCGCTCAGCTCCAGTACCATCGGTTCTCGGTCTTCGGGCAGGGCACACTGATGCCGGGTCAGCTCACACAGCTGATGAGCGGCGGCGCCACCTGGGTGGTTGAGGGCGGCATCCGATACAACATCGGTTCGGCAATCGACCGGCTGCACTGAGGTCGGTTTCGAGTCCGGTTCGGAGCTTCGAGCTCATCTGGCAGGGATGTCGACGGTGCCGGATCGCACAAGCGATCCGGCACCGTCGACATCCACTACCACGGCGAGTCCACACTGAGCTCTGTCACGAATCGCCAGACCTGAAACCCACACCCCGGGCCCTCGACACGAATTCGCTTCCGCGCTCCAGCCACCGTAGCGGCCAGTCGGCGGCCTTCGTGATGCCCACGCGCGGCGTCACCACCACGGAACGATCGGCAACCGGCGACCCGGCGCGAATGATGAGCGGCGGGCGATCGAGCGGCATCCCGTTGTGCTCCCCGGTGACGCCCAACGCCTCACAGAGTTTGCCCGGCCCATTTGCCAAATCGCGATTGTGCCGTACGGCACGACGGCGCAGCTGCATGAGCTCGATGCCCTCCACCGGCTCGAGCGCGCGAATCAGCACAGCGCTTGGCTGGCCCGCCGGGTGTGTGACCGCGTTTACACACCAGTGCACGCCGTAGATGAAGTATACGTACGCCACACCGGGCGGCCCGTACAGCCACTCGGTGCGGGGCGTGCGCCCGGCGGCTGCATGGCAGGCAGGATCATGCTCGCCAAGATACGCCTCTGTCTCCACGATCCTTCCCGCGGCGACACCATCCGGCGAGGCCGATTCGAGCACGGCTCCGAGCAGCTCGCGCGCGACGAGCTCCGTCTCGCGATCGTAGAACTCCGGCGGGAGCGGATCACCAAGACGGGAACGCCGCGCCCGCATGAGAGGCGCGACGCTCCGCATCAACTTTCCCCAGCCCTGGCCGCGGACGCCTTCTTTCTTGCGCGCGGGCGCCTGGTCTTCGGTTTCGCGGCTGCGCTTTCCGCACCGCCGGCTGCGGTGGACTTCTGCTTCTCGCTGGCAGCCGCGGTCTTCTTGGCCGTCGTCTTCTTGGCGGCGCTCTTCCGCGGACGCGCCTTGCTCTTGGCGGTCGGCCTGGCAGTGGCGTCAGCGGGCGTTGCACCTTCCGTGTCGACATGTGGCGGCGCCGCCGGCACCATTTCCTCCACAACGCCAATGCTCAGCAACTCGGCTGGCAGCTCGCTGGGCGTTGCCCGGCCGCGCGGACCGCCGCGGCGAAGCCCCATGCCGCGCCGGATGGCTGCGGCACCGGCGGCGCTTCGACCGGCCTGACTCGGCTCCATCGCCGGCACTGCGGCCGCGAGCTGCGACGTGATGGGTTCCGCCAGTGCCGCAGGCGCCACCTCATAGTCAGCACCGCGCTTGCGCAAATCGATCACATCGCGGTCGTGCGCATCCTGGAGGATGCGAGTGAAGTTGCGATCGGTGAGGCTCTCGCTGTCGCGGCCGAGGAGCTCATGTGCGCGCTGACGAAGGGTACTGGCGAGCACCGGTTCGTCCGTTGTGGCGGCCAGTGAAATGAGCCCCCGCCTGAGAAGGTCGTAAGCTTCGTCGCGGCTGAGTCGCTCTCCGGTCATGCGTTCGTCTACGACGACCTTGGCGGCTGGAGCTGCCGCTGCCGGCGCGGCAGGAGCGGGTGGCGACGCGGCGGCG
>CAZWSO010000310.1:0-1730 GCA_964636485.1 uncultured Gemmatimonadaceae bacterium
CGCTCTCGCGCGTCAGGGTTGGGCAATACTCGGCGACGATGGCGTGGTGGTGGAGCCGCGCGACCACGGGCGCGAGCCGATCCTGCATGGCTGGCGCGACGATCTGTTGGTGAGCCTCGATCAGCAGACGCGCTTCGCCGAGCTCGGATCGCGCCTGCCGCACGTGATCCCCAACGACCGCCGTCGCCGAGTGCCGGTGCGAGTCACTTTCGCTCGCCGTGCCAATCTCACCGCGCTCGCCATCGTGAGCCATTCAGCTGAAGACGGCATCGCGCCGCTCACCAAAACGGCGGCGCTGGCCGCGATCGTCGCGCAGTCACCGTGGGTCCTCCTTCCGGATCCGCTGTCGCGCGCCCACCTCCAGGCGCTTGGACGCGTCGTGGCGGGGAGCCGCGTGTTCGGGCTTCACAACGGACCGAGCCAGCCCGATCGCATCGCGCACACGCTCATGGCGGCGCTCGCATGACGCTCTGGCGCTGCGCACCGCATGCTCTCGCCGCCTCGCTGGAGGATGGCGTCGTCCTCCTCAACATGGAGACCGGCCGCTACTTCTCACTCAACGAAACTGGCGCCTTCATCTGGGGATTGCTCGAGGGCGCGGCGTCCACCGAGCAGCTCGTGTCGCGGATCATCGAAGCCTACGAAGTGACACCGGAGGATGCCGAGCGCGAGGTAAGGTCGCTTCTGGCGGAGCTTGCCACCGAGCAGCTGATCGCCGGAGAAGGCGAGTGAAGGCAAGGCGGCGCGACTGCCTGGCGGTGCACCGCTTTCTCGCTGCCACGCTGCGCGGCGAGCGACCCTGGGACGAGGCGCACGAATCAGCGCTGCAAGCACCGATCGAGGTGTGGGCGCTCGTCACGGGCTACGAGCGCTGCGGCGCCCAGGTGTACGACGCGATCACTGCCGCCGCCGCACTGGAGAACGCTTCCGCGCGCCACTCTGCAATACCCGCGAACGCGGGGATACAGAGGATCCCCGGTCCCGTGCGCGCGCTGTTGCGCGCACAGTCCGAGCAGGCACTGCACCAGGCGCTCGCCTGCATGGCGCGGCTCCAGCAGATCGCGGCGATCGCGCACGAGGCGCAAATCCCGGTCATGGCACTCAAGGGCTCGGCGCGGTTGCTGCTCGGCGAGCGCGCCGGAGCGCGCACGATCGCCGACGTCGATCTGCTCGTCACTCCGGGTCAGGCGCCCCTGCTGCACGGTCTGTTGAGGAGGCGGCTGAATCTCAGCACGAGCAGCGATGTCGGCACGCACCACCTTCCGCCGCTCGTCGGGCCGGGCGCACCGGGCATCGAGGTGCATCACGAGGTCTCTTCGCGCGACTGTGTGCTCGAGGCGATCATGTGGCACGAGCCAAGAACGGTGGAGACCGGCAACGGTTCACTGCTCGCTCCGTCGCCCACCGCTCACCTCCTGCACACGCTTCATCACGCGGCCGTTGGGCACTGGACCGCACGCCACCGGCTGCGCGGCGTCACCGATGTGGCCACGGCGTGGCGTGCCGATGTGGACGTGGAGCGCGTGCTCGAGTACGTGCGCGCCTCGCCGCAGCGGGAGGCGCTCGAGACGCTGTTGTCGGCAGCACATGATCTCGACCCGCGCGTTCCAGTGCTGCGTCGCGACGCATGGCCGTTCATCGAGAGCGCCGCCGCCGGGAGCTTCGCTGCCGCGGAGCTGCCCGTCAACGGCGTGGCCGGAGTCCGGCTGATGAACTGGGGAGCCGTGCTG
>CAZWSO010000311.1:0-1703 GCA_964636485.1 uncultured Gemmatimonadaceae bacterium
GGGAGGGCGGAGATCGCGAACGGCCTGATGGCGGCGGCCGCCGGCAAGGCCGGTCCGAGGTGGGGGGGCGTGGACGGCCGGAGGGGCGAGACAGGCCAGCTCCGGGCAGTCACGCCGGGGGGAGCGGGCGTCCGCAAGGGCGCGGTCGCCCCGACCGTCCGCGACGCGACTGACCGGGCTCGTCTGCCGTGTACTTCAACGCTCGCCCCGGCTCGATCGAGGTGATCGCCGGAGTGATGTTCAGCGGCAAGAGCGAGGAACTCATCCGGCGGGTCCGACGGGCCTTGATCGCCAGAAAGAAGGTGCAGGTGTTCAAGTCACACCTGGACGACCGCTACGCAGGACTGTTCGCCGTCGCCAGCCACGACGGCCGTAGCCTGGAAGCGGTCCCCATCGACTCGTCCGCGCAGATTGCGGCACAGATCAACCCTCTTGCGGACGTGATCGCGATAGACGAAGCCCAGTTCCTCGACGCCGATGTGGTGTCGCTCGCTACCGTCCTCGCACAACGCGGGCTTCAGGTGATCCTGGCCGGCACCGACACCGACTTCCGCGGAGAACCGTTCGGCGCCATGCCTCAACTCATGGCAATCGCGGACCAGGTAACCAAACTGCACGCCATCTGCGTGGTCTGCGGCGGACCGGCCACTCGTAACCAGAGGCTCATAGGTGGAAAGCCGGCGCGTTACGACTCGCCGACGATTATGGTTGGGGGAAACGAGGCGTACGAGGCGCGGTGCCGACACTGCCACCACGTGCCCCGACGTGACGAGGACCAAGTCCCTCTCCTCTAACGAGTTGGCCTGAGCCCACGGCGCGCGTCCCTGGTAAGAGCTCACGCCTTCCGCCACGGATCTCGTTGCGCCGGTTCGCCCGTCTCCCACCGCCGTAGGCCATGCCCGTCGCCAGACTTTCACTGCTGGCCATCGTGCTCGTTGCGGTTGCCTGCCTCGATGATTCTCCTATCGGCCCGGGAGGCGACCACGCGCACGTCGCGCTTGCGCTCGAGGGTGTGCTGCCCGGAGCCATTGTCGAGGTGCGAATCGTCTGGCTCGGCGGTGAGCGTGGCGGGTCCAGGGAGTCGTCCGTGCTCGCGCTGGCGACGGCTCGCGTGAGCGCCGACAGTACCGAGCTGAGGATTCCTCTCGTCGTGGACCTCCGCCCCTGCCCACTCCCCCCGACGCCGACTTCGCGTTCGTGAAGCTGCGGGCTCGCGATAAGCGCGGGAACCCGAGCCTGGAGCTTCAGCAGGTGCTGGCGCCCATGGCTCCCAGCGCCCCCGCTGTAACGGAGATAGCTGGCACCGTTCGGGACAACCGGGTGGATCTTACCTTTCAGGTCGCCGATCCTGAGGAAGACGCCAACGTGGTGGATATGGTCTTCCGCAACGTCGTTGATGGTGAGATAGTTGTCGCCGATACGATTTACGGCATCTGTCGGCGCTCGATCGGGCTGGGCAACGGTAAAAGGGCCGTATCGTGTCCGCGTATCCCCGGCGTAACAAAGGCGCAGTTAGTGGTGGTGCCTTTCGATGCGGCGGGTCCCTGTGGCCGAGCGAGTCGGTGCGCGATCTCGTTATCCAGTTTCTCCTGTGCCGGTCAGGTAGCCGTCGCAGGCAGGAGTCGGACGGATGCTCCACGTGGGTTTGACCGGGAACATCGCGAGTGGTAAATCCACCGTCGCGCGCATGCTGGAGCGCCGCG
>CAZWSO010000312.1:0-1702 GCA_964636485.1 uncultured Gemmatimonadaceae bacterium
GTCCGTGTCTATATAGGCGCCCGCAGGCTACTGTAGGTCTGCTCGCACAATGTAGTGCCGAGAACGAATCACCCCGCAGGAGGCAGGGCGATGGCCAGAGGTAAAGTGAAGTGGTTCAATGACGCCAAGGGATACGGCTTCATTGAGCAAGACGGTGGCGAGGATGTCTTCGTGCATTTCTCCGCGATCACCATGGACGGATTCAAGACACTCGCCGAGGGGCAGGAGGTGGAGTTCGAGATTCAGACTGGCGCCAAGGGATTACACGCCGCCAACGTAACGCGAGTCTGAGCCCCCACCGATAGGCCATCGGTTCTGTCACCGGGACCGGAAAGGCACTTCGGAATTCCGCGCGCCTTCTTCCGCAAGGGAGAGGGCGCGTGGTGTTTGCCCGAGGAGTTTGTGGCTTCACGGCCCTGACACTACTGCGCCAGTCGCACATCTTTCGGCTATGCCACCACCACCGCCGCGCCTCTTCCTCGTCGACGGTTACGCGCTCATCTATCGCGCTTTCTATGCGCTGATCTCGCGGCCGCTGACGACCAGCAGAGGGGAGAACACGTCGGCGGCATGGGGCATCGCCAACTTTCTCCAGCGGCTGATCGATAAGCACCGTCCCGAGTACCTCGGGTGGGTGCACGACTCGGGATTGTCATTCCGGCATGAGACGTATGCCGACTACAAGGCCACGCGGGAAAAACTCACCGAGGAGCTTCAGGCGGACTTCGACCGCGGGATGGAGCGCATCTGTCAGATGCTCGAGGCGTACCGCATCCCGATCCTGTCGCTCGAGGGCTACGAGGCCGATGACGTAATCGGCACTCTCGCCGTGCAGGGTGTGCGCGCTGGAGTGAGCGTGGTGGTGATCTCCGGCGACAAGGACTTCCAGCAGCTCGTGCGCTCCGGCATCTGGCTGCTCAATCCCGGCCGCGGCGGGCCGGCGAGCGTGGAGGAGCACTGGGTCGGCGTAGAGAACGCCGACGATCGGCTTGGCGTTCCTCCGGAGCGCGTGGTCGACTACCTGGCGATGGTAGGCGACAGCTCGGACAACGTACCGGGCGTACCCGGCATCGGCGACAAGACGGCGCGCGAGCTGGTGTCGGCCTACGGCGACATCGAATCGATCATCGCCCACGCGCCGGAGATCACCAAGAAGCGCCCGCGGGAGGCGCTGCTCGAGCACGCCGACCGCGCGCGACTGTCGCGCCAGTTGGTAACCATTCGCGACGATTTGCCGGTCCAGCTCGACCTCGACACCCTTCGCGTCCGCGAGCCGGACCGGCGGGCACTCACGGAGCTGTTCGTCGAGCTGGAGTTCCACTCCCTTGCCAAGGGCATGGCAGGCGACGCCGGGGCGCCGGAGGTCGAGCAGGAACGCCGCCACTATGTCACCGTGGACACGCCTGAGGCTCTTGTCGAGCTCGCGCGCCGTGCGCGGGCGGCGCCCTGCATTGCTCTGGCCACCGAGACCGTGGTGGATGCGACGAGTCCTATGGAAGTGGATGCGATGCGCTCCACTCTCATCGCCCTCTCGATCTGCGTGGCGCCGGGCGAGGCGTACTATCTGCCGCTTGGACACCGCCGGCGTACGGCGGTGCAGGGCGAGCTGATCATCGATGCGTCGGCCGACCGCGCGCCCGATGACGCGACGCATTCGCGCGGAATGCGACGGCCGGCTGCCGCCGCCGCTCCCACCAGCATA
>CAZWSO010000313.1:0-1701 GCA_964636485.1 uncultured Gemmatimonadaceae bacterium
TGCTCGCGATCGCGGCTTTGCTGCACTCGGGCCCCGGCCAGGCTTACGCCCAGCAGCCCGTCAGCCTCCTCCGCGCGGATCTGACTCTGCGGCCCGGCTATCACGGCGCCTGGCGCACGGATCGCGACGGCAGCTCGACTGAAGTGCACGACCTTCGGATGCGCACCCAGCTCGGCGCTTGGTGGACGCCGTCAGCGGCCTGGGCGGTTCGCCTCCGGGCGGCCGGACGGCTCTCGACCGATCAGGAGACGCTCCGCTTCTACATGCGTGACTACGTGCCGACGACGGACGGACTTGATCTGGGCGAGTTTACCCTGGACGAAGCGTATCTCCGATGGCGATCCGCCGACCGCTTGCAGCTCCGTGTGGGACGTATGCAGACGTCGTTCGAGCTGGCGGGCGTCCCGCGCAAGTCGCTGGACCGGAACGACAGTCCCAACACCGACGTGTCGTGGACCGACGGACTGCACGCCTCCGTGCTCCTCCGCGATGGCTGGCGGCAACACCTGGTTCTCCAGCGAAACGGCAACAACGGGCCGACCAACGTGGTGCGCCGACCGCTCGACGTCACGGGGTCGCGCAGCACGGTGACGGTCTTTACGGCGACACAGCTCGAGGGCCGCTGGGGTCCACTGATTCAGCGCGAGATCGGCCTGACCTACATGCCGGGTGTCGTGCCGTCCACAGATCCGGCGGCGGTGCGCGGAGACTACGTCGCCCTTGTCGTCCGCCTCGCGGCGCAACCGCCGGGCACGGTGCTCGGTGGTCGGGTTGTACTTGGAGTCGAGGCAGGTGCGGCATCCGGTGCGCCGCAGAGGCAGCTGCTCGGGACAGGCACGGCCGCTCGCGGCCGCGGTGACGCGGTTGCCATCGAGATCTCCGCCAACATCATGGAGATGGGCGAACGCCACTCACTGGGGATCGTGTTCTCGCAGGTCGGAGACGCCTGGCTGATCTCGCCGGACATCCGGGAAAACAATCGGGAGGTGGAGGCTCGCTACTACTGGCATTATGCACCGTGGGGTCGGCTTGACATGAGGTTTCGGAGCCGCCGGGACTGGCGCCTCCGAACGGAAGCGGCGCAACGGCGACAGGACCGCGACGTGTACATTCGGACGACTCTCCGCTTCTGAATCAGCGCGTTGGTGCCTGATCAGTCGACGAGGCAGCCCATTCGGTATCCACGCGCCGCCACCTCCAACCGCCGAAGAGGACGATATGACGATCGCACCACGTTTCTTGCTGGGCGCCCTCCTTGCCGGACTGCTCCACGTGAGCGGCTGTGCCCGCACCCCGGATGCCACGACCGATGACGCCCGGATGCAAGAGCTGGAAGCTCTGTTCACCCCCGGGCTGCACTCCCTGATGGTCGACCTCGGGATGCGACACGCGACGACATGGTTCGCCGCCGACGCCGGCAACTGGCCGCTGGCTGACTACATGGTGCACGAGTTGAAGGAGCTGATCGAGGACATCGAAGAAAAACACCCAGTGTACCGGGAGATCCAGGTCGCAGCACTCCTGCGGCAGATGACCACTCCTGCCGTGCGCGAACTGGAAGCCGCCGTCGAGGCGGGCGATCGAGCCGCCTTCGCGGAGGCATACGATCAGCTCACCATGGCGTGCAACAACTGTCACGTTGCGTCTGGCAGATCCGCCATCGTGATCCAGAGACCGAGCGCGCCGCCGCTGACCAACTTG
>CAZWSO010000314.1:0-1630 GCA_964636485.1 uncultured Gemmatimonadaceae bacterium
GCGCCGGTACCCGCGCCGAGGGCGGCTCCCGCACAGGTTGCGCCCCCCTCGCCGGCCCGGGCGCCGGCAACCGGGCGGAGTAGGCGTCCAGCCGATTGTCCGGACGATGACGATCACGAGGTTCGGGTTGCCGCGCTCAACGCGCTGATGCAGGTAGACGCCGAGCGTGCGATGCCCATTCTCCAGCAGGTGCTCCAGCGCCGCGATCCGTGCTCGGTGGAGCTGCGTCGCCGCGCCGTCTTCCTGGTTCAGCAGAAGCGCGTGCCGGAAACGGATCGCATATTGCTCGACGTCGCCCGCAACGATCCTGATGACGAGGTTCGCGGCCAGGCGGTACACTGGCTGGCAAGCGTGAACACAGAGGGTGCCGTGTCGGCGCTGGAAGACATTCTGCTCAACGGCACCGACGATCAGCTTCGCGAGCGGGCGCTGTTCGCCCTCTCCCGGCATCCCAGCGAGCGCGCGCCGGCCATTCTTCGCCGCGTCGTCGAAGATGAGCGTGCGCCCACTGAGCTGCGGCAGCGTGCCGTCTTCTGGATGGCCCAGCGCCGCGGCGGTGACAGCGAGTATTTGCGCTCGCTCTACGGCCGGATACAGGACGGAAAGATCAAGGACCACATCCTCTTCTCCCTCTCCCGGTCCGCCGACGAAGGGGATGTGCAGTGGCTCATGAACATCGCGCTGCGTTCCGACGAGCCGATCGAGCTGCGCAAGCGCGCGCTGTTCTGGGCTTCGCAGCGGCGAACGCTGCCGTCCGCGCAGCTCATAGAGCTCTACGAGCGGGTCACGGACCGTGAGATGAAGGAGCAGCTCATCTACCTGTACTCGCAGCGCCGCACCGAGGAGACGACCACGAAGCTGATCGACATAGTACGCCGGGAGCGAGATCCGGAGCTGCGCAAGCACGCCATCTTCTGGCTGGGCCAGTCCAAGGATCCGCGCGCTGCCGATGTGCTGCGGGAGGTGATCACGCCATGATCAGTACATTCTGCCTCGGAGCCGGCGCGCTCATGGCGCTGACCGCACTCATCGCATTTCCGGATCATGCCGCCGCGCAGCGACTATCCGATCGGGTCTCCGCCGTTCGCGATGGAGATGTGCGATTCACCTTCGCGGCGCGCGAGGGCGTGTGCGGACATCAGCAGGGTGAAGGTTGGGTAGTGCGGCGGGCACGGGACGGCGAGTGGGAGAGCGGCTGCCACCGGGAGCCGGTTCGCGTGGCGCTCTCGCTCGAGCGTGGGCGCGTGACCGATGTGCGTACATACGTGGGCGGTGAGTGGCTGCCATCCGACGGGCTGGTCTCGGACCTGGGCGCCGTTTCGGCAGCGGAGGCAGCGCACTTTCTCGTATCGCTGGCGTCGACTGCCGAGGATAGGTCAGCCGAGCGCGCGATCTCGGCGGCGACGCTGGCCGACAGCGCCGACATCTGGCGCGAGCTCCTTGCGCTTGCAAAGGACGAAAACCGTCCTGGTCGCGTCCGTCGCACAGCTACATTCTGGGTTGCACAGGCGGCCGGGGAGCGGATCACCGCCGAGCTCGAGGGCATGATCTCCTCGGACTCCGTGGACCTGGACGTCCGCGAGCATGCCGTCTTCGCCCTCTCGCGCCGTCCACGCGATGAGGCGATTCC
>CAZWSO010000315.1:0-1545 GCA_964636485.1 uncultured Gemmatimonadaceae bacterium
GGAGCCAGTTCGAATCGCCCAACCAGCCATACTGGTACTGGGCGGAGATCCTGGAGGCGAACGACGGGGTCGCCAACTCCGGCGGCGATCTCTCGGCGGCGCAACATGCCTGGACCTTTCGGGCCGACGAGGACGTCACGAACTTTGCCTTCGGTGTCGCGGTGAGCGCGCCATGGACGCCGCCGAACGGCGATCTCGAGTCCAGCTGGACGGTGAGCTACCGAACCGACTCGCTCCCCCACGAGGGTTCGGAGCCCTTGTGGAAGCGGGTGAGCAGTGGCTTGGTCTCCAATGCGATCGTGACGCACCCGGACTGCCCCGTGTCTCCCTGCCTTCAGGTGGGGTCGTCCGTCAACAGCGGCGTGGCGTTCTTCCGAAGCGACTCGCTCGGCCCGGAGCAGAGCGCCAACATGACTGCCGAGATCCGTCCGGTCGCCGCGCAGAACGGAAACCATCCCCGCATCGTCCTCGCGATGCAGGACACGGATCGGCTGATTCGGTTCGCCTTCTCCAGGAACCGCATGGGCTTCACGAACGAGGCGGGGAGCGCCTTCGTTTCTCACGTTGCCCTCCCCTCGGGCGCAATCACCGTGCGCATAGTGAAGAACGTCGAGCTCCAGCGGGCCGAGGCCTACGTGCCATGGACGGCGCTGACGCCGGTGCTGACCGTTCCGTTCTCGAATCTACCGGCGGCCTCCGGTGCGACCATGCCAGAAGGCGCCTACTTCTGGTTCAGCAGCACCGATCAGGCAACTGCCTGGTACTCCAGCGTCAGCTACGAGATCGGCTCCACCGGACTGTAAAGGAACTTGTAACCTCGTCCCGTAACGGCTCGTCCCTGTGCAGGTGCGTGGCCTCGCGCCGATTTCAGGCGCATCTGACGACAACCGGACCTGCATGTCCCACGACGGTCGCAGCATAGAAGGGCAGCGGAAACGCGAGTGGCACTCCCCGGTGCTCACTCGGCACGCCTCGCTCACCGTGCTCACCCAGAGCGCCTCGGTAGGCTATTTTTCACTGCTGTTCCAGAATCAGTCGTGCTTTGACAGCACTGGACAGCCGTACCCGTGCGATCAGATCCCGCCCGGCGGGTCCTGATCACCGGGCCTCGGGAGTCTTCGACCGCCCTGAGGACACGTGCCTCCCACCGCTCCGGCAAGCTCCTGCGTCCCGACTCTCGCCTCCGCGACCAAAGCTGAGGCTCGCTGGCAGATGGACAGGGTGATCGGCGCGACCGTCGCGAGCTCCACACGCCTCACCCACGTACTCGAGCAAGCCGAGCTCGATGTGATCTCCGGACGCCTCCGCCCCGGCGCCGGCTACCAACACGCTTCACGCCAGGCTCGACGCGACCTCGCCCGCACCGGCGCCATCCTCCGCCTTCGCGAGCGTGGCCGCTACTACGTGCACGCCGCCGGCGTCGTGGATCCGCTCGGTCGTGCCTGGCTTCTCGTCGGTGAGACCGGTTCCGGAAAGTCCACTCTCTGTTACGCTCTCGCGCGTCAGGGTTGGGCAATACTCGGCGACGATGGCGTGGTGGTGGAG
>CAZWSO010000316.1:0-1522 GCA_964636485.1 uncultured Gemmatimonadaceae bacterium
GAACGCTTCGATCCGGGGATGGTCCGCCAGGCTGAGGTGGACGAGATCATCCGCGTCCGACCGGCCTACGTGCTTGGACGCGGCAAGCGCCTGTTCGGCGACGACGCACGGGCATCGGCCTTCGACATGGCAGACTCGAACATCTCGCCGGGCGGCGTGGTGAGTGCCAGATACGTGCGCGCCGGTGAGGTGCGCACCGGGACGTTCGGGTGACCTTGAACAGGAACTCGCCCACACTGCCGGACGACCTCGGCGCTTCGCTCGATCGGCGGATCGCTGCGGAACGCCGGGTCGTCAGGTGCACGGGAACCGCGCGTGCCGGAGAGGGCTGCCCTGCGAACGCCTCGGCGGATGCCAGGGCGCACGGTCGCGGGCCCCCGGACCAACTAGACGTGCTGTTCGGAGAGCACACCGAGTTGCTGCGCCTGGTTTGAAGTCGTTCGAAAGGCTCTTGTTAATCGAGCCGTCCGAACCGGGATGCGTGGCTCCGATACCGTCCCGTACAGCGTTTTCGGCAGTGCTGTCTCGGGGACGTCCTACTGTCCCGGCGCCTGGTGCAGGTGCACCGAGTTCGGCTCCACGGGGATCATCACGTGGGCGAACGGAGTGCCGCGCCACATCACGTAGGGGCCGCCGGAAGACGGGTCCGTGGGAATCCCTTCCAGCAGGGCCGGGTCCGGGACGATCATCATCAGGTGCGGCCCGGTGGTCACCCACTCGTTGTCGGCTGTCGGTTCCGTCGCGAAGGGGTGGATGTTGCTGGCGCCCGAGTCGCCGCGGAGCATGTATGAGATCCCAACGGCGGTGACCTCCACCTCGTCGCGCTGGTTGATGTAGGCGTCCAGCCACGACATCCACTGCCGGTCCACGCACATGGGGGCGCCCGGTGCGGCCATGCAGGTCCACCCGTTAGTGCCCTGCCGCAGGACGTCGCCTTCCGCGTCGAGAATCGTGGCCTGCGCCGCGATCTCCGGAATGCCGGCACTCTCGGCGTAAGCGATCTGGTTCTCGTTCGTCGGCGGTGCCTGCGTCGGTGGTGCCTCCGCGGTAGCGATGGCGGTCATCAGCAGCGCGATCGCTGCAAGTACGGCGAGAGTGCGAAGCATGTCGTACCTCCAGTGAAAGAAGCGAGTGCCGGCATCTGCCAGTCACATGTGGGGGCATTTCAGCCCGCAAGATTCGTTCGACCACAGCGGTGTCGAACCATGGAGAACAGCGGCTGATGCGCTGCTTCTCTGCTGATTGGCCGCGCTCGGCTCGAACGAATCTTGCAGGCCGCAGTCGCCCTTCATCCGCCTGTCGAGTCACAGGACCACAAGGTAGTCGCCGCCGCGGCACTCGTGCTCTTCGTGTTGTGGGGCGCCGCACTCGGCGCCCTCTTTCAGCCCGGCCAGGCTGACGCGGAAACGCTCGGGTTCCAGGCACCCATGCCCGGGATCGCAGAGGAGCTCGTCTACAGAGGCGTATGCCCTGCAATTCTCCTGGGCCTCATCCACCATCGAGCGCCGCTCAGGGGAATACC
>CAZWSO010000317.1:0-1512 GCA_964636485.1 uncultured Gemmatimonadaceae bacterium
CGCGCCAGGCCCGGAGAAACCGGTGCATGTAGATGTTCGCGAGCAGCGGGCTGATCGCTCCCCGTACGCAAAAGGTAACTTCCAGTTTGAGCGCGTGATCGCGGAATGGCGCGAGCAGCCGGTACTTGACTTGCGTCGTAAACAGTAATATGTTTATGTCACGTGGCTCGAGCGACGAAGGCGCACAAGGCCCGGCTGCTAAACGCCGCCTATCGACTCCTGGCTCAGGAGACCGAGGTCGGGGATGCGGCCCGGCAGCTCGAGGACGAGTTCGCGTTGTCGCGGCGGCAGGCATACCGTTACCTCGAGCAAGCCGCCACATTGAGCGCCCCTGTTCCCGCCGGCGAACCGACCGTCGCCATCACGTTCAAACTCCCGGTGAGCCTGGTGCGCGCACTCCGCGCGTACGCGCGCCGGAGTGGGCTCACACTCGGGCAAATCGTCACACAGGCGCTCACCGCATTTCTGGGCGCCTTCCATCGGCGACGTGGCTGAGCGGCACTCGCGTCATGGCCGCCTTGACGTTCAGCTCGATTACGCATTCGATCGATTACGGGCCAGCAAGCTGGCCCTCGCGTACGCGATTCTGGTCCCGGCCCGAGCCCGCCCGCTCGAGGCCCCTGTGAGGGAGCGTGTGCATGCGGATGGCAGCGATCTACGCTCGGGTCTCCTCGGAGCAGCAACGCGAGGCGCACACGATTGCGAGCCAGACGGCCGCGTTGATCGAGTTGGCGAAGACGCTCGACATGGAGGTGCCGAAGGCCTGGATCTTCGAAGACGACGGCTATAGCGGCGCCACGCTCGAGCGACCGGGCCTGGAGCGAGTGCGCGATCTGGCAGCGGAAGGACAGATTCAGACTGTCTTGGTGTACAGCCCGGATCGGTTGAGTCGCAAATATGCCTACCAGATTTTGCTGATCGAAGAGCTCGCTCGCCACGGTGTCGAGACGCGCTTTCTTAACGCGCCGCAGAGTGCCACCGCCGAAGATCAGCTGCTCGTGCAGTTTCAGGGCATGATTGCCGAATATGAGCGGGCGCAGATCCTCGAGCGGTCGCGCCGTGGAAAGCGCCACCGCGCCCGAGCGGGCGAGATCAGCGTGCTGAGTGGCGCCCCCTATGGCTATCGGTATATCCGCAAGCGTGATGAGGCGCCTGCGTCGTACGCCGTCATCGAGACCGAGGCGCGCGTGGTGCGGGACGTCTATGAGCGCTACACGGTGGCGGGCGCGAGCATCGGGGCGATTACCCGCGGGCTGAATGATCAGGGAGTGGCCACGCGCAAGCCAGGCGCACGGTGGGAACGCTCGATGATCTGGGCGATGCTGCGCAACCCCGCGTACCGCGGGATGGCGTGCTTCGGGAAGACTCGCGTGGCCCCGCGTCAGCGCGTCACGCGTGCCCTGCGGCTGCGCGGTGGGATGCCCACTCGGAATAGTGCCAATCACGAGCGCCCACGGGAAGAATGGATCGAGATCCCGGTGCCGGCGCTCATCGCCGAGGAGACGTTTGCGC
>CAZWSO010000318.1:0-1505 GCA_964636485.1 uncultured Gemmatimonadaceae bacterium
CGCATGGAGTATGGCGCCGATGAAGCGTACATGGCGCTCATGGAGGAGTCGTTCGGCGGATGGCGGGAGTGGGCGGCGGCGCGAACGTCGGCCGGGCTTGATCCCCTCTACCATGAGACCGGCGTCCTCATGGTCTGTCGCGCTACCATGGCCCCCGGCGGGTTCGAGTATGAGAGCTGGCGTCTGCTTCAGCACCGCGGCCACCGCGCCGAGCGGCTTGACGCGGCGTCGATCGCTCGGCGATTTCCGGCGTGGCGCAGCGGTGCGTTTGTGGACGGCTTCTACCACCCACTGGGCGGCTGGGCTGAGAGCGGACGCGTGGTCGAGTGGCTGGTGGCGGAAGCGGAGCGGTCCGGAGTGCGGCTCGTAGCGGGCGAGCGAGCGGCCGGAATGGCGGAAGCAGCAGGTCGCGTCACCGGCATCCGCACGGCCTCGGGCGAGACGATCGCCGCCGACCACGTGGTTCTCGCCGCCGGCGCCTGGACGGGAAAGCTGATCGGCTTCACGCACGAGATCCGCGCTACGGGACATCCGGTGCTGCACCTCCGGCCGCGCGACCCCTCCCTGTTCGAGGCGCGACACTTCCCCGTGTTCACGGCCGACGTGGCGCGCACCGGATTGTACGGCTTCCCTCTCAACCGTGATGGCGTGGTGAAGGTGGCCTTGCACGACGACGGCGTACCGATCGACCCGGATGCGCCGCGGGCAGTTTTGCCGGAGCAGGAAGAGCGGATGCGTTCGCTGCTCGCCGGCGCGCTACCCGAACTAGCCGATGCGAAGGTGGTGTACCGTCGCCTCTGTCTATACGCCGACACGGAGGACGAGGACTTCTGGATCGCGCGCGACCCCGATCGCGAGGGGTTGACTGTGGCGAGCGGGGGGAGCGGACACGGTTTCAAGTTCGCCCCCGTGCTCGGCTCGCTGATCGCCGACACTGTCGAGGGGCGCGCGCACCCCCTCGCCGAAAAGTTCAGGTGGCGGCCCGAAGTGCATCCCGGCGCGGGACGGGAAGCGGCGCGTCATCACGGGTTGGGGCGGGAGTTCCTCGATGCGCTCTGGCGGGACGAGTACCGGTGAGTTTTGCTGGAATACCTTGCTGGCCACTCCCCGCTCACCCTCCTGCATTTTGGCTCCGTCAAGAACGCGTAACTGATCGCACGGCCGGCCATGCCACAAGTGACATGGCCGGCGCGCCCTTGAGCCGCAGACTCCGATCTTCTAGTACCTGTAGTGCTCCGGCTTGTAAGGCCCTTCCGGCGGCACGCCGATGTACGCCGCCTGCTCCCCGGTTAGCTCCGTCAGCCTTACACCGAGCTTGTCGAGGTGCAGCCGCGCCACACGCTCGTCCAGCTTCTTCGGCAGCACGTACACCTGCCGGTCATAGTTCGCGGCATTGTTGTAGAGCTCGATCTGCGCCAGCACCTGGTTAGTGAAGCTCGTGGACATCACGAAGCTCGGATGCCCCGTGGCGCAGCCAAGATTGAGCAGCCGCCCCTCGGCCAGAA